>CAJQPW010000371.1 GCA_905480295.1 uncultured Rhizobiaceae group bacterium | reverse complement strand
TCTCTCATTCTGGCCAGCGCTGACCAGCATAAGGTTCCAGCTGGATCGGCTTTGGCCGTTGACCGCGAAGGTTTCAGCGCAGCTGTGACCGAGGCACTGGAAGGTGAACCCCTGATCACAATATCCCGGGAGGAAGTGGTTGGCCTGCCACCGGAGTCCTGGGGACCGACTATCATTGCAACCGGACCGCTGACAGCGCCCTCTCTGGCAGCGGAAATTGCCGCTGAAACCGGTCAGGAAGCCCTGTCATTCTTTGACGCAATTGCCCCTATCATACATTTCGATTCAATTGATTTCGATACCGCCTGGTTTCAGTCACGCTACGATAAGGTCGGGCCCGGTGGCACTGGCAAAGACTACATCAATTGTCCAATGGACCGGGAACAATATGAAGCGTTCATCGATGCATTGGTCGGCGGAGAAAAAACCGAATTCAAACAATGGGAAAATGTCCCCTATTTCGATGGTTGCCTGCCCATTGAGGTGATGGCGGAACGGGGTCGCGAAACCCTGCGCCACGGCCCGATGAAACCCATGGGTCTGACCAATGCCCATAAACCGGATGAAAAGGCCTATGCCGTGGTTCAGCTGCGCCAGGACAATGCCCTTGGAACGCTGTACAATATGGTCGGGTTTCAGACAAAGTTGAAATACGGTGCTCAAGTTGAAATATTCCGGACCATCCCCGGGTTGCAAACCGCCGAATTTGCCCGATTGGGCGGATTGCACCGCAATACCTACCTCAACTCCCCGTTCCTGCTTGATGAGACCTTGCGCCTGAAGTCGCGGCCGCATATTCGCTTTGCCGGGCAGATCACCGGCTGTGAAGGCTATGTGGAATCGGCTGCAATTGGGCTGTTGACCGGCCGTTTTCTTGCCGAGGAACTGCATGGTCAAAGCCCATCCTTACCACCGCAAACGACGGCATTTGGCGCCCTCTTAACCCATATCACTAAAGGCCATATCGCCTATGAAGAGGAAATGGGCAAAAAGTCTTTCCAGCCAATGAACATCAATTTCGGCCTTTTTCCACCGGTCGAAATCGCCAAACCCGAAGGGCATGTGGGACGATGGCGCGGTAAGGAAAAAGGCGCTGCAAAAAAGCTCGCCGTTACAGCAAGAGCACTGACAGACATAGATGACTGGTTGATAAAATCAGAACGTGGTTTAGCAGCCCAATAGGCTAGCTGAGGAACACGCGGTCGCCCCACTCGTCAATCACACCCTGCTCATACATATAGTAACGCGCGGTGCGGCTGCCGAATTTCTCAAAATAGGCATCGGAACTGGCGACGCATTCCCTGATCGGCTCGAGCTTGCTCGGCTCGTCCTTTAAAACGTTCTGGAGGCGGTCGAGAATGATATTGCCTCTCTTGCACAACTCCAGCCGCTGATCCTCATCAAGATCAATCGCCATGTTGCCGATCTGACGAAAGCGCTCTGCGACTGCTGCGTGAAAATTGCTGTCTTCCGACCAGGACACGCGGTCCTTGGCCTTTGCCGACCATGCATTCAGGAGCTGCTCCGGCTCCATACCGCGGAAGCGACGCTTCCACTCATCAATTGGCTTATCCAAAGGTATCTCCATTTCGAAGACTAGAATGAAATCAGCGCCCCGGCAGAGAGTTTAGCCGATCACCCGTTAAAATAATGCGAACACAATGGGGCAAATTGTCTGCTCAAAAACGCCACATCGCCCATTGTTTTTTCAACTGCGACACCCGCCGTCGCGCACCGAACACAGCGAGGGGATCCCGTTGAACGGACTTCAGATAAACAGGCAATGGTGCCAGGGGTTTATAGACGAGTCGCAG
Source organism: uncultured Rhizobiaceae group bacterium (assembly GCA_905480295.1). Lineage (GTDB taxonomy): Bacteria > Pseudomonadota > Alphaproteobacteria > Rhizobiales > Rhizobiaceae > Pseudahrensia. The sequence goes on along the minus strand of CAJQPW010000371.1, from coordinate 9,012 downwards.
GGCAACCGGCTGTGGATTCCTGGACGATTTTCTTGATGGTTTTGGCCCGGATGAAACCGCAAATTCGTCTAATGCCGTCAGGGCTTTTGCGTGGTGTTCCCAGGCCAGTTCCAGCAGACCTTCGATGCAGTATCGATGCTGATCACCCGGTTTGGAAAGGAAAGCAGCACCATCCAGGCCAACCGCCCGCAATAGATCGCTTGGAACATGTACACGGCCGTGATTGTGCAGAACCGCCATGTTTTCCAGGATATTGACGATCGCCACAGCGACACCGGCATGACCACTGGCATCTGCAGCTTTTTCGGCCATTGTTGGGCCTGCAATCAGCACCGCCCATTGAAAAAGGCACGACCGGGTCTCACCACAATAGCCCTCAAACATCGTGCGATCCCCCATGGGGTCGTTATAGAGATCGAAAATATGAGCCTGTGCCTTCGCGACGAACGATCCTTGCGGCAATTTGTGTCGCTTGATGAGGTCCAGCAGTGCACGCGCCACCGGATGACCCTGGGCTTCTTCGTCCCGCTGTCCATCGATGACATCGCACCACCATTGCAGGCGGATCTGAGAGGCCATCGGGTCACCCATGGATAGGGTAATATTGGTGATTTCCACGTGAAATGCATGGATCACGGCAATCTCATGGCGCAGTGGTTCAGGCAGCAGCAAATCGCACAGATAAAGATCGCTTGCGTGTTCTTTCACCATATTCAAACAATGGGATTGATCGCTGGTAGTTAAATTCTCACCCATTGGCTCAATCTACTGCCAGAAGGGCCGCGCCCACTGCGCGTCCTTCGGCAAGCAGCACGTTAAACGTGCGCGCAGCCGCTCCGGTGCTCATCGGATCAGCACGTATGCCTTTTTTCTGCAGGGCATCGCGCAAAGATTTTGGCAATGGAATCAGATCAGCCCCCGTTCCCACCAACACGATCTCAAGATCGGTTTCAGACAGCACCCGTTTAAACGTGGAAAGCGATATATCATTTGGTGTCTTAGCCACCCAACCATAAATTCCACTTGGCAGGCACAATATGCTTCCCTTGTGAGACATGTCGGCAAACCGAAACCCACCATTTCCATAGGTATCGACTGGTGCACGACCCGGGAAGTGGGCCGGTTGAATCACCAGACCCGCCGTTCCCGATTTCTGTGCTTCAGACAATTATTGGACTTCCTGAGCTTCCTGACCGGAATAGGGTGAAGGATCGTCGCGATCCATTGCACCAGGGCGCAGTTTGAACAGGATCAGCACCGGTGCCGCGATGAAAATTGAGGAATAGGTACCAATCAATACACCGAAGATCATGGCGAAAGTGAACCCGCGCAGCACTTCACCACCAAGGAAATACAGGGCCAACAGCGCCAGCAAGGTGGTGACAGAAGTCAGCACCGTACGTGACAGCGTGTTGTTGATCGACATGTCGAGCAACTCACGAATGGACAATTTCTTATATTTTCGCAAGTTTTCTCGTATTCGGTCATAGACCACCACCGTGTCATTGAGCGAATAGCCAACAATCGTCAGAATCGCGGCAATGGACGACAGTGAGAACTCCAGTTGCAGCACCGCAAACATGCCGATCGTCAATATGACGTCGTGCATCGTTGCCAGCACCGCACCAATGGCAAACTGCCATTCAAAGCGGAACCAGATATAGACCATAATGGCCAGCAGTGACGCGATAACAGCGATGGTCCCGGCCTGAGCAAGCTCGCCGGAAACCGTCGGCCCAACCACTTCCTGGCGTCGGAAGGCGTGATCGTCATCCATCACGGCGCGCACTTTTGCGAGCGCAGACTGTTCTGAATTGTCTCCCCCACCCTGGCTTTCGATTCGGATCAATATTTCGTTTGGTGCGCCAAACTCCTGAACCTGAACATCGCCAAGGTTAAGGTCAGACAAGCGTGATCGCACTTCACCCAAATCGGCCTGTTCGGATTTGGACTGGTACTCGATCAGCGTCCCACCACGGAAATCAATGCCATAGTTGAGGTTGACGGCGACAAACATCACCAGCGATCCAACCAACAAAATTGCCGAGAAGGGGAAGGACAGTTTGCGATAGATCATGAAGGCCAGTTTTGTGCCATCCGGCACAAGCCTGATGAAGCGCCGCGGCATGTCTTTGGGGCGCTGATAGCGAAGCCACAGGGTGACCAGAAGACGCGTCAATGTGAAGGCCGTGAACACCGACGTTAAAATACCGATGGCCAGCGTGACCGCAAAACCTTTGATGGGGCCAGAACCGAGATAAAACAGGATAAACGCGGCAATCAGCGTGGTGATGTTGGCATCAAGAATGGTACCCAAAGCCTGACGGAACCCGGTATCAATGGCCTGCACCAGGGATCTCCCGGCCCGTTTTTCTTCAAAAATTCTTTCATAGATCAGCACGTTGGCGTCAACCGCCATCCCCATCGTCAAGACAATACCGGCAATGCCCGGAAGGGTCAGCGTGGCACCGATCAAGGACAGCAGACCGATAATGATGATGATATTTGCAGCCAGTGCGATATTGGCGATGATGCCGAGCAAACCATAGGCCATCAGCATGAAGATGATGACCAATATGCCAGCAACGACGGAAGCAAATTTACCAGCGTTGATCGAGTCGAGACCAAGTCCCGGTCCAACCGTACGTTCCTCGACGAAGGTGATTTCCGCTGGCAGCGCACCAGCACGCATCAACACGGCAAGGTCATTGGCGGACTGGGCCGTAAAGTTACCCGATATCTGCCCCGATCCACCACAAATAGCGTCCCGGATCACTGGCGCGGAGATCGATGTGTCATCAAGAACAATGGCGAAGCGTTTGCCCACATTTGCCGAGCTGTATTTACAGAAACGCTGGGCATTTTTGTTATCAAAACGGAACGTAACAATGGGTTCGTTGGTGCGTTGATCAAAGCCGGGTTGAGCATCAACCAGACCTTCTCCAGGAATTTTTGGCGCTTTTTCGATGAGAACGTTAGGTTCTCCACCTTCCGGATCCGATGACGGGATCACTTTGAAACCAACGGGAGGCCGATTGGCCAGCGCATCGGCGGCACTCATAGTGTCGGAGACTTCATGGAATCCAAGCTTCGCCGTGGTGCCGATAACCTCTTTCAGACGCTCCGGATCATCAAAGCCGGGAACCTGAACAATGATACGGTCGACCCCCTGTCGCTGAATAATGGGTTCCGTGGTGCCCAGTTCATCAACTCTGCGACGAATAACTTCGATGGACTGAGAAACAGCGGACCGCAGACGTTCATCAATACCTTCGTCTGTCAGCTTGTATTCCAAAACACCAACGGATGGTTCGTTCAGTTCCACCTCAACAATACCCAAACCACCGAGCAATGTTCCCGTAGGGACAACCGGATCCAACAGGGATGCAAGGCGTTGCTTTGCGGGCCCTGCATCTTCCGGTTTCAGCAATCGTACCGTAACGGTATCACCAGCCGCGCGAATGCCCCCATAGCCCAGTGGCCCCTGAGTCCGGTCACGCATTTGGCTGCGAACATCGCTTTCCAGGTTTTCAAGCCGTTCTTCTGCGATGTCTTTGCGTTCAACCTTAACCTGCAGATGCACCCCACCCTGAAGGTCCAGACCAAGAGAAACTTTGCTCTTGGGCATGAAATCCGGCAATGCATCCAACGTCGATTGCGACAGCATGTTGGGACTGGCCAGAGAAATGCCGAATAGCACGGCCAGAAAAATGGCAATCATCTTTGCCTTGGTGAAATGCAACATGCGTCAAACGCTCCGGTTTGTTCTACGACTTAGGGTATCAGTGCAGTCGGTAGCAGGCCTATTTTTTCGGGTCAGCCTTGGTAGCCTTATCGGCCTTATCAGTATTTGCCGTTTTGGTTGTTTTGGTCGTCTTGGCTGCTTTGGTCGTCTTGGCTGCTTTGGCTGGCTTGTTGTCGTTTTTAGGCGTGTCACCTTTCACACGAACGTCAGCCAGCATTGAACGCATGGCCCGGACCTTTACATCCGGTGCGATCTGAACTTCGACCTCGGCATCGTCGATCACTTTGGTGACTTTCCCAACCAGGCCGCCACCGGTAACGACCGTATCGTTGCGGCGAACATTCGACAGCATCTCGGCCCGAGCCTTCTGCTGTTGGCGTTGTGGACGGATCACCAGGAACCACATGATACCACCGACGAGTATGAGTGGGAACAGAAGCTCAAGAATGCCTCCTCCAGCGCCACCGGCTGATTGTGCGTAAGCGGGGGTAATAAACATGATAAGCCTCGATTTTGGTTGATTCTGGGGGCGCCGGTTTAGCGCAAAAACTTTGCGCGGAATATAGTCATAGCGCCCGTCAATGCAATAAGGTCTCCGGCGATTGTTACCAGCTGAACAAGGTTTCTTCACTTCCCGGGCCAGCCATGCTAGCAGCCGGGCACCATCCAACCCATTACAAATCGTATGTCAGATAAATCAACCGACCCCATCACCCTACTCAACGACAAGTTGGACAAACTCAATACCCTGCTGGAACGGGCTGTGCCGGCGGCGCCTGCTCCGCTCGATCTTGATGCTGCAGATGCCTTTGTTTGGCACGCCGCCGGCAGCGAGCTGCAACCCGTTGCCCGGGTCAATCGCGTGGAAATGGTATTGCTGAAGGGAATCGACACCGTTCGGGACATTCTCATCGACAATACACAGCGCTTTGCAAGCGGTCACTCTGCCAATAACGCCCTTCTGTGGGGTGCACGTGGAATGGGCAAGTCGTCTCTCGTAAAGGCTGCCCATGCAACGATCAACCAACAACAGGGCTCCGAAAAAGAACCCCTGAAACTGATCGAAATTCATCGCGAAGACATTGATAGTCTTCCCGAATTACTGACCCTTATCCGGTCCCTGCCCTTCCGCTTTATCCTGTTTTGCGACGACTTGTCCTTTGATCACGATGATACCAGCTACAAGGCGCTCAAGGCGGCTTTGGATGGAGGCGTTGAAGGCCGTCCCGAAAATGCGATATTTTACGCTACATCTAACCGCCGACACCTCATGCCGCGCGATATGATTGAAAACGAACGCTCCACGTCCATATCACCCAGTGAAGCGGTGGAGGAAAAAGTATCCCTGTCTGACCGATTCGGTCTTTGGCTGGGTTTCCATAAATGCAATCAGGATGACTATCTGTCGATGGTCGACGGATATATCCAGCATTTCGGCCTGGGCACATCGGTCGAAGATGTCAGGGCGGACGCATTGGAGTGGTCGACCACCCGGGGCAGCCGCTCAGGTCGCGTGGCCTGGCAATTTGTTGTCGATTTGGCAGGAAGGCTTGGCAAAAGCATCGGTTAAGCCATTTTTTGGTCTCAACCGACGCCCTTTTTGAATCAAACTGCGTTTAACGGGCCAAATGTTGCAGCGGATTGACCGGATTTGAGTTCTTGCGCAACTCAAAATGCAGTTTTGGTACGGTGGCATTACCAGAGCGGCCCGATTTTGCGATCACCTGCCCTCGGCTGACTTTCTGTCCCCGGCGAACCAACGTGGTACTGGCATGGGCATAGGCTGATACCCACCCACCCGCATGACTCAGCAGGATCAGATTGCCGAAATCTTCAAGCTCCGATCCGGAATAAATGACTGTTCCGGTTTCACTTGCCTTGACCGGCGTGCCCACCGGCACCGAAATGTCGATACCGTCATTAGCACCACCGGCAACACGGTCTCCGAAATTAGAAATAACGCGCCCCTGAGCAGGCCAACGGAACTGAGCACCAGCAGACGCGGTTACCTGTTTTTCACCTGTGCTGGTTTGCTTGACCACGACGACAGTGTTGTCAGGCTTCCGCTTGATCGACTTGATTCCAGCGACAGTCCCACTCGATTTGGGAATGCTGCCGGTTACAACTGTGTCTGATCCCGGTATCGTCAAGCGCTGCCCCAACCGCACCACATCAGTATTCATATTGTTGGCGGTTTTGAGCGCCGCCATGGAAAGGCCGTTGCGCTGGGCAATGCCAGAAAGGGTATCGCCCTTTTGCACTGTGTAGTGGAACGGGTTGGAAGCGACTGCACTGTTCTGCGCGACCGGTTGTTGCTCGGGCTGTTGTGCTGCCAGGTTCTGCGAACGGGTTCTGGGCACGGTGAGCGTACCTTGCGCCTGCCCCTGGAACCCGCGTGAGGCCCGAGAGGCACGCGTAACCGGGTTATTGTCTGGGGCAGAAACCGGTGCGGCACTGGAATATTGATAGGTGGGAATCAGGATACGGCTTCCCGCGCTCACGGCGTCACCATTGGAAATGCTGTTGGCTTTCATGATCGCAGAAACCGGCACGCCATAACGCCTGGAGATGTTGTAGAGGGTTTCACCAAAACGAACGGTTACCCATGTCCCGTTAGTTTTGTCCCATCCCGAGGCTGGCTTGGGTGCACCCGAACCGGCAATCGAATTTGTCGTCATCGGATCGGTCGACGATACCCGCAAGGGCTTGCTAAGCGCCTGGCGTGGCTGCAGAACGATTGGCCCTGCCGATGCTTGTTGATCGACGGGCGGAAGACTGGAACGGGTTACGGTGCTCGGCGAAACGCTCGACGAACGGACACCGCTGCCATAAGTGGATTGAGGCGACCCAACCCTAATTCCATCGCTACTGGTCTCATGCCGTTCAGCATAGGCATCGAGCCCGGGCTGACCACCACCAACAATTTGTCGTTGATTGTCGGTTTTTGACACCGAAGCCGTCATGAACGAATCCAGACGGGATACATCACTACTGCAGGCTGTAGCTAATCCAGCCACTGCACAAACTGCAGTAGCCTGTGAAAGCACGCGCAAACGCCGCGCGAGAAGATTGGTACGCATAACTCTTCCAATGACAACTCAATACTGGAATCCATTAAAGCGTATCAACCTTAATTGGCCGTTAAACTCCCAACTCGAAACAAAAGATCAAGAAATTTTCCTGATTACAGCGCCATCGCCAACCCGGTTTCAAAACTTCCTGCCCGAATTGGAAACAGGTTTTCCCGCTCAAACCGGCTGCCGATCTTGGTCAGCCTGACCACCATCTGTTCGCTACCGGCTTCGCCAATGATCGTCACAACCTTGCCACCAGACACCATCTGCTCGAGAAGCAGGCGCGGCATTCCCGGGTAAGCGAGATCACAAATGATGCGGTCATACAGACCTTGCCCACTGATTTCGGCATTGCCATCCGCAAGATCGAGGGTCGCGTTTGTTAGGCCTAACCGCTGCAATCGCTCACCAGCGGCATCAATCAACGTCTTGTAACGGTCGACCGAATGAACCTTTTTTGCCATGCGCGCCAACAGAGCGGTCTGATATCCGGTTCCGGTGCCAATCTCCAAGACCGTGTGACTGTCCGCTACCCCCAAGGCCTCGACCATGCGAATGGTTGCATCTGGTGACAACATGGTCTGACCGCATGCAATGGGAAGCGAATGGGGGCGCCAGGCCTTGTCGAAAAACTGAACCGGGACGAATTGCTCGTGCGGCACCGATTCAACAATTTTCAGGAATTGCGGATCGACAATGCCAATACCCCGCAACCGCAACATCAATCCGACAATACCTTCGGGGAGCGACTCGGGTTGCTGCGCCATCCGTTTATCCTTTCAAATGGGCCTTCAGGTTCTGTAGAAACGCATGATGGGTCATGTCCATTCTGACTGGCGTAATCGCGATTTGCTTGTTGACCAATGCATCAATGTCCGTGCCCGGCTGATGAACCGGCGGTTTGCCGATAAATTCCAGCCAGTAATATGGCATGCCTCGCCCGTCGGCGCGTTCGCCAATGCCCAACCCGTGTTCAAACTTTCCCTGACTTGCAACGGTGTTGCCTTCTACCTCCGAGGGTGGGCAGTTTGGGAAATTGATGTTGATCAGCGTATCGACCGGCATATCCAAGTCGAGCAATTGCTGCAGCAAGGCTGGAGCCAGCGTGCGCGCCGTATCCCAGGGAACATTGCGGTGATGATCAAAATTGAACGCCTGTGACAGGGCAATAGAGCGAATACCCAGCAATGCTCCTTCCATGGCACCGGCAACGGTACCTGAATACGTGACATAATCGCCGACATTCTGGCCGGCATTAATTCCGGACAACACCAGGTCAACCGGACCATCGACAAGCTGGCGCACACCCATGATAACGCAATCAGTTGGCGTGCCTGTGACTGCGAAAGTTTTTTCACGCACTTCCCGTGCGCGCAATGGATGGTTCAGCGTCAGCGAGTGGGCAAGGCCACTTTGATCAGTCTCCGGAGCGACAATCCAGATATCATCCGAAAGAGTGCGTGCGACTTCTTCAAGAACGGTGAGTCCGTGGGCATGAATACCATCGTCATTGGTCAGCAGGATGCGCATCAAAGAGCGTCAATCTGTGTTATTCCACCCATATAACGGGTCAGCGCCTGCGGTACCCGGATGGAGCCATCTTCGTTTTGATAGTTTTCCATCACGGCAATCAATGCTCGGCCGACAGCAACGCCGGATCCATTTAGCGTATGACAATATTGCAGTTGTTTTTCGCCATCCCGGCGGTAACGGGCGTTCATGCGACGGGCCTGAAAATCGTCACACACGGAACAGGACGAAATTTCCCGATAGGCGTTCTGACCGGGCAGCCAGACTTCAATATCATAGGTCTTGCGAGCACTGAAGCCCAGATCGCCGGTACAAAGAGTAACCACCCGATAATGAAGACCTAATTGTTTCAAGATTTCTTCTGCGCAGCCGAGCATGCGTTCATGTTCTGCCGCAGAGCTCTCAGCGTCGGTGATGGAAACCAGTTCCACCTTGGTAAATTGATGCTGACGCAGCATGCCTCGGGTATCGCGGCCAGCCGAGCCGGCCTCGGCGCGGAAGCAGTTGGTCAAAGCGGTGTAACGCCGCGGAAGATAGTCTGCGGCCACGATGGAATCCCGGACGATATTCGTTAACGGCGCCTCAGCAGTGGGAATCATCCATCGGCCGTCACTTGTCTTGAACAGATCATCTGCAAACTTTGGCAGGTTTCCGACGCCGTAC
>CAJQPW010000370.1 GCA_905480295.1 uncultured Rhizobiaceae group bacterium | reverse complement strand
TCTGGCGAGATTTCAAAATCCCAGACCGGCTTGACGGACCTCTGGATTCTTAAAAGCGGGTTGATCATCCTTTTCGTTTTGATCGGACTGGCCGGGATATCCCAACTCATCAAATCGATGGCAGGATTGGCCGGAAGGCTTCCCGACGACTTGAATGCAACGACAATCGGGGGTGGCCACTGATGGGTATTACAGAACTCCTCCCGTTGTTGATGTTTGTCGCTCTCGCGTTCCTGCTGTTCAGCGGCTTTCCGGTTGCCTGGGTTCTGGGTGGAGTTGGTCTGGCCTTTGGCTTGATCGGCATTGCCGCAGATGAGCTTGCATTTATTCAATTCAGTACGCTCCCGTCGCGAATTTTCGGGGGGGTCATGGAAAACCTCATCCTGACAGCGATCCCGATGTTTGTGTTTATGGGCACGATGCTGGAGAAATCTGGCGTTGCTCGCGACTTGCTGAACTGCCTTCAGGTCCTGATGCGACGTGTCCCTGGTGGCCTTGCACTGTCGGTCACCATCATGGGCACAATTCTGGCAGCCACCACCGGTATCATCGGAGCTTCGGTCATCATGATGAGCCTGCTTGCCCTGCCGATCATGGTCGACCGCAACTACGATCATGCCCTGGCAACGGGCACAATTGCAGCTTCCGGGACGCTGGGTATCCTGATCCCACCATCCATCATGCTGGTCATCATGGCAGACTTGCTGTCGCGCTCGGTGGGCAACTTGTTTGTCGCGGCCGTGTTTCCGGGGCTGATTCTTGCCTCGCTCTACATGGTCTACATCGTCATCCGCTGCACCCTCAACCCATCTCTCGCTCCCCCAATATCTGAGAGTTTGGGGCCGCGAACGCGCACCGGTGTAGCGATTATGATAATGCGCAGTTTTGTACCGCCGGTAATCCTGATCGGTATGGTGCTTGGCTCGATACTTGGAGGAGTGGCAACTCCGACAGAGGCCGCTGGGGTTGGTGCGCTTGGCGCCGTGATATTGGGGTTCTTCAACTTGGTTATCCTGCCCTCGTTGGGGGTCAAGGAATTCGCACTTGAGGCATCACCTAACGGCGCCCAATCAGCCAGCATTACTGCCCTGGCTCCGTGGAAGAGACTAGCGGAGTTTGGTCGCACAGTGTCCGGTGTGGTCGACAGTACGGCACAAACCAACGCGATGATCTTTGGCCTGTTTGTTGGTGCGACATTTTTTAGCTATATTTTTCGCGCGCTTGGTGGCGATGATCTGGTGATCGGCATGGTCGAGGCGATGGGCCTTGGCCCGTGGGGTCTGTTGTTCCTGCTGCTTGGCCTGGTCTTTGTGTTGGGGTTCTTCTTTGACTGGATCGAGATCACTCTGATAGTTCTGCCCGTGTTCGCACCAATCATCGCGCAATTGGACTTCGGCGATCACGTCGCACGAATTGATGTCGTTTACTGGTTTGCAATCCTGATTGCGATCAACCTGCAAACCTCGTTCTTAACGCCACCCTTTGGCTTTGCGCTATTCTATCTCAAAGCTGTTGCGCCCCCGCAGGTGCGCATCCAGCAGATCTATCGCGGCATCATCCCTTTTGTGATTTTGCAGCTGATCGGCCTGATCCTGGTGATCCTATTTCCGGAAATAGCATTGTGGTTGCCAAGGACATTGCTCAACTAAACCACGTGCGACTGACGTCGGTAGAATATGCGGTTCGCGAGGTTCTTGGCAGATTATCAGGCAGGTCTATTCAATGCTCGATAGTATTCTCGTTCCGCTTGATCAGGAATCTTATAGCGCGGGAAGTCGCTACTGAAAAACCGTCATGCAAGTTTTTCGCTTTAGACTGAAGTGATTACTCATCGCATGATGAATGGATTTGCGACCTCAGAAGCCGTTGAAATCATCACGCTCTTCGTCTGCAGATACTGATAAATTGCATTCTGGCCGTTCTCTCGACCCAACCCTGAACTCTTGTAGCCGCCCAGTGGGGTCATGTAACTGATAACGCGGTAGGTATTGGCCCAGATGGTCCCTGCCTGAAGTCGTTCCGAGAAATGTTTGATTTTGCGAATGTCTTGCGTCCAGATCCCCGCAGCCAGGCCATATCTGCTGTCATTGGCGATGCCCAAAGCTTCATCAGCGCTGTCAAAGGGAATGACGGACAGGACCGGTCCAAACACCTCTTCCTGCGCAATGCACATATCGTTGCGCACTCCACCAAAGATGGTGGGTTCTACAAACCAACCATTGCCCAATTCTGGACGGTCGGGTCTGCCGCCGCCCATCAGGGTCTCGGCGCCTTCTCTCTTGGCAACATCAATGTAGCCAAGAACTTTTTCCAGCTGCTGCTCAGTCGTGACCGGACCAACCTGGGTTTCGGTGTCCATTGGATCACCTAGCCGTGCGGTTTTGGCGAGCTTTAGCAGTTTTTCGAGGAACTCGTCATGGATACTGCGCTCGAGCAGCAGACGCGACCCGGCGATGCAGGTCTGACCCGAGGCGGCGAAAATGCCCGAAATTACACCGTTCACCGCGTTGTCCATCTCGGCATCAGCAAAAACGATGTTGGGGGATTTTCCTCCCAATTCCAACGTAACCTTTTTGAAAGTCCGTGCGGCAACCTCTGCAATGTGCCGTCCAGTTTGTTCAGAGCCGGTAAATGCCACCTTGGCCACACCTTCATGTTCGACAAGACAAGCCCCGGCTTCAGCCCCGAACCCTGTCACCACGTTGAAAACACCTCTGGGCAGACCAACCTGGTCAACGATCTTTGCCAGTTCCAATGTCGAGGCTGATGTGAACTCCGACGGCTTCACTATAAACGTGTTACCAGCGGCCAATGCCGGAGCCAGCTTGTAGGCCAAAAGCAACAAGGGCGAATTCCAAGCTGTAATGCCAACGCAAACACCAAGTGGCTCAAATCGGGTGAAGTTCAGCATTTCGGGCTTATCAATCGGAATCACGCCGCCTTCTATTTTGTCGGCCAGACCCGCGTAGTAATAGAACCACTCGGGCACATATTTCAGCTGAAAGAACATCTCGTTGAACAGCTTGCCGTTGTCCTGAACTTCGGTGCGAGCCAAGGCCTCGGCGTTTTCAGCGATCAGATCTCCCAGCTTGCGCAGCATGTGTCCGCGATTGGTGGCCGTCATGCCCGCCCAATCGTCTGAGCGAAAGGCACGGGTAGCCGCAGCAACAGCGCGATTTGCATCCTCTTGCTGCCCGCGAGGGATTAGAGCCCAAGGCGCACCCGTGTAGGGGTTCTTGCTTTCGAATGTCTCTTGACTGGCAGCATCAGTCCACGCGCCGTCAATATACATCTGGTAGGTTTTCATCTGTTCTCTCCTATCGAAAACCCGTCAGAGGTCCGCGGGTGTAACTGTTTCCCCCAGAATCATGTCAGCGGCCTTTTCCGCGATCATCATCACTGGCGCATTGGTGTTGCCAGACGGCATCACAGGCATGACCGAGGCGTCAGCAACGCGCAGCCCCTGCAGACCACGCACCCGAAGCTGGCTATCGACGACTGCACCCGGATCACCATCCGGCCCCATCCGGGCCGTTCCGATCATGTGGTAAACCGTGATGCCTTCGCGTCGTGCCCAGTCAAGCAGCTCATCATCGCTTTGCAGGCTTTGATCGGGGTTGGTTTTGCCGGCCAGATATGGCTGAAGGGGTGTGGTGGTCATTAGCTTGCGCGCCAGTCGGATCGAGCGCAGTAGCACCCGCTGATCGTGCGGATCAGACAGGTAGTTCGGATTGATCTCAGGTGCATCAAACGGGTTGCGCGACAACGGGCGTACATAACCATGGCTTTCGGGGCGCATTTGCCAGACGCCCACAGTCATGCCCGGTTCATTGTCCAAAAGGCCAACGGTGCCTTCGCGAAAGCTTGCCGGCGTCATCACATACTCAAGGTCCGGATTTTCTAGCACGTCCGAGGATTTCCAGAACAGGTGCGCCAGCGACGGGCTAACGGACAACAGACTTGGACGGCCCAAAAGCCATTTCGCAATCTCAAGACCCAACGGGAGGCCCTGTGCCATAGAATTGAAGGTTTTAATGCCTTTCAGGTGCGACACCATGCGCACGCCGTAGTGATCGCGCAAATTATTGCCAACGCCGCGCAGATCGACCCGCACTTTAATGCCCAGATCACCGAGAATCTCGGCCGGGCCAATGCCTGACAATTGCAGCAATTTGGGCGTGTTCAGCGCCCCCGCACACAGAATTAACTCGCGTCTTGCATGGACAGTGATTGGGGGGCTGTTTTGTTTGCCGTGATAATACCGAACACCGTTGGCGCAATTGCCGTCAAATAGGATCTCTGCCACCTGCGCATTGGTACGAATGTTAACATTATGTCGCTTACTGGCCGGGCGCAGGAATGCCTTGGCTGCGCTATGGCGATAGCCTTTATAGACGGTGCGCTGGAAGTAGCCGGTTCCGGCCTGATCGCCGCTGTTGTAGTCAGGATTGCGTGGGATGCCCATTTGGGCGGCACCTTCAATGAATGCTTCACAGACGGGGTGGATCAGATCAAGATCGGTGATCGGCAACTCACCGTTTCGCCCGCGCACAGCGTCATCGCCTGGCCCAATTCGCCGCTCTGAGCGTTTGAAATATGGGAGTACCTCGCTGTAGCTCCAGCCGGTGTTACCCAT
>CAJQPW010000369.1 GCA_905480295.1 uncultured Rhizobiaceae group bacterium | reverse complement strand
CTGTTTTCCGCTGAGATCGACGCCGGCTTTCTTCAGGCTTTTCAAAACAGCAGCCGGAATCTGCCCGCCTTCTGGAATGTAAATGGCATTCGCGTTGGCCAAAGGCAGTGCGATCGACCGGGCAGCTTCCACAATTGAGTTTGAATCGCGGGAATAGCGTGCAACGGATACAAGCTGTCCACCCGACCGTTGAAGTGTATTTCGCGCTTCTTGCTCAGCAAGTCGTCCGTAGCTGCTGTTTGGCAAAACGGCGATCACCCGGTCAAACCCAGATGAAACACCAAAGTTTAAGGTGCGTCGAATGTCAGCATCCGGTGCAAAAGACAGCAGATAAACTCCAGAACGCGCACGGGCGATATCGGATGTATAGGCAATCATCGGCAACCTGGATGGCACCGTCTCCCCAGATGTGGAGCTGACATTGGCAGAAAACAATGGGCCAAGAATCAGACTAGCGCCTTCGTCGCGGGCTTCCGCTGCCAGTATTGCAGATTCGGCAGCCTGCCCTTTGGTATCCTTGATAACCAGCTCAAATTGGCCCCGGCTAAAATCCTGCATTGCCAGTTTGGCGGCCAGAGCAATTTCACGCCCAGCGATGCCTGCGGGACCAGACGCCGACTGTGGAACCAGCAGAGCAATCCGAATGGGTGCATTGCCAACCCGCTCTCCCGAAACCTGGGCCGACAACGCTGGTCTTGATGCTGTTTGGTCATTGGCAAGGCGCCCGGTTGAGCCGTCCAGACTTCCAGACCCGGTTACGCCACCTGACTGGCAGGCGGAAAGCAGAAGGGTTGCGAAGACGGGAAGGGCCGATCGCCAGCTGTACCGCGATTTGCGCGTATCATCAGTCACCAGAATTTCCATTGGGATTCGATCTGTGGCAGAGCCTCTTAAAACAGGCACTGGTTCCCCACAGCTGCCTGTAGTTTAGATAAACGGTTCGCTGACGCGCCACAAGACATTGTGTTTACGTTTCGGTCAACTTCAAGCAGGGTGCTGTCTATGAATCAGCAGGATCGTTTTGAATTTGTGGTGCAAGGGGTGCCTTTTCCTGCTCCACGCCTTGCGGCAGGTCTTTATCTCGTGGCCACACCAATTGGAAACCTGGGGGATATCACCCTGCGGGGGTTGCAGACATTGGCCGGGGCTTCGGTCATTGCCTGTGAAGATACCCGCACCAGCGGAATTCTGCTTCAACGCTACGGCATCGATCGGCCAAAAGTATCTTACAACGAACACAATGCCGATCGGCGTGGCCCGGACCTGCTGCGGCAGATCGAGGACGGGGCGGCAGTCGTCCTGATCAGTGATGCCGGAACACCGCTGATCAGCGATCCGGGTTTTCGGTTGGTCAAACAGGCCGCTGAACTGGATTTGCCCGTTGTTCCCATTCCTGGTGCCAGTGCGCCATTGGCCGCGCTGGTTGGCAGCGGTCTGGGTGATGGAGAATTCCATTTTTGTGGATTTTTGCCACCCAAATCGCAGGCCCGTAAACGGCGGATTGCTGATCTGGCGCAACAAAGTTCGACGCTGATTTTCTTCGAAAGCCCAAAACGGTTGCGAGCAACGCTTGGTGATCTGGCGGGTGAATTGGGTGAGGACCGCCAAGCCGCGGTGTGTCGTGAACTGACCAAAATGTACGAGACTTTTCATCGCGGTTCGCTTGGACAATTGCAGATTGAGTTTGACGCGATGGAACGCATTCGTGGTGAGATCGTGATTGTGATCAGTGGTGCATCAGAAAGGGTGGAAAACCAACCGGAACAGATAACCCAGCACCTGCTGAAGGCGCTGGAAACGATGAAAACAAAGCAGGCTGCCAGTCATGTCGCAACGCAAACGGGTGTCTCTAAGCAAGAATTATACAAACAGGCTTTGATTCTGCAGCAACAAAGACAGGTACAGCACGACTAGTAATTTTGGCCGTACATGCCGCAACGGTAGGATCAGGCAACACGTGAATTGTGGAAAGGGCAACGCAAACCGTAACAGAGCCTGCCTATGCCAAGGAATAACAGTCGTCGCACAGACCCCAAACGACAACGTGCTTACCGCAAAGGCAGACGTGCCGAATGGGTCGCCACTCAGTATCTGAGATTGCTCGGATTTCGCATCTTGGAACGTCGGTACAAAACGCCAGTTGGAGAAATTGACCTGATCGCCCGCAAAGGAGATTTGGTCATATTTGTCGAGGTTAAAGCGCGGTCTAACGTTCAAACAGCTCTGGATAGCGTTACCCGCACAGCTCAGCAGAGGATTGAATCTGCTGCAAGCTGGTGGTTGTCGCAGCAATGGGATGCTGCCCGGTTGAGCTGGCGGTTTGATGTGATTGCAATCGTGCCTTTGAAATGGCCCATTCATTTTCGTGATGTTTGGTAAGCGCGGGTTACGCCGGGTGTTGCAATTCCCTCCACATCGTTAAATAGAGATGGAGTTGCTCAATCAGGATAGATCACCATGCCGCTTCGCGTCGCCGTTCAGATGGACCACATCAACACCGTCCAGATTGAAGGGGATTCAACCTTCGCGCTGATGCTTGAGGCGCAGACACGGGGTTATCAGCTGTTTCACTATGAAGTGGATCGGTTGAGCATGCGCGATGGACGCGTCTATGCCGCTTGCGAAAGTGTAAAAGTAACGGATGTGGCAGGAGATCACTTTGACCTTGGGGATGCCCGGGTGGAAGACCTTGCAGATATGGACGTTGTGCTGATGCGCCAGGATCCGCCGTTTCACATGGGCTATATTACTGCGACACACTTGCTGGAACGTATACACAGTTTTGAACCTGGTGGAACGCTGGTCGCCAACAATCCTGCCGAAGTACGCAACGCGCCGGAAAAAATATTTGTCACCGAATTCCCCGATCTGATGCCCGAAACCCTGATTACCCGATCGTCGGAAGAAATCAGGAAGTTCCGGGATGAATTCAAAGACATCATTATCAAGCCGCTTTATGGCAATGGCGGCGCCGGCGTGTTCCGCATTCAGGAAGGAGACCAGAACCTGTCGTCTTTGCTGGAACTGTTCGAATCGACCTGGCCCGAGCCGTTCATCGCTCAACGCTACATGAAGGAGGTTCGCAGTGGAGATAAGCGCATCATTCTCATCGATGGTGAACCCGTCGGGGCCATCAACCGTGTGCCGTCGGCCGACGAGGCACGCTCGAACATGCATGTCGGAGGGCGGGCTGAAGCCATTGGCATGACCGAACGGGAGCAGGAGATCTGTGCAGCGATTGGTCCGGAATTGAAGCGACGCGGGTTTATCTTCGTTGGAATTGACGTGATCGGGGATTACATGACTGAGATCAACGTTACATCACCAACGGGAATCCGCGAAGTGAAGAAATTTGGTGGGCTGGATATTGCCGCACTGTTCTGGGATGCCGTTGAGGCACGTCGATCCTGACGTCAATCCGTTGATGTGACCTTGGAAGCGACCATCACAACAGGTTGGATTGATGACAAATGTGTTCATGATTTGTTCTTGACTTGTTGAAACGCCAACGCTAGTTTGCTCCGGTGGGCGGGCTCGACGCAACAAGCGCGGGTAGATCCATGGTTTCACGCTGCACCACAATCGCATTTCAAGGCATTCAGGCCATACCGGTTGATGTTCAGGTCATGGTTGGTCCCGGAAAAATGAACATGCAAATTGTTGGCCTTGCCGACAAGGCGGTGGCGGAGAGCCGCGAGCGTGTGCAATCGGCAATTCATGCCTCTGGCCTTTCCATGCCGAACAGGCGGGTGACAGTTAACTTGGCCCCTGCGGACCTTCCCAAGGAAGGCAGCCATTATGACCTGCCGATTGCGTTGGCTCTGATGTGTGCCATCGGTGCGTTACCGGCGGATGCCTTGAGTGGATATGTCGTTATGGGCGAACTGGGTCTTGATGGCACAATTGCAGCCGTCGCCGGTGCGCTGCCGGCAGCAATGGGGGCCAACAGTCTGGACAAAGGGCTCATTTGTTCTGCGGCATCAGGCGGTGAGGCGGCATGGGCAGACCCCAACATGGATATTCTCGCCCCCTGCAGCCTGATCGCCATGGCCAATCATTTCAAAGGCACCCAGATGATCAGCCGACCGATTGCTGCGCTGAAAAAGAACGCTGATCAATTGGGTGATATGTCTGATATCAGGGGTCAGGAAACAGCAAAGCGGGCGCTGGAAGTAGCCGCATCCGGCGGACATAACCTTCTGTTGATTGGCCCGCCCGGCTCGGGGAAAAGCATGTTGGCGTCCAGGTTGCGATCGATTTTACCTCCCCTCAGTCCGATGGAATTGTTGGAAGTTTCCATGATTGCATCCATTGCGGGTAATCTGGCCGATGGTAAATTG
>CAJQPW010000368.1 GCA_905480295.1 uncultured Rhizobiaceae group bacterium | reverse complement strand
GGAGAATTTAATGTCAATTTTGAAACGCGGCCTGAAGGGCGCTCCGGTAAAACGTCTGCAGGAAGCATTGGGCATCGGTGCAGATGGCGACTTCGGTCCAGGCACAGAAAAAGCCGTTCGGGCCTTTCAGCAGGCCAATGGCCTGGCAGTGGACGGCATTGCCGGTCCAGACACATTCACCGCTATGGGATTGCCTGAACTGGTGCTGCTTCGCGTCGGGTCACGCGGTTCTGCGGTAAAAGCGATGCAGGAAGACCTCGGCATTGATGCCGATGGCCGCTTTGGCCCGGGCACCAAGAAAGCGGTTATGGCTTTCCAGGAAGCCAACGGTCTGGTTGTCGATGGCATGGCGGGCCCCGCTACGCTGGCCAAAATGAATTCCTTTGCTGACGTGATTACTGACGCAGTCGTTCAAAAGGCAGAAGCAACTCCAGAGGAAGCGGAATTTGAAGGTGAGGATCTGCCTGAAATCAAAGGCGCCGATCCGGTAAAGGGCTCCGCCGAAGCCGCACCGAAAAAGTCAGTTTGGGGAAAAATCAAAGGTTGGTTTGGCTGATCCTGTCACCCAAATGACATGACAATCGGCAACGGGTTCTGCAACGCACCCGTTGCCTGCACTATCGACTGAACAAGAGTGCGCGCCCGAATCCCAGCCTCGCTCTATAGTCAAAAAGCAGGCCGTGAGGTTCGCCACCGACAACTCTGACAATTCATGCTAAGATCACACCTTGTCACAGAAGCGCCCCGAACGTATCTGACTATCAGACCATGACCGAGTTGGACGAAGCATGACCCTGGATATCGACACTATTCTTGACCGACGGCAACTGCGCCGCAAACTGTCATTTTGGCGCATTGGCGCTTTTCTGACCCTGATCATTGCGATCATCGCCGTGTTGGCCGCTTCAGGAAGTTTTGACGGCTTGACCAAACCGGGTGCCCATATCGCCCGCGTCACCATTGACGGAACCATTGTCGAAGATCGCGAGCTGCTCAAAATGCTGAGCAAGATCGAAGAGGAAGATGATGTGAAAGCAGTCATGCTGTCCATCAATTCGCCCGGTGGCACAACCGCGGGTGGAGAAGCCATCTACGACGCCGTCCGCAAAATTTCAGAAAAGAAGCCGGTCGTCACCAGCGTCAAAACTCTCGCTGCGTCCGCCGGTTACATGATTGCATCGGCATCCGACCACATTGTTGCCCGGCGCTCGTCAATTGTCGGTTCAATTGGCGTAATCTTCCAATATCCTCAAGCCTCTCAACTGCTGGACAAAATCGGTGTCTCGATTGAAGAAATCAAATCTTCACCGCTAAAGGCAGAACCCTCACCCTTTCACACACCACCACCTGGAGCGGAAGCGGTGATCGAGGACCTGATCAATGACAGTTACAACTGGTTTGTCGATCTGGTGGCCGAACGCCGGTCCCTAAGCAGACCAGAAGCTCTGAAGCTGGCAGATGGTCGCGTCTACTCTGGTGACCGGGGGCTCAAGAACAAATTGATCGATGCAGTGGGTGGAGAATCCACGGCCAAACAATGGCTGATTGAGCAGAAAGAACTGGATAAGGATCTCGAAATCAAGGACTGGAAACCACTTCGGGAATCCGATGGACTTCCGTTTATTCAGGCCATCAGCAGTTGGTTGTTGGGTAAAGAAAGTAACGCGGTGCATGCAATTTCGGTGCTGAATCCCGACGATTTGCCCGCAATTTTCCCTAAACGCCTGTTTCTGGAAGGTTTATTGTCAATTTGGCACAAATAGGAGCTTTGAGAATTGACAGGTAAAGGGTGCAGTCTTTAACAATTGAGTGATCAACAATGCGGATTGACGGCTCACTTAGAATTTCAAGTCGACAAGTTGTATGAGGAATATCCGATCGTTCCGAGGAGGAAGTACAGTGATCAAGTCGAGTTTAGTGCAAACAATTGCCGAACAAAATCCGCATCTGTATCAGCGCGACGTTGAAAACATCGTCAACGCAATTCTCAACGAGATCACTGAAGCTCTGGCAAAGGGTGACCGGGTTGAGCTTCGCGGCTTCGGTGCATTTTCGGTCAAGAACCGTGGTGCGCGGGTTGGTCGCAATCCCAGAACCGGCGAGCGGGTCGAAGTTGAAGAAAAGTGGGTACCATTTTTCAAAACCGGAAAAGACCTGCGCGACCGGTTAAACTCCGACAAATAAAAATTACCCGCGCCTATATGCCAATTGCGAGTTGATGCGTGCCGACCGCGTTGAAAACCGGTCGGGTTAGTGCAACTGTGCGCTCAACCAAAGACTGCAGCTAGGATTCGAAAACCCATGAAGCGTGTGGCCGCTTTTCTGATACTTCTTCCGATCGGAATCATCATCATATCGTTGGCGGTGGCAAACCGTCAGGAAGTTGTTGTAGCGATACCACCGCAGATCGGTGACGCGCCGCTCTATACCTTCACGCTGCCGCTTTTTGCATTGGTATTTGGCGCGGTAATTGTCGGGCTGGTCGTAGGAGGTTTTGCCACCTGGATCCGTCAGGGCAAACATCGAAAACGCGCCCGGGAGCAAAAAGTAAAGGCATCAAAGATGGAATTTGAAGCCAAAAAGCAGACCGAAAGGGCCGACGCCCTGGTCGAAACTCTCACAAGCGAACAAAGGGCACTCGGTGCGCTTGGACTAACCAAGCCATCCAATGCGGCCTAGTTAAAGTAGTGGCGACTTCAGGTTGTGGCTTCGCTGAACAGAAGCTCAGCTGCTGCCGCCAACGTGATTGGAAAAATTGGTGAAGAATTCGCCAGCCAGTTTTTTGGCCGTGGAATCAATCAGCCTGGACCCAAGTGCCGCAAGCTTGCCACCGACCTTGGCGTCGACATCATAATCCAGCTGTGTTCCGCCTTCGACCTCGGTGAGGGAAACATTGGCCCCGCCCTTGGCAAATCCGGCGATCCCGCCCTTACCTTCTCCGACGATCGAATAGCTGGTTGGCGGGTTCAGGTTTTCAAGTGTCACTTCGCCCTTAAACGTGGCCTTTACCGGCCCCACTTTTGCAACAACCGTCGCACTCATTTCCGTGTCGGACTGTTTTTCGAGTTCCTTGCAGCCCGGAATACACGCTTTCAAAACTTCAGGATCATTCAGCGCCGCCCATACCGTTTCGCGTGATGCGGTGATCAAATGGCTTCCGTTCATTTCCATGCGACAATTCTCCAATTCTGTCTCTCACTATCAGGTATCAGCCCCGCCGAGCGCCAACAAGAGCTTTGTGTCATCAATTGGGGGTTTGCGCCTGCTCCCGAAGAGGGTAAAGCGGGTCTATGGCAAAACCGCGCTATAAATCAGACAGAAAATCCAACCGACGGCCTCCTTCAAAACCGGCGCGCGTCCAAAGGTCGCATGAGGTTGAGAAGGTCGATAAGGCCACAGCTGATCGCCCGGCACGCAAGGCTCCGCCTCCGCGTCGCATTCACAGCGGCCCCCGACTTCCAGAAGTAACAGGCCTGATATTGGAATCACCACCAACGGATGATTATGCGGTTTTGGACAGCGGCAATGGCGAAAAACTGGAACGTTACGGGCCGCTGATCATTCGTCGCCCTGAAGGACAGGCCATTTGGTCCCCTCAACTCGACCCCGCCGCGTGGTCGAAGGCTGATGCAGAGTTTACCGGCGACACGGATGAAGAAGGACAGGGGCGCTGGCGTTTTCCAAAAAAGCCCCTGCCTGAAACCTGGCCCCTGGAATTTGACGGCATAGCCTTTTTCGGCCGCTTTACCTCATTTCGGCATACCGGCGTATTTCCCGAACAGGCCGCCCATTGGCACGCCCTGCAAAACGCAATCAGAAACGCAAAAATTGGTCGCCCCGTCCGCGTCTTGAACTTGTTTGGCTACACCGGTCTGGCGTCGCTTGTTGCAGCCCGGGCCGGTGCCGAAGTT
This sequence comes from uncultured Rhizobiaceae group bacterium, assembly GCA_905480295.1. Lineage (GTDB taxonomy): Bacteria > Pseudomonadota > Alphaproteobacteria > Rhizobiales > Rhizobiaceae > Pseudahrensia. The sequence goes on along the minus strand of CAJQPW010000368.1, from coordinate 17,606 downwards.
ACCCATGTTGACGCTTCAAAAAAGGCAATTATCTGGGCCCGTGAAAATCAGGAACTGGCGGGGCTACAGGACAAGACCATTCGTTGGATTTGCGACGACGCGGTTAAGTTCTGTGCCCGGGAAGAACGAAGAAACCAGACCTACGACATCATCCTTTTGGATCCACCGGCCTATGGCCGAGGGCCCAAGGGCGAAGTCTGGCAGTTGTTTGAACATCTGCCGCATATGCTTGATCTAGTCCGGGCGCTGCAGTCCGACCGTCCCCTGATGACGGTGCTGACTGCTTATGCCATTCGCGCTTCTCATTTTGCGTTGCACGAGATCATGCAGGAAGTCTTTGCCGGTATCGACGGTCGCATTGAATCCGGCGAGTTGGTGCTGCGGCATCAGGACAGTCAGAGAACCCTGTCCACATCAATGTTTTCGCGCTTTGTTTCTGCGGACTGTGAACTATGAGCAAACCCACACCCCGCATTGGACGTGTTGAAGAAATATCGTCGACCGCCAATCCCCGCATTAAGTCAATCAAGGGATTGGCTGCTAAGAAAAACCGCGACCGGGAAGGACTGTTTGTCGCCGAAGGGCAAAAACTGGTCACTGATGCGTTGGAAAAAAACTGGACTGTGCGCACATTGCTTTATAGTCGGCAGGCCGTGCAGGACACGAAGCTTCAATCCGCGGTCGAAGCGCTGGCGGCGCAGGTGCGCTCACGCGGTGGCGACGTTTTAATAACAAACAACAAGCTGCTGACCTCGATTACCCGCAAGGATAATCCTCAAGCCGTTGTCGCGGTGATGCAACAAATGCAAACACCGCTGGAAAGAATCAAGGCTGCCGGCAATCAATGCTGGGTTGCCCTCGACAGGGTGCGGGATCCAGGCAACCTGGGCACAATTATTCGCACGGCCGATGCGCTTGGTGCGCAGGGGGTGATTCTGGTCGGTGAATCCACTGACCCGTTTGCATTGGAGTCGGTGCGGGCAACGATGGGCTCGTTGTTTCACATTAAACTGGTTCGTACAGATGAAATACAGTTTATCGAGTTTTGTGACGATTGGAAAAAACAGGGCGGCAGCGTAACGGGCACACACCTGAAAGGCGCTGTTGATCACCGCGAAATCGACTATGCGCAGGGACCGCAAATCGTCCTGATGGGTAATGAACAATCCGGGCTCAGCGACGCGCTCGCAGGCGCCTGCAGCAGTCTTGCCTTGATCGCGATGGACGGAGCCGCCGATTCGCTCAACCTTGCGGTTGCAACAGGCATTATGTTGTTTGAAGCGCGGCGTCACCAACTCAGAATCGGGAACGACATCACATGAAGAAAAAACTGATTCTTCTGGTGGTTGTGCTGATTGCGATCGATCAGGTCTCAAAATGGCTCGCCACCAGTCACCTGCCCTTTCATCAGGCGGTAGAAGTCATTCCCTTTTTCTCGCTCTATCTGACGCATAACAAGGGCGTGGCGTTCTCAATGCTGGAAGGTTTTGGGAATGTCGGGCTTATCGTCATGACACTTGCAATAACCGCCTTCATGATTTTCCTGTGGCGGCGCGTACCCAGTCACCAACAACTGGCTTCGCTGGGATTTGCCCTTGTTGTTTCCGGCGCAATCGGCAATCTGATTGATCGCGCCACGCTTGGACATGTCGTTGATTTTTTCCTTTTTCACACGTCAACCTGGGCATTTGCAGTGTTTAACATTGCCGATAGTTTTATCAACTTGGGAGCCATTGCAATCGTCGCAGAAGAACTTGCAATATTGCGACCAAAATCCGAAAAGTCGAATTCAGAGAGCTAATTCAGGAAGCCGTCATGTCAAATTTCAAAGCGATCCTCATTTCACGCGATGAGGAAAAGAAACAAACCGTCGAGATCACCGAAATTCCAGAAGACGATCTGATGGAAGGGGACGTCACGGTCGCCGTTGAACATACCACAGTGAATTACAAGGACGGGTTGGCAATCACCGGCAAGTCTCCGGTTGTTCGTCACTGGCCAATGGTTCCGGGAATCGATTTTGCCGGCACCGTGACAGATTCAAACCATGCAGGTTTCAAAGAAGGTGATGCGGTCATTCTCAATGGATTTGGCGTTGGCGAAACCCACTGGGGTGCCTATGCAGAACGCGCACGGGTCAATGGTGACTGGTTGATCAAACGGCCCGACGGCATATCCGCCAAACAGGCGATGTCCATTGGCACCGCCGGATACACCGCCATGCTCTGCGTAATGGCGCTTGAAAGCCATGACATTACGCCGAACCGTGGACCGATCATTGTAACCGGTGCCAATGGCGGTGTTGGCTCCGTTGCGATCTCCCTTCTCTCCAAACTGGGATATCACGTTATCGCATCAACCGGGCGCATGGACGAAGCCGAGTTTCTGACTGGCCTCGGTGCCAACGAAATCATCGATCGAAATGAGCTGTCAGAACCCGGCAGACCTCTGGGCAAAGAGCGTTGGGCAGGCGGTGTGGACGCGGTGGGCTCCCATACACTCGCCAATGTTCTGGCACAGACCAAATATGGTGGTGCGGTTGCGGCATGTGGATTGGCGCAGGGTTTTGATCTGCCTTCATCCGTGATGCCGTTTATCCTGCGGGGCGTGAGCCTGCTCGGTGTCGATAGCGTGCAGGCGCCCATCGCAGTGCGGATCGAAGCATGGAACCGTTTGGCAAGCGATCTCGATATGGCGAAACTCGACAGTCTGACGACCGAAATCGGGTTTGAAGACCTCATCGGTGCCGCCACTGATATCGTGGAAGGTAAAATCCGCGGTCGGGTCGCAGCGACGATTTAAGCCTGATTGGCCCAATCAACGACAAGTCTGTTGGCAATGGCAAATTGGGGCGGCAGGTAAAACTGCGCACTGCCGTCCTCATTTTGCGGACCTTTTTCGGCAGCTATTGCCAATACTTCGGCACGGGTGAACCATCGGCAGTCGTCCAGTTCCGCTGCATCGCGCACAATTTCCGTTTCCAGAGCTTCCCCATAACACCCAATCATCAGCGTGTGGGGAAAGGGCCATGGCTGGCTGGCATGGTAGGAAACCTTGCCAACCCGGATCCCACTTTCTTCAAAAGTTTCCCGCCGCACGGCGGATTCCAGCGTTTCTCCAGATTCGACAAATCCTGCCAGAGCTGAATACATGCCAGGCGCAAAATGATGGGAACGGCCTAATAAACATTTGTCGCCATGGGTGGTTAGCATGATCACCACAGGATCGGTTCGTGGAAAATGTTCCCGTTGACAGTTGGTGCAACCGCGTTTGGCACCCCCTGCCTTCAGTTCTGTAGGGGAACCACAACCGCTACAAAATCGATTGGCAGCATGCCAGGCCAGCAGTGCGCCGCCATAGGCCACGTTTCCAAGAGCCTGGTGGGGCAATAACAATTGCCGCCCCAGAGAACGGTAATCAATGGCCTTGAACGGTTCAGGCAACTCAAAACCCTCATCGTCGGGGTTTATCGACAAAGGGGCGGCCAGATAGTCCAGATCCCCCTGATGACCCAGCAGAACAGCCTTATCTGTCTGCGGACCAAATGCCTGCAAATCATCGACAGAAAACTCTCCCTGTACACCGTGATCGGCCACCGACACCAAGACGCGGCCCCGGGCAAATCCGTAAATGCGGGTGTTTGGCTTGTTCAGAGCCTCTTCGACACAGGTTTCCGATCGGTCTTCTGACAATCGGTCCAAGCGTCCCCCCGAAAACACCAGTTTCGCACTGACTTCGTCGGGTTGAAATTCAGGATCAAGGAAGGGACGGGGCAATGATACGGTCTTTCAGTTGTTTAACGAGCTCTGCAGATTGCGAAGCCGGGTACGGCAAAGCCTGACCGTGGCCCCAGACAGGGCCGGGCCAATTGGCATCACCGGGGTTGCGGGCAATGATGTGAATATGTAGTTGCCGGACGATGTTGCCAATCGAGGCGATATTGATCTTTTCGCATTGGGTGATCGACTTAAGCTGATTGGCCAACATGGTCGTTCTTTCCAGTTCCTGCAGCACACGCTCGCCATCAAGATCATGCAGTTCCTCCGCATCGGCAATCTTGGGAACTTGAATCAGCCAAGGCCATCGGCAGTCGTTCATCAGCAAAATGATGCGAAAATCATCTTCAACGACCCGGATTGTATCTGCCTGCAACCGTGAATCCAGCTGCCAATGTGAAAGACTCGTTCCCATAATGTCAGTCTATCAGGTGATCGCGTAATTCCCACTTGCAATTAGGGGGCACACACATGATATGTTGTCCCCGGAAGGCTGGTTTGTGGACGCTCCACTCGCCAATCGGGTCAGATCGGGAACGAAGCAGCCCCAACGAGATTCCGGAACGGGTCACGCTAAGCCAGTCTTCCACCCCACGTTGCATATGCGATGTTTGGTAACATTTGCTTTGGGTTGTTTTGAAATATGCCACATAATTTAAAACACCGTGGGTCATGGAGCGTATAATCGACGCATGAGTGATTCCAGCGCAGACACAGAATACCGCGTTCTCGCCCGCAAATATCGACCAACAAACTTTGACGACCTCATCGGTCAGGAACCGATGGTGCGCACTCTTTCCAATGCGTTTGCGGCCAATCGTATCGCGCAGGCCTACATGCTCACGGGTGTGCGTGGAGTTGGTAAGACAACAACCGCCCGGATACTGGCAAGGGCATTGAATTATGAATTGGGAGACGTGCAACAACCGACGCTTGATTTGTCAAAACCCGGCGTTCACTGCACCAGTATCATGGAAGGCAGTCATGTCGATGTCATTGAGATGGACGCTGCTTCCCATACCGGCATTGCCGATATCAGAGAAATAATTGCCAGCGTTCGCTACAAACCGGTATCAGCGCGTTACAAGGTTTATATTATCGATGAAGTGCACATGCTCTCGACCGCGGCCTTTAACGGCCTGCTGAAAACGCTGGAAGAACCGCCAGAACACGTCAAATTCATCTTTGCCACGACAGAAATTCGCAAGGTTCCGATAACGGTGCTGTCACGGTGTCAGAGGTTCGACCTTCGCCGCGTTGAAGCCGCAGAACTTGCCAACAATCTTAAATTCATCGCGGGCAAGGAAGGGGTGGACGTCGAAGACGGCGCACTCGCTATGATTTGCCGGGCAGCGGAAGGCTCGGTGAGAGACGCCCAGTCTCTGTTTGATCAGGCGATTGCCCATGCTGCAGGTCAGGGTGATGGCAAGGTGCTGGCCGACGACGTGCGCGACATGTTGGGATTAGCTGATCGAGCCAAAGTTATTGACCTGTTTGAGCACGTGATGGCCGGTGACATTTCTGCGGCACTCACGGAACTCAAAAGCCAATATGATGTGGGTGCAGAGCCGGCAACGGTTTTAACCGATCTCGCCGAGTTCCTGCATTTCGTCACCACGCTGCGCTATGTAGATTCCGCCTTAAACGACCCTTCTCTGTCTGAAGCCGAAAAAGTTCGTGGCAAGCAGTTTTCCGAAACCCTGAGCCCTCGTATTCTGGGACGGGCATGGCAAATGCTGCTCAAGGGCATATCAGAGGTTCAATCATCGCCCCGCCCCCTGGCCGCTGCCGACATGGTTCTGGTCCGCTTAACCCATGCGGCCGATTTGCCGACGCCTGACGACCTCATCCGCACCATGACGCAGGAATCAGGCGGCCAGGTGAGCAAACCGTCCTCTGCTTCCTCAGCATCAGCGGGTGGAAGTGCCACCCCGCCGTCGTCTGCGGGCATTTCACCGGATGGAGGTGGAGCGAAAATGCAGCGGGTTGCCAATGGGCCAACTCTGGTCGTCGATCATCAGCCAACCGCACTCACACAGGGCTCGGGCAATGAAAACCCGGCAGCACATTTAAGGGCTGTCCCCGATGCCGAACCACCTGTCATTCAAAGCCAGCCGAACCCTCTGCCCGAATTCGAGACCATTAATTCCTTTGATGATCTGTTGAATGTGGCCGAAAGAAAACGCGACATTCGGTTCAAACTGTTGCTGCGCAATAATTTCAGCGAAGTTTCATTCGAGCCCGGGAAAATTGAATTTCAACCGGTAGGCAACGCACCCAAAGACATTGTGCAGATACTGGATGCACGATTGCACGACTGGACCGGCAAACGCTGGCAGGTTGTGGTCAGCGAACAACAGGGCAGCGCGACCATTAAAGAGGTGGAATCTGCAACCCGGGAACAAAATTTCGCGGATGCTGAAATTGATCCTGTGGTTGCTGCCGTCTTAAACACATTCCCCAAAAGCAAAATTCTAGACGTCAGGTTTCCTGACGCGGATTCGGAGGACGGGCTGGACATTGCCCAGGTGCAGGATGCCGCGCTTGAAAATCCAGATGAATTTGAAGACCAGGAAGACGGCATAATGGGTGACAAGAGTGATCCCGGCGCCGCCGATCTCGACGATTATTTTGAATAAGGAACTGTCGCAATGAAAGACATTATGGGCATGATGGGTAAGGTCAAGGAAATGCAGGCCAAGATGGAAGACATGCAGGCCGAGCTTGAGAACCTGGAGGCCGAAGGCATGAGCGCCGGTGGCATGGTGACCGTCACTTTGTCGGGAAAAGGACTGATGAAGGGCCTGACGGTTGATCCTTCTTTGCTGGTTCCCGGGGAGGAAGAAATGCTCGAAGATCTGATCATTGCTGCCCACAATACCGCCAAGGCGAGGGTAGAAGAAATTACGCGCGAAAAGACAGCGGAACTCACCGCCGGGCTTCCCATTCCTCCGGGAATGAAACTTCCAATTTGAACCCTGCCGTTCATTGTGAAACCATGCCGGGTGACATTCGGGTTGGCACCATTACCTGCACACTGTCTCGTATTTTGGCTGCCACGGGTGTGTTGGGGCGATCCGTATACTGACTGCTTGTTGAAAAACTAAAACATTTGGGAGATTCAAGAATGAAGCACTTAAACAGACGTAACACGATGAAACTACTCGGCTTAGTCGGTGGGGCGACTGCAGTGATGGCAGCCATGGTGCCCAGCTTCGCTGCCGACACCAAGATCAACGTTGGTGCACTCCGATTCACCAGCCATGCAGCCAGCTTCGTTGCCATGGAACGAGGGTATTTCAAAGACGAAGGACTGGACGTCAGCTTTAAGTTTTTTCAGGCCGCGCAGCCGATGGCCGTCGCCGTGGCCTCCAGGGATGTTGATTACGCGGTAACTGCGATTTCCGGTGGACTGATTTCGCTGGCCGAAAAAGGAGCCACAAAGGTGATCGGCGGAGCGTTGCTGGAAGAGGCCGGTATTGATGGCCAGAAAATTCTCGTGTCCGATGCTGCATTCAAAGCCGGTGTCACATCGCCTGCAGGCTTGGATGGAAAAACCTGGGCCGTAACTCAGGCCGGATCTTCATTTCACTATATGGGTTCGAAGATTGCCGCCAAAGAAAATGCAAAACTCAGCTTCAAACCCCTGCAAAAGGTTGGTGCCATCATTGGTGCGATGAAGTCGGGCCAGGTCGATGCCTGGTCCATCGTGCCTCATATCGCCAAGCCGCTGGATAAGGGGGGAGCCGTTCACATTATTGGCAATGTGGCTGACTATATCCCTAATTATCAGGTCACCGTTGTATTCACTTCGGCTGACAACGCGACCAACCAACGCGCCAACAGCCAGGCTTTCCTGCGCGCGTTTTCCCGTGGTGCTGCAGACTTTAACGCGGCCCTCGTGGACAAGACTCTCGGAGAAGCGGCCGCAGAAGACATGGTGAAACTGGTCCATAAATATGTCTATGTTGACCGCCCCTATGAAAAGGCAGCCCCAAGCATTCGCAACGGAGCTATGCGCATCAGCACCGGAGCCGCTCTGCATTCCAGCTCGATCAAAGACCAGTTGAACTGGTTCAAGTCTGAAAAACTGATCAAACAGGAAATCAGCTACGATACTTTGGTCGACAGTTCTTATGTCGAGCAAAAATAGGGTCCCTGGCAACGGGTGTTTACCCACCCGTTGCCAGCCTTCCGGTCAGTCCCGCAATGGACCTGCAGCTTAAAAACATCGGTCATCAATATGGTGATCTGGACGTGGTCCGTGGGATCGATCTCGATATCCCCCGCGGCAAGATTATCTGCATTGTCGGTCCGTCGGGTTGTGGAAAATCGACGCTGCTGCGCTTGATCGGCGGTCTTGAGCGCCCCATTGAAGGACAGGTTCTGCAAGTCGGTACGCCACCAGCAGACAGCATCAATCCGCTCACATTCGTATTCCAGGACTTCGCGCTGCTCCCCTGGCGAACTGTCGAAGGCAATATAAGCCTTGTTCTGGAAGATCACGGGCTGTCTGGGAAAGAGATGGAAGCCGTCATCAGCGATGTACTGGCACGCACCAATCTTTCCGATTTTCGAAAGGCCCTGCCCAAACAGCTTTCCGGAGGAATGAAACAACGGGTCGCCATCGCCCGCGCCCTGGCGGTCAGACCGGCAGTCATGCTGATGGACGAACCACTTTCTGCGCTCGATAGCCAGACCCGCGAATTGCTCATTGATGACCTTGTCACTCTTTGGACCCGTGAGCCCTTCACCGCGGTCTATGTGACCCACAACCTCAACGAGGCCGTGCGCCTGGGTCATTCGATCGTTGTCTTGTCACGACGTCCCGGGGAAATCCGGGAAATCGTCAATATTGAACTTCCGTTGGCGGATCGCACCCTCGGGAACCACCAGTTGGAAGAACATCAAAAACGTCTCTGGCAGATCATGCGTGAAGAGGCACTCGCTGCCGACCAGGAACTTATCGATGACTGAACCGGCAGAAAGGCAAAAACTGGTAGATTTTCGCGGTGGTGGTTTTGTCCCCCGGTCCAATCGCTGGATTGGTTTGTTGATTTTTGTGGCGATCCTCATAGCCGTGGAAATAGGCACCCGAACCGGATTCATTACCAGTCTGACTTTGCCGATTCCCTCAGACGTTTTTGCAACATTTGTCGAATTGTGGCGCAGCGGCCTGTTATGGAAGCATCTGGTGCCGTCCATCACCCGTCTGATCGTGGGAGCCCTTTTCGGGGTAAGCATCGGCATAACCGTTGGCATCCTGATTGGGCTCTTTTCCATTGTCAGGGCCGGCCTGGCTCCCGTGATTGCTGCAATCTTTCCCATACCAAAGATCGCGCTGCTGCCGCTGTTTGTCATCTGGTTTGGCATTGATGAAGGCTCCAAATACGCGTTGATCGCATTCGGGACGTTCACTCCAACCGTCGTTGCCACCTACGGGGCGGTGGACAATGTTGATCGCTCCTTGATCCGCATGGGGCAAAGCTTCTCGCTAACCTGGCTGTCCATTGTCCGGAAGATTGTATTGCCCGGGGCCATGCCAGGCATCCTGTCCGGCCTGAGGATCAGTCTGGCTATCGCCATCATCCTGTTGGTGGCCGCAGAGATGCTGGGTGCGGAATACGGCATTGGTGCATACATTCTCGAAGCCGGCTCTCTATACGATTTGGAACGCCTGTTTGTGGGCGTTGCGATCCTGTCGATTCTGGGTGTTACCGTCAGCGCTGCCATCAATTGGGTCGAATCGCGACTGTTAAACTGGCGGGTTTGAAAACTCCGCCGGACGACAAATCGAAATGTGCGCTATTTTAGCAGGCGATAGGCCAGTGCAAACCGGGAGATTGTGGTGATTGCGACGACCGCTGAAAATCCATAAGCCAGTAGGCTGAACCATTGCGGAAAAAGGCAGAACAGCACGAATACAAAAATGGTTTCAGAACCTTCGGCCAGACCGGCCGTGTAAAGCAGGCTCTTTTCACCCCGTTCCTCGTCCTTCAGCCCCCGTTTTTCGACCATCAGCGCATAGGTGAGGAAACTTGCACCATTTACGTAAAACACCAGCAACAGCAGGCTGCCGGATACCGCATTATTGGACGGGTCGGCCAAGATAAAGGCAAAAGGTATCAGTCCGTAAAAGGCAAAATCCAGCACAATGTCCAAAAAGCCACCAAGATCAGACCCCTGAGAATTTCCATCACCGGCTCGCGCAACCGCACCGTCAACTCCATCGCAGCTTCGCGACAGCAAAAGGAAAAGCAAACCGACGTAAAAAGCGCCCTGCAAAATGGCCAGCGCCGCCAGACAGCCACAGGAAAATCCAATCCAGGTCACCGCATTGGCACTCACGCCCCTGCGTGCGATCGATTGGCCAATTGCGTTTAAGGCAGGATCAATCAGCTTGCGAATGGATCGGTCAAACATAGTTGGATGTAATTCCTGAAGTCGTTTATGAAGAGCCTATAACATTTCTGGCTCAAATCAGGCCAACTAGCGAGTGGGAAACAACACACCATGCCCGACACCTCAAATCACTATATTGGTGATGACGGCAAATATGTAGCGGTCACGCGGGATATCCGGGTGCGGGTGAGCTCACAATATCTGGAAGGCCAGTCTGAACCCGGTGCCGGAAGATATGCCTGGGCCTATACGATTGAGATTATCAATGAAGGAGACATCCCGGTTCAATTGCGCGAGCGGAAATGGGAAATTACCGACGCAAACGGTGTTGTTGAAACCGTTCAGGGAGAGGGTGTTGTTGGAAAACAACCAACATTGAACCCGGGGGATGCGTTTGAGTATACAAGCGGGTGTCCCCTCTCAACAGATTCCGGCTTCATGGTTGGTCAATATGTCATGCGCACTGATAGCAACGAGATGTTTGAGGTTGATATACCCGCATTTGCGCTGGACCTTCCCCATCAACGTCGCACAATGAATTGATTGCCGATGTCGCTGGTTCAATCTCGCAAGGCTGCGCGGCGCCCGATCTTTGATCCCACCCCCGTGGTGCTGGTGATCGGCGTGTTACTGGCCATGCTGGGTGGCGCAATGCTGTTGCCCACCTTTGCAGATTACATTGCAGGCAATGACAATTGGCCAGTATTCGCAGTGTCAGCGGTTGCCACATCAGGAATTGGCAGTCTGATGTTTTTGGCCACCCGGGGCAGCGGCAGTGGCCTGTCCACACGCCAGGCCTTTATCATGACAGTGATGGTCTGGGTTGCGCTGTCGGCATTCGGTGCCCTGCCGATCTATTGGTCCGGTGCTGTTCCAACATATACTGATGCATTTTTTGAATCGATATCGGGGCTGACCACGACTGGCGCAACAGTGATGGTCGATCTCGACAATCAACCCCCCGGAATTTTGCTGTGGCGCGGCATCCTTCAATGGCTCGGTGGTCTGGGGATCATCGTTATGGCGGTTTCCGTTCTGCCGATGCTGCAGATTGGTGGCATGCAGCTGTTTAAGGTTGAAGCTTTTGAAACTCCGGAGAAAATCCTTCCCCGGGCAACTCAGATATCGGGTTTCATCACACTGATTTTTCTCAATCTGACCGGCCTTTGCATGCTGGCCTATTTGTTTGCCGGAATGAGCGTGCTGGACGGAATTGTGCATGCCATGACAACCGTTGCCACCGGCGGGTTTTCCAACCATGACGCTTCGCTTGGATACTTTAACAACCCGGCGATCGACATGATTGCAATTCTGTTCATGATCATCGGTTCCCTGCCGTTCCTGCTCTATGTGCAAGCTTTGCAAGGGCAATCAAAGCCCCTGTTTCGTGACGGCCAGGTGCGGGTGTTTTTGATGTTGCTGGCTGGTCTGATCCTGTTCGCCTGGATCATCGAGGAAGTCGTCGGAGCGCGGGCGGGAATCGAAGCCCTGCGCTTTGCAGCCGTAAACGTTACATCGATTTTGACAGGAACCGGTTATTCCACGACGGCCTATGATGGCTGGGGACCCGTTGCAGTCGCATTTTTCTTTTTCATCATGTTCATCGGTGGCTGTGCTGGCTCAACCTCATGTGGAATTAAGATTTTCCGGTTTCAGGTGCTTTTCCAGAACCTGCGGCAGCATCTGGCCCGCATTCTTTACCCCAACGGCATCTTCACTCAGAAATTCAACGGTCGACCGATCAGCGACGATGTCACCTCTGCGGTGATGACGTTTTTCTTTTTGTATATTGTATCATTTGCGGTATCGGCGATGGCACTTTCACTGGCAGGTCTCGACACGCTTACGGCGCTGTCCGGTGCAGGTTCTGCGATCTCAAATGTTGGCCCTGGCCTTGGCGCCATAATTGGGCCTGCAGGCACCTACCAATCTCTCGGGGACGTTCCAAAATGGATACTGAGCGCGACCATGCTGCTCGGTCGGCTGGAACTGTTTACAGTCCTGGTGCTGCTCAGCCCCAGATTCTGGCGCTCGTGAGAACGCTCCGAAGGCGTGCGCAAGCCGATAATTTCCCGACCTTCATTCGGCGGGCTGCAACACCGTACCACTTTTTACATCAGGGCCAGATTTTCCAAACAGGGCAATCAACAAACGGCGAATGTCCTCACCGATGCCCACCAGCGCCGGCACCAGAAACAGAACCAACAGGGTGGCTGATGCCAGACCAAACACCATGGTCGTTGCCATCGGCAACAGGAACTGTGCCTGCAGGCTCTTTTCAAACATCAGCGGGATCAATCCGCCAATCGTCGTCAAGGACGTGAGAAGAACCGCCCGCAGGCGATCCCGGCTGGCGCCAATGGCTGCTTCTTTCAGTTCATCACCTTCATCAATCCGCTCGTCCAGTCGGCTCACCAAAATGATGGAATCATTGACCAGAATGCCAGAAAGGCCCAACAGTCCGATGAAGGAAAGGATGGTCAGTTTCAGCCCCAATATATAGTGGCCGAAAACAGCACCAACGATTCCAAACGGGATAATCAACATGACGGCTATCGGGCGCCAGTAGCTGGCAAAAACCCAAGCCAAAACGATATAGATCACAGCCAGGGCGATGATCGCACCAATTTGAAGGTCGGCAAACGCCTTGCGTCTTTCTTCGTCCCTGCCTGAATACCGATAGGATATTCCAAAGCGATCCGCGATCTGCTGCAAATTGGATGCTTCCAACTCTTCGATCGCCTTTTCCGTGGTGCTGACTTTGGTATCAATATCGGCGGTCACCGACACCGTTGCCTTCCCATCGATGCGCTCGATTGCTGCAAACCCCTGCCGTTCTGTCAACGAAACCACTTCCGAGAGCGGAACAAATTCGCCGGCAGGGCTTTTCAGCTCAAAGTTTCGAAGAGCGGCTGTGCCGCTGTTGCGCATGACTTTGGAAACACGAACGGTAATTTCATCGTCTCGGTCAGCAAATCGTCTTGGAATTGCTCCTTCAAACGAATTGCGCAATTGCCGACCAACATCTTCGATTGTGAAACCCAGCGAGGCCCCACGGGTCTTCAACTGCATTGTCAGTTCGGGCTTTCCATACGGCAGGTCATCAGCGACCCCGGATATGCCATCGATGGTCTGAACCAGGGGGATCATCGCCGTTGCAGCTTGCTTCAATACCGCAATATCAGAGCCCTGCAATTGAATGTCGATATCCCGTCCGGGCGGGCCACCGCGCGATTCATACAAAGCAGCACGCCGAATTCCGGCGATCTTGGGCAGAGCGCGGCGCCATGCACGGGTGATTTCCGGTGTACGAACAGTCCTTCTTTCCGACGTCGTCAACTGAACGCGAATGCTGGCCACATTGTCACCGGTTGATCTTCCTGCCTTTCCAAGTGTTGCAAAGGAGGCAACAACGAGCTTCTCCTTGCCACCGGTAAGCTGTTGCTCTGCTATTCGCAGCGCGCCCTCAATCCGGTTTATGGCGTCGATTGCCTTAGCCTCCGGCATGCCCGCATTGAACACGATACGGGCATTGATGTTTTCCGCTTCAGCAGATGGGAAAAAGACGAAGCCCACCTTGCCTCCCATAATCAGGCCGATCACTCCGACACCAAACAGGCTGGCGGCCACCGCCACTGTGAAATAGCGGAACGAAAACGATGCCCGGACCAGCATGTCAAATGGCTTGTCCCGAAACCAGTTGAAGGCCCTGTCAAACCCGCGGCGGAAAGCACCAACATTTGCTTCTTCGGTTTCAGTTCGTCCGCGCTGCCGCCAATGGGCAAACAAGGCAAACACCGCTTCCAGCGCCACGGAACTGACATAGGCAATAATTGCCAGAGCGCCCATAAATTTAATCAGAGAATTGGCCTGCCGCTGGTCCTGAATGAAATCTACAAGCGCCTGCGCGGACCACGGTAAAAGCGGCACATCCACGTAGCTGCGCAGCAGCGTCATGAAGCCACCAGTCAGTTCCACAAACCAGCCACCTTTGTTTGGTTCCGCAACTGAAACGACGAACACGCCAATCAACAGGGCCGTGGTAAACTGCCGCCAATACGACCACCTTCTCGCCCTGCGTGGCTTCAATGTATGGGCGAGATGGCCGGGCAAGATCAGAAAACACTCAATCAGACTGGCGATAATCACGGCGACGACCACAACCGGCAACGCCCCCATAATTTGCCCGATGCCGCCCTTGATTACGAGAATCGGCGCGAATGCAGCAATTGTCGTGATCATCGCAGCCGATACCGGCATTACCATCCGGCTTGCACCGTTTTCAGCAGCTTCAAACGGTCCGTCACCAGCGGTGAAACGGGTCGCAGTATGCTCCCCGACCACAATCGCGTCATCGACAATAATGCCAAGCATCATGATCAATCCGAAAAGGGATATCATGTTGATCGACTGCCCCATCATCCACATGATGCCGATGGTCGCGAGCATGGCGACCGGAATGCCGGCAGCCACCCAAAACGCAATGCGGGCGTTGAGAAATACGAACAGGATACCGACCACGAGCACAAGTCCGCCCAGACCGTTCGTGACGAGCAGCATGATGCGATCTGTCAGTGCATTGGCGCGCACATCATACTGAAGCAACTCCAGGCTTGCGGGCAGAGTGCCTTTGATCTCTTTCAGATATCCCGTGAGAATTTGGTTGGTCTTGAGTGTATCGGCAGAATCAGCGCGCTGAATTTCGATCTGGATGGCGCGCCTGCCATTGATAAACCCCTGGGGTTCACCGTCCTTGTATCCATCTTTGATACTGGCAATGTCGCTCAGCCTGACCTTTTCTCCGGAAGCAAAGGCACGCACTTCCATCGCGCCAAGGGCACGGGGCGTATCCGCGTTTGCCAGGGTGCGCAATTGTTTTTCCACCGCGCCTTCCATCTGTCCGGATGGAAGGTCACGAGAATTAGCGGCGACGGTTCGGGAAATGTCGCCGACCGTCAGATTCAGGCGACGCAACTCCCGTTCCGGCACCTCAATCTGCAGTTCGCGTGTACGCAATCCGGTAAAAATGACCTTATCGATCCCTCTTTCGATCAGATCATCGCGTATTTTCTTGGCGTAGAATCGAAGCGCCTTTTCCGACACATCACCGGTCAGTCCCAGCCGTGCCACCCGGTCAAATCCCCGGGTAGACTGTCGAACCGTCGGAGTTTCGGCGTCCTCCGGCAAGGTTGTGACCGCCTTGACTGCCGTTTCAACTTCACGCAGCGCTTCCTTCATATCGACGCCGGATTCATACTCAATACCGATTGAAGCCACACCTTCGCGGGCTCGCGAAGTGACACGGTCAACTCCATCAAGATAACGCAGTTCGGGCTCTATGATTTCAAGAATGTTGGATTCAACATCTTCAGCGCTGGCACCGGACCACTCAACGGTGGTCGTGATTACCGGAATTTCAACCTTCGGAAAAAACTGGGTGTTGATGCGGCTCAATGAGATAGCACCGAACAGGATCATCAAGACCATGACCAGATTTGCAGCGTTGCGGTGCCGAACGAACAGACTGATCAATCGAGATGGTGTCGAGGTGTTTCTCTTTGTCATCAACCAGTCCTCCTATTGTTCAGAGCTGCGGTGCGCGCCAATCAATTTTCGCTTTTCCGGCCTGGGCAATGCCTGAAATTCTTCAATTGAGATCGCGTTGGCTTTGGCAATTTTCGCGATCTCCTCCGGAGATGGCGGTCCCCTTCGAGCGCCTGCTGGTTGGGCTGGAGCACCGTTTTGCGCGCCCTTGCCGCTGCCGCTGCCGCTTCCATTGCCGCGTTGCGGAGTTTCACCTTCGCGGCGCACATTAAGTCCCGCACTCACCTCTGTGATCCGTGTCACCAGAATTTCGTCTTTGACCTTCAGACCCGACGAGATCAGCGCATTTTCGCCTTCAAAGCCCGCGATTGACACGCGATTTTCGACCAGTTTTCCATCAACCACCGTATAGACCGTATCTGTTCCATATACTGACGTATCCGGGACAATTATCGTATCGGTGAAAACCCGGTCCGGAACGGCTACCTCAACAAATGCACCAGGACGAATGGCAACGGAATCAGGCGTATTCTGAATCAGGGCAAACAGTTCCACTCCGCCGCGGGTCGAGGTAATTTCAGCACCGACCCGATCGATCGTTGCGGGATATTCCCAGCGTTTGCCTCCCACAGACCAGATCACCTGTACCTTGCGTCCAACAATCCCTGATTGTTCAGACTGCAACCCGCCAAACTGTCCGTCGGTAAGGGTAAACCTAACTTCCATTGTATCGGCTTCATACATTGAAACGACGACATCATTGGCCGTCAGTGCTCGTCCGACTTCGGCGGTGCTTGAACGGACAATTCCGTCGAATGGTGCGGTCAGCGCAGTTGAATCGAGATTGCGGCGGGCCTGGTCGACGCGCCATTGCAAGCGCAGCAGGGAGGCACGCAATTGTTCAATTTTCGCCTTTTGAACTTCAATCGTGTCTTTGGCGACAGCTGCTGTTTGTTTGCGTTGACTGACAACCAGTTTGCGAATTTCAAGTTGCTGTTGGGTCGCCGCCTGCCGCTGCTTCAGGGATTCTATCCGCTTCAGATCGGCGGTTGCCAATTGCAACTGTTCCTGCGCAGCAGCAAACTTTCCCTGTTCCAGGGAGATCTGAGCTTCGTTTTCGGTAATACGCGCCTTTGCTTCAACAAGGTTTGCCTCTGCTTCAGCAAGCGCTCCGCGATAGTTGAATTCATCAATTTCAACCAGGGTCTCGCCCTTGGCGACCTTGGCGCCCGCGCGTAGTTTTGGATTGACCTTGATAATCTCACCCGACACCAGCGAACGTAAGTCGACGCTGCGGGCGGCAACTATTTGTCCATAAGACGTTATCGTTGGTTGATAATCGGCCTGCGCTGCCGTGACGGTTTGGACAGTATAAACAGTCTTAAACGCCCGACGTTTACGTGGCTCCGGTTTGTCGTCGATCATTTTTTTGGCAAGCATGAAAGAACCCAACAGGATTGCAATCATCAGGGCAGCCTGAAGGATGCCAAGCAGCAGACGTAACCATATTGGAGTCGAGGAAACAGGTGCAATCTTTTCGACCGTCGATACAACGGCCGAAGGCTCGTGGTCCTTCGATTGCTTGTCCTCGGCGACAGGAAACGTGCTGTCGCCAATCTTATCCAACATTGATTAACTCCCGGAACGAACCAATAATACTGGTATTGGACTTCTGGCTCAAATTATCTTTGAGCAATATATCATGCGGGCACCTCTAACAATACGGCGTTGACCCAAAGTGGGCTAGGCAGCGGACTCATAAAACTCGATCCAGAGCCTGATGGATGCCAATTTTATCATCGACAGGAAGTTGCGTGACGTCTTTTCGTATCGGGTTGCGATGCGGCGGAACGAAGCTTTCAGCCTACCAAAGAAGCGCTCAAT
>CAJQPW010000367.1 GCA_905480295.1 uncultured Rhizobiaceae group bacterium | reverse complement strand
GTAAAGATATCGGCCTTCCAGTTCGACAAGCGTCTCCAAGCCAGAGACAACGGTCTCGGAGGAAGTTGTCAGGTCAAACTCAATTCGGTCTGGTGAAAAATCTTCAACCAGAAACTGCTTTTCTGAAATTGGCGTGGTATTGGGATCGGTGTGAATCTGGACTTTCCAAACTCCACGCATCGCATTTTCAGGAATATCAAAGGCTAGTCCGTGTCCTCCCAACAGCGGTTGGCGTGAAACAACTCGTTCTGCTTCCACCGAATCTGGCCGTGACAGCACAATTGTAAGCGGCAGATCTGTGATTGCCTCCGATACGTTATCACGGAGTAGGGTGGTGACATGGACAGTTTCCCCTGGCCTGTAAATACCCCGGTCCAGATAGGTGAAAGCGTCTATTGGACCAGGAGAAGCACGGCCCTCCACACCTCTGTCCGAAAGGTCAAATCCTGCTCTGGACAAATCAAGGAATACAAAGTCCAAACCATCTCTTGAATCATGTTTGGCAATAACAACTGTGGGGGAGAGACCTGCAGTTCCACGCATTAAGCCTGGATCAAATTTTGCCCGACCCATGTCATCGGTAACAACCGATCCCAGCACCTCATTGTTGCGGGCTACAAGTTGCAGATCAACGCCGGAAAGTGGCTTGCCGCTATCCAACGAGTTCGCAAATACGTTCAATCCATCATTTCCAGCATAAGTTACAAGACCCAGATCCGACACCAGAAACCACTGTGTCGCTACCGGATCCCAACTGTCCCGATTCAGCCCGGTAACGCTTGCAGTTAATACATAAATCCCTGGCTTCCTGTCCGGCAGCACTTCATCAATAGGGAAACTGGTCACAGAATTCTTATTAAGATCTGTCGAAAGTTCGATTTTTCCTTTCCAGATACTCTGGCCCGTATTTTTGGCAAGTTCCGATGCCGAATATTGACGAAGTTGGGAGAGAAATTTGGAGCCAGAGAGTAAATTACTCAACGAACGCTCTCCAATTCGATACAATTCAAGATCTGCAGACTCGGCATTTATGCTTACAATTGGAATGGCCCGGCGTGCCGCACTTGCCAAAACGAAATTGTCACCTGTAAACCTGACGGCCGGGGTGCGATCTCGAATATATGTGTTCAATTCAATATTTTCTGGTAGCGCTTCATCAGTCATGGAAGGCAAGCCGGCTCTCAGAACCAATCTGTATTCGCTTCCGTGCTTCAATCCCTCAACACAAAGTCTGGACCCTGAAACCGAAAGCGCCGTCGACAGCGTTCCTTCTACCGTCACGAAATTTTCATAGTTGGTCCGGGTCGCAGCCAACTTCTCGGAAAATTCCACACAGACCCGTGGAGATAGAATGTCAGCTTCAATCTCGTGATTTTTTACACGGAAACCCTTATCCCTATACAGTCGAAGATAAGCCTGCCGGACATTTGCATTCTCGCGCAACTCGAGGCTGGTTCTATAGGCAATTATTGCCTCCCGAAACAGATCATTGCGTTCAAAATTCTCAGCCATTGTTACAAGTGCTGCGGAACGCTGTGTTGCAGTACGGCTAAGCTGGTATGCTGCTGTGGCTGCAGAACTGACAAAAGCTTTCAGATCATCCTTGAACCAGCGGCTTCCTATGATCCAGGAACCAGCGGTGCGAGTGATGGTGGACCATTTTTGCGGGTCCTCATCAGCCAATCGCAAGGCCTGCTTCAATATTCGGAGCGTTTCTATCTCATTATTCTTATCCAACAACGCTTTCGCATAGGACACAAACTCATCGGGTGTGGACGTAACAAGAACCAACGGCAATTCCCGAATTTCGCTCCTTAGAGCCAAAGCAGCAGCCGCGTATCCAGCCGGAAGGAATTTCAGAGCGGGTGGTGAACCAAGATCTGGCTCCGCTGATACCGTAACAACCTTTCCCGCTACTGCTCCCTCGAAGGGAACAATTCGTGAAAAATCAGATTTTAAAAAACACCATTTCGCCTGGCTATTATATGTAAAGGCTCGACATTCATTATCACTGAGGCACAATTTTTTGCACCCATCAAGGGTTACTTCTTCCTCAGCTCGAAGATCAAAACCGAAATAATCAGCATCGTTTGTCGTGACAACTATTCGCTTTTGTTTTTCTGCAAAGGCTGCCGGCTCCAACGCCAGGACAAAGCAAAACAATAACAAAATTCGCCAAATCGGCCGCATGGTCAGCCTCCACATTTAATCAATCAAAGGTGTCTCAAGAGTTGCGAGACAATGCGTCATTTACATGACTAATATTCTTTGCTTCAGAGTATATTCAAATACCCAGTTATTAGCGTTGATTTTTATCAAAGATGACGAGATTGGTTCGCTACCTAGTAGTAAGGTGAGTTACACCGCTTTACGCGACCACTATAAGCTACCCACGTATTCGTCCGAGAATTGTAGGAGCGGTAGCGATTGTGGCACCATCGGTAGTGCGCACTCGAATGACCGCCGTCGTAATATCGGCGCCTATTTGATTCTGCAATAATGCCACCAACTATAAGCCCGCCAATAATACCCACTGCGAAGTCTCCCCCGTAGTAGCGGCCCCGGCGATAGTATCTTCCCCCATGATAATGTCGTCCGCCTCGACGATAACGGCTACCGCGATAGCACCGCCTGCTGCCGCGACAGCGGCTACCTCGATGAACTCTCCTGCGCTTTCGTACGTCAACCGTTATGCCTTCCCCAGCCCCAGTTGCAAAAGGTGCTTTAAAAGTAGCTGCCGTAACGGGTTGGTAGGAAGTCAACACCAATGCAGCAATCGTGACGGCCTTCCAAACTCCAGAAAAGTTGCCCATATTCAATTCTCCCTTTTGTTCCTATTGGCGATTTAGAACCAATTCTAAAAAAGTTTGCATCTGCGCCAAAGATATTGAAGCACTAAACCCGCGGCCAACGATTGTCGCGATATCGGGCTAATTGCTAGGTTAACAACTCCTCTCTGAACGGCACATGAACAAATATCATTGAGCGAGTATCAAGGCATCAGCACAGCCCATATAGCGGATGCTGGCAATGACGTGGATCAAGACCCCCTGCGCGTACTCGTCAGAAATGATTATTATGGAAGCTTTAAAAAACCGGCATTAACCAGCCGCTTAAAATCATTCTCCACATACTCAGCATTGAGTATGTTAAGCGCTCCAGGCTCATCAATCTCGGTTTCCGCTAGCGCCTCATGGGCCACGTCTAACTTATACAGGGATTTGTCGTTATCCATATCCCACACACTAAAAGAGCGAGTTCCGTCAACGTTGACTTGGCGAATTTCAAATTGGCGAATTCCAGATTGTTTATCGTGAATGGTGAACATAAATGTCTGGGCCATTTTATTTCCCCTTAAAATTGGTGTGGCTTTATTGCTCACCATATCCAGCCATCAGCACACCCCATATCGCGGAGGCTGACAATGATCTGGATCAAGCCCCCTCCCGCGCGTAGTAGCTTCTAGAAAGTCGGATGCTACCGGATCAACTGCGACCAAGCCCTTAGCAGGGGTGTGCCAAAACGCACGGAAGCCTGATCGGTGCTGGCCTATGATTTGTTCATAGACAAGCCAACCAGGAACACCAAAATGTTTGCACAGTTCGCCACCATCGTTTCAGCAGCCTTTTACGATCTGACGATCCAGGCATCTGCCTTTGTTGAGCAAGTCCAATACACATTGGCTGTTTGATCTTCCACAAGCAGCCCCAAAAAGAGGAGAAAATGACCATGTTGATAATCACAATCGCCGCCATCGCACTGGCAGCCATGCTTATCCTCCACGTACAGCATACCGCCTCGTTTTAATCTCTAGTCAACGGCAAAAAAGTCCGCATGCCGGTCATTGCCCTGTTTTTGGCAGAGGTCCGCTTATGACGGCTAAGCGGCCATTCATCAAAATGCTCGGATGACCGCAGTGAGTCCCGAGCAGTCGTTCTACGTCGTTTGGACGATTGCTTCTGTTGCGTTGGTCTGGCGCTATTCAGTCGCTAATAATGACCTCGGTGGGTGTCCAAATGGAAAGCCAACGAGTGCGTTTTTCTTCCGGCGGTAGCTAGAATACTCATGGCTCGACGCCCCCGACGCAATCACACTGCTGCATTTAAGACCAAGATGGCCCTTGCCGCTATTCGCGGTGAACAGACTTTAGGTGAACTTGCTCAGCAACACGACGTTCAAGCAGGTGAATCAGTGTGAAATTACATTTGGTGGATTCTCCTGGAATCCTAGGCATCCAAGTTGGTGGGCTGTCGTTGCGACAGACGTGCATCGCCGATATAATTCTTCTCAAGCCCCAATCCAAATCCTTCACGGTCACACCAAGGTATGAAACATGCCAAAAACCAAGAAACTCAACGACGCTGACATCGATGAACTCGACGCCTTTTTGGATCGCGTGGATGGCGGCGACATACCCAACGTTGAAGCTCTTGATGGATTCATTGCAGCCTTAGCCTGTTGCCCCGATCTAATTATGCCAAGCGAATACCTGCCCGTTATTCAGGGTGGGAAAACAGAAGAGGGCGATCTGGTCTTTGATAATATGGCAGAAGCTCAAAGGTTCATGGAGCTGGTAAACCAACATTGGAACCATGTGAATGCACAACTGAACAAAGGCGAGGTGTATTTACCCTTGGTTCTCGAAGACGAGGAAGGGAACTACCATTGCAATGACTGGGCAGATGGTTTTTTGATCGGTGTTAATATGCGGCGTAAAATTTGGGATGAATTAATGTATGATGAGGAACATGGTGGAGCAATTGTTCCAATCATGGCTCTGGCTCATGAGCATCATCCCGACCCAGAATTGCGTCCCTACACAGAGCCAGTTGATGATGAATTACGAGAAAAACTGATCGTAGGTGCTGCTGCGGGTGTCACGATTATGCATCGGTATTTCAAAGATCAACGAATTGAATATACGCCACCATCCCGAACGTTTGTACGATCAGGACCAAAAACTGGACGAAACGATCCGTGTCCGTGTGGGTCAGGCAAGAAGTACAAGCAGTGTTGTGGGCGTGGTCCAACTTTGCATTGATTGGGATATGAAAACCCATAATGCGGCATCTTTACACCTTAACTTTTCAGGTATCCGGAACCATACAAGTACCCGTCATCATTCATGAGACAGAGTGTCAATCGGCTTGAAACTTTTACCCCGCATACCACGACGAACGGCGCCCATATTGCTGGGTGTGCGTTGTGATTACCGATCCAACTGCTACCAAAGCCCGTTTTGCTGCAACACAGATTTTAACAGAACGCAGTCATCGGTCATGATGCCGTCTACTCCGATGTCGATGAGACGCTGCATCTCTTCAGCGTCGTTGACTGTCCATACATAGGTTTTCAGACCCAGAGACCGATAATAGCTTAGTGTGCCCGAATTGACCAAAGTCACCCCGTAGCGCTTCACCGGCAATTGTGCACAAGTCTGGTTCACCGAGATAGAACGGTTCAGAAGATAGTTGAGATACAGACCCAACGTCCCCCTAGTCCCGAATGAGCGGGCAGGAGTATATCCGCTAATGCGCCCGGTTATTGCATCCAGCCGAGCCTGGCTAAAACTGCCAAAGCACGTCCTTTCTTTCGCCGAAACCCGATCAACCAGCGCAATGAGCGGCTCCACACAATTCCACGACTTGGCGTCGAGATTGAAGTAGGCTTGGGGAAAGGCCTCATACAGATTGCGCAATTTGGGAATTGAATGCTCCCCGTCGATGCGAAGCTCATCTATCTGATGGCTCGTCAGATCTTCAATTTTTCTGACATCCCCAACCATCCGCTGCAGGGTATCGTCATGAAAGGCATAGACGATCCCATCCGTGGAACATCGCACGTCAGTCTCAATAATTTTGAACCCCAGATCATAGGCAAATTGAAAAGCAGCCAAGGTGTTTTCCGGTGCCAACTTGCTGGCTCCGCGATGGGCATATGGTAGAAACCGGCTCTGCCGAACAAGATCTGTAAAACTGATCATCGCATCATTCGTCTCCTTAGGATTGCTTGGTGCGACGACGGGCCTATCGAATGTCCCTTACGCATCTGAAGCCGATATATACGACTGCCATACCACGTGATTTAGAGGCATTGTAATCTGACCGCATCTGGGTTGCTCCGTACCACCACGAACCACCCCGCGTTCCTTTACTCCTTTCATTGCCTGTCTCAACCCATTCCCAAACATTGGCACCCATATCAAACAGGCCGTTCACACCGGCGCGGGTTGTTCCGACTTTGGCATGACCCAGCCCTCTATCCAGAAACATTGAATAATCTATAGCGGGCGTTGTGCCACAATCATTGAGACAGTTTGCCCCTTGGGGATCATCGCCAGTTGGATAGGGATAGGTTGTTCCAGTTCTGAAGGAAGGTGGTGGATTCTCGCGTGTCTCAGTATAGGCAGCTTCAATCCATTCGCTTTGTGTTGGCAAACGTTTGCCGTTCCACCGACAATAAGCTTGAGCCTCGTCAAAGGTCACGTGAACCGAAGGCTCGTCTCCAGCAGCGGGTCTTCCAAAAGGTGTCCGCC
>CAJQPW010000366.1 GCA_905480295.1 uncultured Rhizobiaceae group bacterium | reverse complement strand
GCCGGACTATGCGGTGCCAGGGCTGGCAGGCTCACAATAGTTTTTCTGCCGCTCGCCTGGTTTGTCGCCGGCCTGGTTGGATTGAACCTGCCTGCTAACATTGATCTTCCCTGTTTAAGCATTATCTCTTTTCTGGTGTTGGGTGTTTTGGTTGCGATCGACCCAAAACTTCATCCAAAAGTAGTCGTGACACTGGCTGTACTCTTTGGTGGTATTCACGGTTTGTTCAATGGCTCAGCCCTTGCGGCAATTGGCGCCGGGCCTCTTGCCTTAAGCGGTATTGCTGTGACTGTGCTGGTCACTGCCATACTTGTTTCATCGTTTGTGGTTTCCATGCATGCAGCCTGGGCCAGAATTGCGGTCCGGGTAACGGGAAGCTGGGTGGCTGCGGTGGGGATGCTGATGTTCGGCTGGCTTGTAAAGGGGACCGGATGAAAATCAGAAACAAGACCTGGCGTCCGGGTGAGCTTGAGTTCAGAAAGGAGAAAGAGATGAAGAATGAACCCTCTAAACGCATCGGACTAAAGGTGTTTATAGGAGAAAATGCTATGGCAAAGACGGTTACCAAACTCGCCTTATTCTCGTTGGTCGTGCTGATCACGGTATTCGGATACCAAAGAGCTGCGAAGGCTTCGGAAGGAGGAGGTAGCCATTATCTGCCGGGTGCTGCAGGGGATATCCTGATCGCCCAATCCCCCAAGCCGGGTCCGCAGGTTGCGATAACCAGCTGGAACCAGAGCGGCGATGTGGACACTGCTGTTTTGCAAGGGCGGGTGGGTGTCTCCCTCGACCTCGATCTCTATCTGGCCATTCCCACGGCGTCTTATACTTTTGAGAATCCGGTCCTTGGCGGCACCTACACAATGGGTATCGCAGTCCCTTTCGGCTACGCCAATCTCGATGCCCGCCTGACCGACCCCGGCGGTAGTTTTCGCGACGCGAGTGCAGATTCATTCAACCTGTCCGACATCGCATTCACTCCGTTTCAGCTGAATTGGAATGTAGGCAATTTTAGTTTCAAGTTCGCCGAGGTGATCGTCGCTCCGACAGGCGCTTACGATGTAAACGATACGGTTAACCTCGGGCGTAATTACTGGAGCTTTGATACTGCCGGAGGAATGACTTGGTTCAATGCGCCGACAGGAACCGCCCTGTCGTTCGCTCCCGGTATCATGTTTAATACCGAGAATGACGACACCAATTACCAGACCGGAACGGAGTTCCACCTCGACTTCGTGGCCAACCAGTTTCTGTCAAAGACCTTCTCGGTCGGCATCAGAGGCTACTACTACAAACAAATCACAGGCGACAGCGGCAGCGGCGCTGTTCTCGGTGACTTCAAATCGGAGGCCTTCGGCATTGGCCCCGGTGTCGTTTGGATTCCCAAATTTGCCGGTGGCGCGCTTACGGTGCTTGGCAAGTGGATGCATGACTTGCACGCCGAAAATCGTTTCGATTCAGATTATTTAACATTATCAGCGGCATGGAAGTTCTGACGAACCGACATGTCTGGTCCAGAGCCGACCTGGCTCGACAAAATCTGGCGCCCGAGTGAGTTGGAGTTGGTGAAGTAATTCGCTCAAAATAAAAATACAGCGGCGAAAGAACTCGATTCGCTGACAAAAAGGATAAATCAAGATGAAAGCAAACCAAATGTTCAAAATTATGATGGGATTGCTGACGTTGGCTGGACTTGCCATCGTAACCACCGTCTCGGCTGAAGTACCATCACGCTATATGGGGGGGGCCGGTCGAACTGGCAACGGCGGATAATGGTGCTACGGTGAATGCGAAGTTGATCGAGGCCTATCCCAAATGCTGGTACACGAAGCCCACGGTCGAAGAGATTGTGGATGGCGATAGAACATAGGAGATGGTGACGACGATGGATCTAAAGGCACAAATACGGACGCTAACATCCCCGAGACCGCGAAGCCGCTTACCTCGATACGGGCTATACGCTGCGGTGATATTTATTTTGATCCAATTTGTGCTCACGGGTTGCGCGGGGATGACGCAGCCTTCCGGGTTGGCGTTGACCCCTGTCACCGATACCCCCACGGGGGTACATTTTCCGGGAAAATTCGTCTGGAACGATCTGCTCACTGATGATGTCCCGGTGGCAAAGGATTTCTATGGACGCCTTTTCGGTTGGTCGTTCGAGCAGCTGGGCGACTACACGGTGATCAATAATAATGGCCGCAGCATTGGCGGCATGGCTCAAATCAAAGATGCTTCCGAGGTAAAAAGCGCGGCTCGTTGGCTTTGTACGCTTTCGGTTGCCGATGTGGACAAATCGGCAGCTTTGGTAACCCAGGAGGGAGGCATTGTTCAAAAAGGACCTTTGGAGATGCGCAATCGCGGCCGGGGTGCCTTGGTAAGAGATCCCCAGGGTGCGCAGCTGCTGTTGCTGCACGCCTCGGGCGGGGACCCGGAGGATAAAGAACCGGTCATCGGGTCTTGGCTTTGGCACGAACTTTGGTCCAATGATGTCGATGCCTCAATTGCGTTTTACCAAAAACTTGCCGGATACCATTTTGAGGGTGAAAAAACCGACTATCTTATCCTGATGAAAGAGGGGAAATGGCGAGCGGGTATCCGCCACTCGGCGAACAGTAAGCTTGAGATGCGCTGGGTGCCGGTGGTACGGGTCGCCGATACCGATGAGATTGTCGTGAAGGCAAAAAATCTGGGGGGAAAGATCTTGGTTGAGCCCAGACAAACTGCCGACGGCAATCGCGTGTCATTGCTGTCTGATCCGTCAGGCGCGTTAGTAATTATCGAGCGATGGTCGGCAAAAACTACGGCGGCGGAGTAATCATCATGGGAAAACCAATTAATCTCATATCCGGAGTTTTCTTTGTCATCGCGGGGCTGTTTTTAGGTGGTTGTGCCAGTTCGGGCGGCGGTCATGTCTATTACCAGAGTTACCATGACCCTTATCCTAACTGGGGAAGAGACGTATATGTCCGTCACGACTATGATCGCAGGCCTGTTCAGCCCGGACACATTAAGCCCA
>CAJQPW010000365.1 GCA_905480295.1 uncultured Rhizobiaceae group bacterium | reverse complement strand
CCCGGCTTTGAGACCCATTCCCGCCCCCGTCGGGCGCGCCCGGCGCGTTGTGACCGGGCCGTGATCCATAACTGGCCACGATCACCGTCATTGGCAGCGGTAAAGGCTTCGGCATTTGTCGAGGCAACTTCAGCAAGATCAAGATGACGCCAGCCGGTCAATCCATCGATGGCTTCAATCAACGGTCTAACTGAAGAACGTGCGGGCAGCCGCAGTGGCAATGCTGGACATCGGACCGGCGATTACCACGTAGAAAACCGTGAATATGCCAGAAATCGCCAATACCAGTTTCAATTCGGAAGCCATGCCGACAAATCCCTGCTCGGGTTCATCGAACCACATCACTTTGACCACCCGAAGATAATAGAAAGCACCGATGACACTGGCGATCACGCCGATCACTGACAGGACGTAAAGCTGGGCCTGAATGGCTGCGAGGAATACAAAATATTTTGCCCAGAACCCGGCCAGCGGAGGAATGCCCGCCAGTGAGAACATAAAGGCGGTCATCAACAGCGCCATCATCGGATTGGTGCGCGATAACCCCGCCAGGTCGGAGATGTTTTCAACCATGCCGTCCGTGCGACGCATGGCCAGAATGCAGGCAAAGGTTCCCAACGTCATCGCCATATAGATGATCATATAAAGCACCACACCCGACACACCTTCTTCAGACCCGGCCGCCAGGCCGACAAGCGCAAAGCCTATATGTCCGATCGAGGAATAGGCCATCAGTCGTTTGATGTTGGTCTGACCAATGGCAGCAAAAGCACCCAGTCCCATGGAGGCGATGGCCAGGAAGGTGATGATCTGCTGCCAGTCCGCCGTTGCCGGTTCAAATGCGCCCTGCACAACGCGGATCAACATCGCCATCGCCGCGATCTTTGGCGCCGCGGCAAAAAATGCCGTCACGGGTGTTGGCGCACCTTCATAGACGTCCGGTGTCCACATGTGGAACGGAACAGCAGAGATCTTAAAGGCAATGCCGGCCAGCACGAACACAATGCCGAATACCATGCCAAGCGACCGTTCACTGGTCATGGCCGCTGCAATGCCTTCAAAGCCGGTATGACCGGTAAAGCCATAGATCAGCGAAGCACCATAGAGCAGCATGCCGGAAGACAGGGCACCAAGAACGAAATATTTCAACCCGGCTTCCGTCGAACGAAGGGAATCCCGGTTGATGGCTGCGACCACATAGAGCGACAGCGCCTGCATTTCGAGGCCAAGATAGAGCGAAATCAGATCATTGGCGGACACCATGAGCAGCATGCCCAAAGTCGCCAGCAGGACCAGAATCGGATATTCAAAACGGGAAAAATTCTCAAGCCGCGCAAATCCGACCGACATGGCAATCGCACTGCCCGACCCGATCAAGACCAGTATCTTCATCAACCGGGCAAAGGGGTCCATCACAAAGGCACCGTGGAACGCCTCGCCGGATTGCGGCAGCCAGATCAGCCAGATTGCAGCCAGAACAATCAGCGCCATCGAAAGGCCGGTAACAACGCGGTTGGAGGTTTCACCAACAAATACGCCGATCATCAGCAGCACCATTGCGCCAACACCGATCAAAAGTTCCGGGGTCGCCAGCGCCAGATTAGGGATGTCCATGGCAAATTCCATATCGTGCCAGCCTTAGTTGCTTGCCGCTTGAGCGGCCTGGACGGCACCGTCAATGGCCGCCTGATAATTGGTAATGAGATTGTCGACCGATGCCTGGGTGACATCGAATACCGGGCTTGGATGAACACCGAAGTAGATCACCAGAATGATCAATGGGTAGAGCAACCATTTTTCCCGAGTGTTCAGGTCCAGAATCGATTTCAGCGCTTCCTTGTCCAGCGTTCCAAAAACCACCCGGCGATAGAGCCAAAGCGCATAGGCGGCAGAGAGAACCACGCCTGTCGTCGCCAGCAGCGCCACCCAGGTGTTGGCCTGGAACGCGCCAAGCAAAGTCAGAAATTCGCCAACAAATCCAGCGGTGCCGGGCAGTCCGACATTGGCCATGGTGAAAATCAGGAATGCCACAGCATATTTCGGCATGTTGTTGACCAGACCGCCATAGGCGTCGATCTGCCGCGTATGCATGCGGTCGTAGACGACGCCGACACACAGGAACAAAGCACCGGACACCAGTCCATGGGCCAGCATCTGGAAAATGCCGCCCTGAATGCCCTGGGCATTGGCGGTGAAAATACCCATCGTCACATATCCCATATGGGCAACGGACGAATAGGCGATCAGCTTTTTGATATCTTCCTGCATTAGCGCAACCAGCGAGGTATAGATGATCGCAATAATGGACAGCGCGAACACGAAGTTCTGCATGTCCGCACTGGCCAACGGGAACATCGGTAGCGAAAACCGCAGGAAGCCATATCCTCCCATCTTCAACAAAATCGCGGCCAGGATGACCGACCCGGCGGTTGGCGCTTCAACATGCGCGTCAGGCAACCAGGTATGTACCGGCCACATCGGCATCTTGACCGCAAAGGACGCAAAGAATGCCAACCACAGCCATGTCTGCATGCCTGCAGGGAAGGAATAGGTCATCAGCGTCGGAATATCCGTGGTCCCTGCCTGCCAGTACATCGCCATAATGGCCAGCAGCATGAGAACGGAACCCAGCAGCGTATAAAGGAAAAACTTCAGGCTCGCATAAACCCTGCGGACCCCACCCCAGACGCCGATGATCAAGAACATCGGGATCAAGCCGGCCTCAAAGAAGACGTAGAACAGCACGATATCCAGCGCGCAGAATACGCCGATCATCAGCGTTTCCAGAATAAGGAAGGCGATCATGTATTCGCGGATGCGCTTTTCGACACTTTCCCAGCTCGCCAGGATGCAAAACGGCATCAAAAAGGTGGTCAAAATGACAAACAGCATCGAAATGCCGTCGACCCCGAGATGGTATGAAATACCGCCCTGGCTGATCCAGTCCATTTTCTCAACAAGTTGAAAATCGGAGCGTGAATTGTCGAACCGGAACCAAATGCTCAGGGAAACAAGAAACGTAACAATTGTCGTGAACAGCGCGACATAGCGCACATTGCGACGGGCAACTTCACTGTCTTCCCAAATAAGGAAAGTGATCAGCGCACCAACAAGCGGCAAGAACGTGACAATGGAAAGAATGGGTAAGTCGGTCACGATTATCGAACCCCTGGGAACATCATATAGGTAACAAGAACCGCCGCGCCGATGAGCATGGCAAAGGCGTAATGGTACAGATAACCGGATTGCAGTTTGACCACGTTGCGCGTGACGTCCAGCACCCTGGCCGAAATGCCATCAGGCCCCAATCCATCGATCATGCGACCATCCCCCTGCTTCCACAGGAAGTGGCCCAGCCACTTGGCAGGTCTGACAAAGATGACGTCATACAACTCGTCAAAATACCACTTGTTGAGCAGGAACTTATACAATCCGTTGTGTTGTCTCGCCAATTCAACGGGCAGTTCCGGTGATCGGATATAGAACCAGTATGCAGTGGCAAAGCCGAGCGCCATCATGATGAAGGGTGCCCATTTCACGAGCGCTGGAACGCTGTGGAAGGTTTCAAGTATCCGGTTATCGGGACCAAGGAACAGAGCCTCCTTCCAGAAATCCAGATAGTGAGGATCAAGTTGACCAACCTCGTGGTGGGAACCAATAAACTGGCTGTGGAATACCAGCCCTGCCAACAGAGCCCCGGCGGCCAGCACGTAAAGCGGGACCAACATGACGTTGGGGCTTTCGTGCACATGGCTCATGACGTCCGCAGACGCCCGCGGCTTACCGTGGAATGTCATGAAAATCAGGCGCCACGAGTAGAAGCTGGTGAACAGTGCGGCGATCACCGTCATCCAGAACGCATATCCGGCAAAGGCATTCTGCCCGACATACAGACTTTCGATAATCGCATCCTTGGAGAAGAATCCGGCGGTTCCGATTATGGTTCCAGGAATACCCAGTCCGGTCAGTGCAACCGTACCGATTACCATCATCCAGTAGGTGCGTGGGATGTGAGTGCGAAGCCCACCCATTTTGCGCATGTCCTGTTCGTCGGAAACCGCATGGATGACAGCACCAGCACCAAGAAACAGCAGGGCTTTGAAAAAGGCGTGGGTAAACAGGTGGAAAATGCCAGCGCCATACGCACCAACACCAAGAGCGGCAAACATGTAACCAAGCTGCGAACAGGTTGAATAGGCGATCACGCGTTTAATATCGTTTTGAACCAGACCAACAGTGGCAGCAAAGAACGCCGTCGTTGCACCAAACAGCGTCACAACCGTCATCGCGGTGTGTGACAGTTCAAACAGTGGCGACATACGCGCCACCAGAAATACGCCCGCTGTTACCATCGTCGCCGCATGAATAAGCGCGGAGACCGGTGTCGGCCCTTCCATCGCGTCAGGCAGCCAGGTGTGTAGCAGGAACTGGGCTGATTTACCCATCGCTCCCATGAACAGCAGCAGGCAGATTATTGTAAGCGCGCTGTCGCGGGCCAGTTCATAACCCAGGAAGTCCAGCACGATCCGCGACTGAGCCGCGCTGCCATCGTCCACAAACGATGCGGCATTGGCAAAAATCACATCAAAACTGACACTGTCGAACATCACGAAAACGCCGAAAATGCCAAGCGCAAAACCGAAGTCACCAACGCGGTTTACAACAAACGCCTTGATTGCAGCGGCATTGGCCGAAGGCTTTTTGAACCAGAAACCAATCAACAGATAAGACGCGAGCCCCACCCCTTCCCAGCCAAAGAACATCTGGATCAGGTTGTTGGACGTCACCAGCATCAACATGGCGAAGGTGAAAAGCGACAGATAGGCAAAGAACCGCGGGCGATGCGGGTCGTGGCTCATGTAGCCAATGGAATAGACATGAACCAGGGCGGAGACGGTGTTGACAACGATCAACATAACCGCCGTCAGCGTGTCGACCTTAAAGGCCCAGTCGGCGGTGAAATTACCGACAGAAATCCATGTGGAGACCGGCACGGTGAACGTTTCGGCACCACCCAGCCAGAAACCGGTAAAATTGATCCAGCTGAGAAGCGCCGCGATGATCAAGAAACCGGTCGTGACATATTCCGATGCCTTGTCGCCAATCTGCTTGCCAAAAAGACCGGCAATCAAAAAACCAAATAGCGGAAGAAAAACAATGAGATGAAGCATTTTAATGTACGCGCCTGTTGCGCCTTATCCTTTCATCACATTGACGTCTTCAACCGCAATCGAACCGCGGTTTCGGAAGAAAACAACAAGAATGGCGAGGCCGATCGCAGCCTCAGCAGCAGCGACTGTCAAAACGAACAGGGCGAAAATCTGCCCCATCAAATCGCCATTCGCCTGGCTGAATGCGAGGAAATTGATATTGACCGCCAACAGGATCAGTTCCACCGACATCAGGATGACGATGACATTTTTCCGGTTCAGGAAGATTCCAAATACGCCCAGCGTAAACAGGATCGCTCCAAGGGTCAGATAGTGGCTCAGTCCGATTTCCATGTTCAGATCCCCTCGCCCGACTTAACTCCGCGCAGGGTCACGGCGTCATCAGGGTCGCGTGCGACCTGATCAGCAATATTCTGGCGCTTGACGTTGGGGCGGTGATTGAGCGTCAAAACAATGGCACCGACCATGGCCACCAGCAGGATCATGCCTGCCATCTGGAAGAAGAAAATATAGCGGGTATAAAGCAGGTCGCCCAGCGCCTTGATGTTGGATGTTTCTGCCATGTCTGGAATCGGCTGCACCGCCACCCGGGCAGTATCGGCATCAATGGTGTAGGAGCCCAGAACCAGGATCAGCTCAATCGCCAGAACAGCCCCGATAATGCCGCCAATCGGCAGATATTGCAGGAAACCTTCGCGCAATTCCGCGAAATCGACATCCAGCATCATCACCACAAACAGGAACAGCACCGCAACGGCACCGACATAGACAACGATCAGGATCAGCGCCAGGAACTCCGCGCCCATCAGCATGAACAGGCCTGAGGCGTTGAAAAATGCGAGAATGAGGAACAATACGGAATGCACCGGATTGCGCGACGCAATGACCATGAAGGCCGACGCTACCGTAATGGTAGCGAACAAATAGAAAAACAGGGCAACGACGCTCATGGCGTTCTGCGCTTCCTTACCTGTCGGGACACCTGCTTTTCAGCCCATCCCAAATTCCAGCCTTCCGGCATCCAATTCAGCAGTTCCACAATCGGCCCTGCCAGCGAATATGCGCCCTCTTAGCGCTTCCCCCGCCGCCCGTCCATGGGTTAAGCGGAGACATTAAAGTCTTATCCAGCGCCCTTATCGATAGGGTGCATCAATGGCGATGTTTCGCGCCAGTTCGCGCTCCCAGCGCGCACCATTTTCCAGCAATTTGTCCTTGTCGTAATACAGTTCTTCACGGGTCTCGGTGGCGAACTCAAAATTCGGCCCTTCAACGATTGCATCAACCGGACAGGCCTCCTGGCAAAATCCGCAATAGATGCATTTCACCATGTCGATGTCGTAGCGCACCGTGCGCCGTGTCCCGTCATTGCGCCGCGGACCAGCTTCAATTGTGATCGCCTGTGCCGGGCAGATCGCTTCGCACAATTTGCAGGCAATGCAGCGTTCTTCCCCATTTGGATAACGACGCAACGCATGTTCCCCCCGGAAACGAGCCGAAGAATGCCCTTTTTCAAACGGGTAATTGATTGTCGCTTTGGGTGCGAAAAAATACCGCATCCCAAGGCCAAAGGCCTTTACAAATTCCAGCAGGAACAGAGACTTACCAGCTTGTGCGAGTGATGCCATGACTTACGCCCATCCCATAAATTGCAGCACGAAGGCTGTCAGAAACACCATGAACAGCGACAGGGGAAGAAAGACTTTCCAACCCAGACGCATCAGTTGGTCGTAGCGATAGCGCGGCACGATCGAACGGACCATGGCCATGCAGAAGAAGACGAACAGGCCCTTGAGAACAAACCAAACCGCACCATGAATCCAGTTGAATGGTGCAATGTCGACCGGTGGCAGCCAGCCTCCCAGGAACAGGATGGTTGTCAAAGCACACATCAGGCAGATGGCGACGAATTCACCAAGGAAGAACAGCAGGAACGGGGTCGAAGAATATTCAACCATGTGACCCGCTACCAGTTCCGATTCCGCTTCCGGCAAATCAAATGGCGGGCGGTTGGTCTCGGCAATCGCTGAAATAAAGAAGACGATGAACATGGGGAACAGAGCCAACCAGTGCCAGTCCAGCAGCGAGTTTGGTGCACCCATCATGGTACCCAGCCCGTCGCGTTGGGCATTGACCACGTCCGTCAGGTTAAGCGATCCAACACACAGCAACACGGTGATGATCACAAAGCCGATGGAAACTTCGTACGATACCATTTGCGCGGCCGAGCGAAGGGCGGCAAGGAACGGATATTTGGAGTTCGATGCCCATCCGCCCATAATAATGCCGTAGACCTCGAGTGATGAGATGGCAAAGACGAACAACAGGCCAAGATTAGGATCAGCAACGGCCCAACCATCGGCAATTGGCACCACCGCCCATGCGGAAAGTGCCAATACACCGGCGACCAGCGGTGCCAACAGGAATACGCCCTTGTTGGCACTGGCAGGAATGATCGGTTCTTTGATCACAAATTTCAGCAGGTCGGCAAAACTCTGCAACAGCCCCCAAGGACCAACAACATTGGGACCCCGGCGCATCTGAACGGCGGCGAAGATCTTGCGGTCGGCATAAAGGATATAGGCAACAGTCACCAACAGCAGCACCAGCATCAACACGCTTTGCGCCAGCATCCAAAGCGGCGGCGCAACGTAGGTGAGGAAAAATTCTGATTCAAACATTATTCTGCCGCCTCCACATACGCGCCCTTGGCACGCGCCGAACATTCAGCCATCACGGCCGACGACCGGGCAATGGGATTGGTTAGGTAAAAGTCTTCGACCGATGACTTAAGCGCCGCTTTGCGCAAGGAGCCGCCGGCTCGTTTGGCCATTGAAGCAAGGCTTTCAGCCGCGTTGATCTGAGAAACTTCTCCACTGCTCGAAATCTCGTCAACCTCAGCAAAATGCGGATGGTC
>CAJQPW010000364.1 GCA_905480295.1 uncultured Rhizobiaceae group bacterium | reverse complement strand
TGCCTTTGCCATCGCCTGTCGCGTGCTTGGTCTGCGCGACCTTGGCCCGGCCATTTCGCCGTTCAATGCGTTCCAGATCATCACCGGAATTGAAACCTTGCCACTGCGTATGCAGCGCCACAGCGATAATGCGCTTGAAGTTGCCAATTTCCTGAAAAATCACGAAAAGGTGGCGTGGGTATCTTATGCTGGTTTGCCCGATGACGAACATCACGCCCTGCAGCAGAAGTATTTGCCCAAAGGGGCAGGGGCCGTGTTTACCTTTGGTGTAAAGGGTGGATATGACGCTGGCGTTGCTCTGGTTTCAGGCGTCGAGATCTTCTCTCATCTGGCCAATATCGGGGACACTCGTTCTTTGATTATTCATCCGGCATCGACCACACACCGTCAGTTGGACGATGACCAACAGACCGCTGCTGGTGCAGGTAAAGATGTAATTCGGCTTTCCGTGGGCATCGAAGACGCACAGGATCTGATTGCCGATCTCGAACAGGCTCTGAAGTCGATTTAAGTCCTCGACTAGACGACCGGTGGACCCGTTCATCGTTGAAACATAATTAGCTGATAAGGGGGAGACATGAACATTCGTGCCGTCCCCCTTATTGTTTCAGGATTCCTGTTGTCAGCCTGTGTGACAACGACGCCTGAAAACCTGTTTACAATTCCGCCAGACCCACCCAAGGGCAAAGGCACGGTTACCGGTCAATATCCAACATTTGAGCAACCGCCGGTTGGGGCAACCAAGCAACTGACAAAGGCCGAAACCAGCGATATTCAGGCAGAATTGGCCAAAGATCTGGAACGCGGCCAGGCTCTGGCGGCCGCTAACGCCAACAGCAATGGAAATGCCGAAGCAGCGGCACTGGTAAAACTGGCGCGAGAACGCGAACGGGCTCTGCGGGAAAAGATCGAAGGTGAATCGAGTGGGCAATGACGGTTCATTGCAATTTTCCTGACCATGCAACGTTGCAAATGGTGTGGAAACGGGGCAAGCAATCAGCATTGTCTCACACCCTGAAAAAGCCCTTGAAAAATGAGTAATTCGCTACGCGTTGGCATTGCAGGACTGGGCACGGTCGGTACGTCCCTGGTTCATCTGCTGCAGGATAAAAGTGATCTGTTGGCGGATCGCTGTGGTCGGCCGCTTGTTATCACCGGGGTAACGGCCCGTTCGAAGGAAAAAGAGCGCGGATTATCGCTTGACGGCGTCACCTGGTTTGACGATCCGCTGGCGCTGGCTACGGACGACAACAGCGATGTATTTGTCGAATTGATCGGTGGAGATGGAGAACCAGCCTATGGGGCCGTCAAAGCTGCGCTGGAGTCCGGCAAGCACGTGGTTACGGCCAATAAGGCACTACTGGCTAAACATGGTGTCGAACTTGCAGAAATTGCCGAGTCCAAAGGCCTTCTGTTGAATTATGAATCCGCCGTTGCCGGTGGTATTCCAATCATCAAGGTGATGCGCGAATCTCTGACTGCCAACACCGTGACGCGCATATCAGGTATTCTCAACGGAACCTGCAACTACATTTTGACCCGGATGGAAGACGAAGGAATGAGCTTTGAGGATTGCCTCAAGGATGCTCAGGATCTTGGCTTCGCTGAGGCAGACCCGACCTTTGATATCGAAGGCAATGACACGGCCCACAAATTGGCGATTTTGACGAGCCTTGCGTTCGGTACAGCCATAGCACCGGATGCAATTTATCTGGAAGGCATCACGCGCATTTCGATTGAGGATATCGAGGCCGCAAAGGATCTCGGTTACCGCATCAAACTGCTGGGTATTGCCACCAAAACTGCCAGTGGCGTGGAAAGTCGGGTCCATCCGGCAATGGTGCCGCTTGGCTCAGCGATTGCAGAGATCGGTGGTGTGACCAATGCCGTATCGGTGGAAGCCGATACCGTTGGCAGCTTGATGATGTCTGGTCCTGGCGCCGGGGGAGATGCAACAGCTTCCGCTGTGGCTGGCGATTTGTGTGATATCGCCAAGTCGCGTCCCGGTCATCAGCATGGACCGGCACTTGGACAGCCGGCCCAATCGCTTATGCCTCACGAACGGGCGCCGATGCGCAGTCATGAGGGCGGATATTTCATCCGTCTCACGGTCAAGGACCAACCTGGCACAATGGCGGCGATTGCAACCCGCATGGCGGAGCAGTCGATCTCGCTGGAGAGCATTGTGCAACGCAGAGCCCGTGGTGAATTGGAATCGGAGCAGGCTCCGATTATTCTGATCACGCACGAAACCACAGAACAATCCATTCGCGAGGCTTTAAAGGGCGTGCGCGAAGATGGTTGTCTGTTTGGAGAGCCACAAATGATTCGGATTGAAAGTCTCGGATAGACAATGAATCGACAAACCATCACCGTAAACCTAACGAAACGGACCTAACACCATGGCGATTTCCTCAAAAAAACAAGCGGGTCATTTGGACCGGATGCTGACCATGGAAATGGCACGGGTCGTTGAGGCGGCCGCTGTGGCTGCAGCACGGCAGCGCGGACAGGGTGATGAAAAGAAGGCCGACCAGGTGGCTGTTGACGCCATGCGTACAGAGTTGAACAACCTGCCCATTAGCGGCCGTATTGTCATTGGTGAAGGGGAGCGGGACGAAGCCCCGATGCTGTATATCGGCGAAGAAGTTGGCTATGGCGGACCAGAGGTGGACATTGCCCTTGACCCGCTGGAAGGCACCACCATTTGTGCTAAAAATCAGCCCAATTCACTGGCCGTAATCGCAATCGCTGAGCGCGGTAAACTGCTCTATGCACCAGATGTCTACATGGACAAGATTGCCCTCGGCCCCGGATATCCAGCCGGCACAATCAACATTGATGCTACACCAACTGAAAATCTCAATGCGGTAGCCAAGGCAAAAGGCTGTAAGGTTTCGGAAATTTCGACCTGCGTGATGGACAGAAGTCGCCATGCCAAACTGATCGAAGAGATCAGAGCCGCGGGAGCTGCCATTCGTCTGATCGGTGATGGAGATGTTGCCGGAATTATTCATACCACGGATCCCGATGAAACCGGTATTGATCTGTATATGGGCATCGGAGGCGCTCCCGAAGGGGTTCTTGCTGCCGCAGCTCTGCGCTGCATGGGTGGTCAGATGCAGGGTCGCCTGATTCTCGATACACCAGAAAAAGAGGCGCGCGCAGCCAAAATGGGCGTTGATGACCCCACAAAAGCCTATTCGATGGAAGAAATGGCACAGGGTGACGTGTTGTTTGCTGCCACCGGCGTAACCGATGGCAACATGTTGCGCGGCGTTAGTTTTGGACCGAATCATATCGTGACCCACACCGTGGCGATGCGCAGTTCTACTGGCACCGTGCGCTGGATTGATGCGCGCCACGAAGACCGAGGCAAATTTCATCAGGATGCCTGATAGTCGAGTCTTGAAGATGGTGGTTAAACCACAAGTCACTTAACGGTTTATGCAACATGTGAGCCTAGTTTGGCGACATGTCAGCGGCATCACAAACTCAGCAAAGCAATGGCGTTTCACCTCCGCGTTTGGTGGGGCTGGACTATCTGCGATTCCTGGCGGCAATGGCGGCTGTCAGTTTTCACTATCTCTATCGTGGGCAGATCAATGGCACTTATCTGTCGATGAACTTCGAGCCTGTTAGCGACCATGTCCGGTTTGCACATTTTGGGGTGCAGTTGTTTTTCGTCATTTCGGGCTTCGTGATCGTCTGGTCAGCCGAGAATAAGGATTGGCTGGGGTTTGCCCGTGGACGCTTCGTGAGATTGTGGCCCGCTTACGTGTTCGGCATGACCCTTACGGCGCTGATAACCGTTTGGTATGGCCGCGAGCCTTTCAGCACCAGTTTGGTTCAATGGCTGGCCAACCTTTCCTTTGTCGCACCAGCCTTTGGTCTGGACTTCATGGACGGGGTGTACTGGACCATCGTGATGGAACTGATCTTTTATTTCTGGATCGCGCTGCTGTTGATGAGCGGCAACTTCCGCAAATTGCTGCCCGGTTTTTGCGTGGCTTGGATGGTGTTGATTGTTGTCAATGAGTTCTGGTTTGATTCCGGAGTGTTGCGTACGGTGGCCCTTACCCGTTACGGGGCCTGGTTTCTGAGCGGGATCATCACCTATCTGATCGTTTCGAGGGGATACGCGCTCTTGCATGTCCTGCTGCTTGCAGTGGCAGTGGAACTCACCATGGCAGCGTCAATTCTTGAGCAATTTGAATTGGCTCGTGACTATGGAGTGCAGGCGCAGCCGATCAGCGCAGCCATGGCGAACGGAGTGTGCCTGATTGCATTTGGCGTGGCGATTGTCTTTGGACGCAAGTTCAAGGATGGTTGGTTGCCGGCAGCTCTGGGCGGCATGACCTATCCGCTCTATCTGATTCATCAACACATCGGATATATGTTCATATCCCGCCTGTCTGAATCGATGAACAAGTGGCTTGCGGTCGCTTTGACCATGATGCTGGTGCTGGCAATGTCATGGT
>CAJQPW010000363.1 GCA_905480295.1 uncultured Rhizobiaceae group bacterium | reverse complement strand
GCTTGCCGATATGCTGAGCAATCGTATGCCGATTAGATCTCTGCCGCCTGAAAATTACCTGAATTCGGCCAATCGGAGACTTTTTTGGTTGGTCTGCTAGCACCGCCATTTCCCTTTTTTCGGTTTCTGTAATTCAGATTTTGCTGAAGCACGCGGCGTCTTGCGCGGGTTTGGGTTTGCGCTCACGCTGTCGGCCTTTGGCCTTTGCTCCGCGGGAGCGGTCCTGACCGGACCGGGCGGCTCTTCGCCGCCTGACACGGATGGTTCTTGTTTCCGCGTTTTCCCCCAATTGTCATCCCCGCGCAGGCGGGGACCCACTTCTGCGCACAAAGAACAGGGAGAGTGCGGAAGAATGTGCAACAGCTTTCGAACGCATTCTTCTCTTTCATTTCAATTGATGTTTGGGTCCCCGCCTGCGCGGGGATGACAAGGGGAGGTTGGCGATGACCGGGAAAAAGCGCAAACAGCAGAGAAACGCGCGGTGTATGGGATTTTTGAGTTGTGAGGGGTCCCCGTACCCTATTCGCAGATGTTTTCCTTGATGAAGCAATTTGAACCGATACAGCCATCCCACCCTTTGGCTTTGACGGTTTTTGATTTCCTGTTGAACGACCCGTCAACGAGTTTGACGGACTTGATCCTGTCCAATCTAAATATCCGTTCGGAAGCATAATCCCGCCCCTTGGTGCAGCCGCGGTTCTGCCAGCCATGCAGGTAGAGCTTGCCATTATTGCCGATCGCAACCTGGTGCACATCGACCAGGCGCGGAAGACAGCCCTTGCTGACATCCCTGTCATAGACCAGCTCGATGGAGCGGCGGTCTTCAGCAGCCTCGCACAACAGCGCCTCATGTTTCGATTGGGCATGGGCCGTTGACAACAGGGCGACCGTCAAAAGGCCTGTCGCTGTGAGATGATTTAGATTCATTATCGCGCTCCCTGGGCAATGAGCCCTGCCCCGCCGGACATCCCACCACGAAATGGCCTTGGCAAAAAGTGCTGGCGGTGGCCGAACTGACGTTCGCCCCCTGCGTTTGAACAAGCTTTATCACCATTGACGGGAACCGACCAACACAATCGAGCGGTCAGGGAATTGACTTGTCGACGCGCGTCCTGCCGGACAACGCCAATCTTGATCAGGGACGGGAGTAGGCGATCAGGACGATTTCTTTGCCTTGTCCTTTTTTGGAGGTGCGGAGCTCATACCGTCTTCAACACTGATACCCAGTTCCTTGCCGATCTTTTTCAACGCCGGCAATTGAACCGCCATTTCCATGATCGAATCCAGCGCCTGGTTTACTGGCGGTTTGGACCGGCTGCCTTTCCCCCCACCGGTATTGCCACCGGAAATATGATGGATCTTGATGGAATCAATTTTTTCAGCCGGCTTGACCATTTGCTCCACGATTCTGGGCAACGCTTCCAGCCGGGCCAGGTCTGCTTTCAGGGCGACGATTTCAGCGTTGAGCGCATTTTCCGCCTCATTGAGGGCCTTTTGGCCCTTCGCCTTGGTTTCCATTTCCTCTTTCATCGTGGCAATGCGCAGTTTGGCAGAATCCGCCTCACTTTGAGCATTTTGCAGGGTCGCTTTGGCCTGCTCGATAGAGGCTTCGGCCTCGGCCTTGGCCCGTGCCACCAGTTTTTGAGAGGACACTTCGCTGTCCTGTTTGGCGGTCAACAGCGCCACTTCGCGCTTGCGCTGGGCTTCAGCATTGGCGCGGGCGGTGGCTACCGCTTCGGAGGCCGAGACCACTTCAACCCGTGCCAAATCAGCCGCTGCAAGCGCCTTGCTCTGGGCTTCGGTTTTCTTGGAAACGGCAATGCTGCGATCCTGCTCGGCGATTTCCAGTTCCTGTGCCTGATGGATTTCAGCCTCGCGAACCGCCCCTTCCCGGGCGATGTCCCGGGTCCTGATTTCCTGCTCCATCTGGATACGGGCTTCATTGGTGCGAACTTCACTTTCGGCCTTGCGCGATGCGATCTCTGCCAGTTGGGCTGCGCGCAGAGTTTCCAGTTCCTGGGCCTGCTTGATCTGCGCCTGTTGCTCCTCAAGGTCGATTTCCAACCGGCGCTTGGACGATTCCATTGCCGAACGATGCACGGACACTTCGGTGTCGGTTTCGATCTCCGCCCGTTCCTTTTTCGACTTGGCGATCACTTCGGCAAGCTTGCGCATGCCCACGGCGTTAAAGGCGTTGTTTTCGTCCAGCGCAGAAAACGGCGTCTGGTCCAATGCCGACAGGGAGACGCTTTCGAGCGCCAGACCATTGCGGGCCAGCGGTTCCGACAATCCAGCTGCGACCTCATTGACGAATTCGGCCCGGTTTTCGTGCAACTCGTCCATGCTCATCCGGGCGGCAACAGACCGCAGGGCATCAACAAGCTTGCCATCGATCAATTCGCGTAATTTTTCTGAATCAAAGGTTCGATTGCCCAATGTCTGCGAGGCACGCGCAATGGCATCGCTGGTCGGGTCAACCGATACGTAGAACTCAACGCCGACGTCCACACGCAACCGGTCCTTGGTGATCAGTGCCTGTTCACTTGTCCGTTTCACTTCCAGACGCAGGGTCTGCATGTTCACTTTGGACACGTCGTGAAAATAGGGAATGACCAATACGCCACCATCCATTACCACTTTGCGCCCACCAACACCGGTTCTGATCAGACTCACTTCCCGGGTAGACCGCCGATAAAAATAGGCAGCAAGAATGACAATGATCGCAATGACGACTATGGCGACAATCAAAAACGTGAGTATCTCGGTCATGCTCGTTCCCCTTACAATTGGTGCATTTCGCAAAGAATATTGGATGCCATTCCGCCATCTACCGGAATGTTAGTACCCCTGATCCAGCTTGTCATATCAGACAACAGGAAGGCGACAACCGGCGCAATATCTTCCGGCAGGCCGGGCCTGTCCATGACCCGGTTATCCTCTTCGGCGCGTTCGCCCAGTGTCTCAAGAAAGTCTTTCAGGATCGGCGTATCAACCGGCCCGGGGGAAACGGCGTTCATGCGGATTCCCCTGCTGCGCCAGGTCCAGCGGTTTTTCATGGTCCAGGCCACCAGCGCTTCCTTGGAAAAGAAATAGCTGCGCCCGCCCTCATTGCTGACCTTATGGTCGACAATAAACTTCTCCACGTCCTCAAAGGCCAGGTCTTCTGAAGCCTTGATCGAAGGCACGGCCTGAGGCCAACCAAAGCCGGCAAGCGAGGCCAGATTCACGATCGAGGCTCCATCGTTGAGCTTCGGTATCATGTTTTCAGTGAAGAATTTGAGCCCGACAAGATTGACCAGCAGGACTTTGTGCGCCGGGGCAGTCGGTGGCAGACCAGCAATATTTGCGATGCCGTCAATGCCGTTTGGCAAGGCATGTATCAATGCCTTCAACGTGCGGCGGTCCGACATGTCGGCAAGATACAACTCGTCGACATGATCTTCGGTCTTGGTGACGTCCACCCCGAGCACATCACCGCCCAGCGCCTTCACAACGCGCGCGGTTTCCTTGCCGATACCGGAGGAACATCCCGTTACAACGATGGTCTTGTCCTTCAACAATTTGCCATCATTCCAGCCTGTCTCGCTCATCATACTCCTCCTAGAATACCGGTGGATACGGACGGTTACCCCGATCCAGGGTTATCCATCGGGTTTCCGTAAACGTTTCGGTCGACCAGCGGCCGCCATGGCGGCCCAGTCCCGATGATTTCGACCCGCCAAAGGGCACGTGTGGCTCATCATTTACCGATGAGCAATTGATGTGACACATGCCGGTTTGCAGACGTTCCGCAATCGACAGGCCACGGTTTTCATTGCGGGTGATAACCCCCGAAGACAGGCCATATTCTGAATCATTTGAGATCGCGATGGCTTCTTCATCGGTTCTGAACGGGATCACCGGCACAACCGG
This sequence comes from uncultured Rhizobiaceae group bacterium, assembly GCA_905480295.1. GTDB lineage: Bacteria > Pseudomonadota > Alphaproteobacteria > Rhizobiales > Rhizobiaceae > Pseudahrensia. The sequence continues at coordinate 11,993 of CAJQPW010000363.1, read as the reverse complement.
TCCGAAAGTCTCGTTTTGATAGATCAGCATGTCAGGGGTGACATTGGTCAGGATTGTTGGTTCGACAAAGCGGCCATTGACGCCACCACCGAGTTCGACCTTTGCCCCTTTTGCAACAGCATCCTCAATTTGGGCCTTCACCTGCGCTGCCTGTTTGTCGTTGATCAGGGGGCCGATGACATTTGCCCGGTCGGCGCTGGGATCACCCATTTTGAGCTTGCGTGCGCGCTCGACAAACTGCGGCAGGAATTTTTCATACAGCGTGTCCTGAACGAGGACTTTTTCAACACTCATGCAGATCTGCCCCTGATGCATGAAGGAGCCAAAATTTGCCGCCCCGAGGGCGCGTTCAATGTCGGCATCATCGCAAATGATCAGCGCATCCTTGCCACCCAGTTCGACGCAGGCCTTTTTCAGGTGCGCCCCGGCCTTGGCCGCAACCATCCGACCCACCGCCGTGGATCCGGTAAATGAAATGCCTTTGACCAGCGGGTGTTCAATCAGCTGATCACCCACCGCGGCAACGTTGTCGCGCGAACAGGAAACGACGTTGAACACGCCCGCCGGCAGGCCCACCGCTTCACAGATTTCGGCGAAAAACAGACCACCCGTATAGGGCGTTTCTTCCGACGGTTTCAGCACCACGGTATTGCCTGCAGCGAGCGGGAAAGCGAACCCTCGTGACGTTAGCAGGGCTGGAAAGTTCCAGGGTGATATCACCGACACCACACCCACCGGACGGCGCACGGCGGTGGAGAACTTGTTGGTCTCTGACGGCAGCACCTCGCCAATGGGGGCGAAGGTTTCAGCAGCTGCGGCATGAAAGACCTCGGGAATATAACCGGATTCAAACATGCCCTTGCCAAACCAGCCGCCACCTTCTGCCTGAAGGGCCTTTACCAGGTCGTCGCGGCGGCGTTCGATTTCATCGGCAATTTTCAGCATGTAATGACAGCGCTGATTAAACGGCAATGCTGCCCATGCGGGAAAGGCGTTATGGGCCGCTTCAATGGCTGAACGCGCATCGGAAGCGGTGCCGTCGGCAATGGTTGCCCAAGCCGATCCGTCCGCCGGGTTGGTGTCGGCGAACGTGGCGGTGGTGCTGCGCCACTGGCCACCGACATAGATCTTGTCAAATGATTGGGACACTATTTCTTCTCCACTTTGTGCAGCAGGTCATCGGCGCCACGCCGGTAGATCTCCACCTTGGCCTTGCGAAATACCGGAATTTCAGGAAGCGTCTCAGCCGGTTCTATGGACGGGTTCTGCACTTCTGGTGCCGGGGCGGTCGATCCGGCATGTGGCAGACGCGCCGATTGAGCCGCTGATTCCATGTCCGCCAACATTTTGGCAATTGCCGGATCAGCGTGCGTTGACGCCAGGGGGGAACCGGTTTTTGGGGGTCGTTCAGGTTCCGCCACAAGGGTAACGACAGGGGTTGATTTGACCGGCGTTGATGCCTGGGCGTGCTGAACATTCTGGGCGCTCTGGGCAGCACGGGCCACAAGCTCGCCAATGCCTTCCCCGGCATGGGTGTCAGACGACGAGCCCGGGGCCGGACCATCGGTGCGGGGCTTGATGAAGGTCATATCGCCACCAGACGGCGTTGCCTGCGCGCTCGCCTGTGGTGGTTTTGTCGCCGCCGAGGCGCCGCCCAGATACGCACTCTGCACAGCGGGATCATTGAGCAACCGATCCGCCGTATCCTGGCCAATGATTTCACCATTTTCGATCAGATAACCGCGGTCGGCCGTGGCCAGGCTTTGACGGGCATTTTGTTCCACCAGCAACACGCCAAGACCAGTTTCGCGAATGTTCTTCAAATTGGCAAAGAGTTCCTTGCACAATAAGGGGGACAGACCCAGCGACGGCTCGTCGAGCATCAAAATCTGTGGCGCTGACATCATGGCCCGGCCAATTGCCACCATCTGTTGCTCACCGCCGGACATGGTCCGTGAAATTTGCGACCGCCGCTCACGGAGTTTTGGAAACAGGGCAAAGACCCGGTCGAGATTCTGCTCCTGTTGGGCCCGTGCATGGGAGGAATAGGCCCCCAGCATGAGGTTTTCAGCGACGGTCAGATCTCCAAAAATTCCGCGCCCCTCGGGGACAAATGCAATACCGCGTTCAACGATCTGCTCAGCACGCAGATCAGATATCAGGCTGCCATCAAGCGTGATTTCCGCCTCGACTTCGCCTTCGCTCATGCCGGCAATCGCCTTCAGCAGGCTGCTTTTGCCCGCGCCATTGGCACCCAGAATGACAACAATCTCCCCCGCTTCAACCTGAACGTTGATGCCGGAAAGAGCCCGGTGCATTCCATAACTGGCGGACAGGTTGCGCACTTCAAGCATCATTCGTCTCCCAGATAGGCCCGGATGACTTCCGGATCTGAAAGGACTTCGGAAGGCTTGCCTTCAGCAATCTTCTTACCCGAATTCATGACCACGCAGCGGTCACACAGGGACCGGATGGCATCCATGACATGTTCGACCAGGATGATTGTGCGGCCTTCCTTGCGCAGATCCGATATCAGATCGATGCCAATCTGCAATTCGGTCGGGTTGAGGCCCGCCAGCCATTCATCCAGCAGCAGAACCTGAGGTTCAGACGCCAGGGCACGGGCCAGTTCCAGCCGCTTCTGGTCGATATAGGTCAACGCACCGACGGGCTGGTACATGTGATCGGCGAGGCCCAGCCGGTCCAGCAATGTCTGTGCAAAGTGAAGCGCATCATCGCCCCAGCGTCTGGAATGACCAAAGGCACCGCCGGCAATGACATTCTCAATCACCGACAGTCCAGGCAGAATGCGGACCAGCTGAAACGTTCGGGCAACGCCAAGGCGGGAGACCTTGTGGGCGGGTAGTTGCGACAATTGCCGACCCTGCATGGCAATCGACCCCGACGTCACCCGCAACTCACCGGAAATCAGGTTCATCATGGTCGTCTTGCCGGACCCGTTGGGGCCGATGATTCCCATCACCTCATGTTCCTTGACGTCAAAGGTCATGCCGCTGACGGCAACCAGGCCACCAAAGCGCTTGGTTGCCCCATTGACCTGCAGCAGTGTCCGCCCGGTACTCATGCGCGCAACCTCCTGCCCCATTTTTCCAACAGGCCAACAAAGCCGTTTGGAATGACATAGACGATCAGCAAAAAGGCCAGCCCCAGAAACAGGGTCGAGAAATTGGAGAAATTCGAACTGATGATTTCCCAGATAATTGTAAACGGGATGACCCCGACCAGCGGTCCCCAGAGTCGGTTCGTCCCACCGATGAGCGCCATGATGACGACAAGGAAACTCAGTTCTGGCGAGAACACCTGATTGGGTTCAATATAGGAATAGCGCGGTGCGATAATGGCCCCGACAAGGGCTGCAAAAAAACCGGTGGTCATGAACAACACAACCTTCGACAGGGCGGTGTTGATGCCCACATGTTTTGCCACGGCTTCGTCATTGCCGATGATGCGCAGGGCAAAGCCCAGACGTGAATGGCTCAGCCACCAGCCGAATATGTAAATCACCACGCAGACCGCCAGAAGCATCCAGTAAATGTGAGCTTCGGTAAAATCTGTCAGGACATAAAGGCCCCGGGAGCCGAGGAAATTATTCTGAATCCAGGACACGAGATTGCGCACCATCTCGGCCAGACCAAGGGTGAAAATAACGAAGTAAACCCCCGACAGCCGCAGGGTTGCCAGACCAATCAGCGTCGCCAGGATGGCTGCAACCACAGGTGCAATCGCTGCCATCAACCAGAACGACTGATCATAGTCACTCATGCCGGTCGCAACGAGATACCCGCCAACCCCAAAAAAGGCGCCGCTGGCCAACGAGATGTAATGGGTCGGGCCGGAAAACAGCGCCCAGCTGGTGGCCAATGCCACATACATGATCGCGGTCACTGCAACGCTGAGATGATAGCCATTGGCTACCAGCGGCACGATCGCGGCCAAGGCAAAAAGAATGATGGCAAGGACAATTCCCGACCAGGAGACCTGCTTCATGTCGACCGTCTCCCGAACAGCCCCTGGGGCCGAAACAGCAAAATCAGCAGGAAGATCAGATAGGCTGACGCCAGCGTCAGGCCGGGATCAATCAGCGTGGCAACGGCGGTTTCCACCAGACCCAGAATCAGCGCCGCCAGAATGGCACCCCGTATTTCGCCGACACCACCCATGATCACAATGATCAGTGCCTTCATCGTAAAGATCACCCCGACCGAGGCGTCCAGCGTGATGAATGTTGAAATCAACGTGCCACCAACCCCCGTCACGGCACCACCAAGGGCAAAGGCCAGCGCTGAAATCCGCTCCACATTGATGCCGACAAGTTTCGCCGCATCGGGGCTGACCGAGACCGCGCGAACCGCCATGCCCGGCCGCGAATGGTTGAGCCACAGATAAAGTGCCAGCCCGATCAACACCGCTGCACCAAAAGCCACCAGCCGGTTTTCAGCGACGGTGCTGCCAAGGATCTCAAAGGGATTGGCCAGGAAGGAATAGGTAAAATATTCAGACCGGATCATCACCATGATGCCGACGAGAATGAAACTCATGCCAAAGGTGGCAAGGATCGAATCAACCTCGAGCTGGCCCTGGTTTTTGGCGCGGCGGACCAGCGGTTTCAGAAGAAAGACATAGATCAGCCAATTGCCGACAAAGGCCAGTGGCGCGACAATCAGCATGGTCAGCAACGGGCTGATTTCGGCAGCAACGAACATCCAGAATGCCGCCAGTCCACCGAGCACCAGCATTTCGCCATTCGCCAGATTCATGATCCGGGCAACCCCGTATTGGAGGTTCAGTCCCATGGCGATCAGCGCATAGGTACCGCCAAGCAGAAGGCCGGAAATTAGGATGTCCATGAAACGCAATACCTGGAAAAAAGGGATTGCGCTTGACGTAAAGTCAGGCGCAATCCGTCGTCAGTTTATGGGTGCTCGACCCTAGTTCCAGCCGGACTTTGCACGCACTGAAGCAGCACCATCGACATTGACAGACTTCACGCCACGGAAAACGCCATCCTGCCACTGGCCAACTGTCCAGAAGCGATTTGAGAACTGGTTCTCAAACTTGATATCGCCCATGATCGTTTTGAACGTGTTGTCCTTGATATACTGGGATACGGCTGCCTTGTCGGATGCCCCAACCCCTTCAATGGCCTGTTCCAGAATTTGCAGGCTGACATAGGTATTGGCAGAGGCCCAGAAGTCGGCATCCTTACCGGTCAGTTCCTTATGCGCCTTGAAATAGGCTTTCATCTCAGGCGTGTCCGGATTGACACCTCCGGCTCCCAGATTGTTGTTGACCTTGGAACCAAACTTTCCGCCATAGGCCGGAAAACAGGTGGCAACAGCGGTATAAAACGCTTTGACATCAAGATTTTCGATCACCGCCTGTTCGGTCAGGCCGAACGTGTCCGGAGGATAGGACCATGCAACAAACGCATCCGGATTGGAGGCTTTTGCGCCCTTCATGACCGGTGACAGGTCAGGGGTTCCGAGCGGATAGGATTTGTCATAGACGATTTCCAGTCCGGCCTTGGCAAAGATTGGCCGGGCGGCGTCAGCCAGTTCGATGCCGAAGGCATCAGCAACATTGATCATTGCAACCTTGTTGCCAATCGTTCCGGCATCACGCATGTCGACGAGAATGTCGCGCACGCCTTCAACAAATGCCGTTGTGGTTCCCAGTGTGAAAAACAAGTTGGGGTAGCGGGCCGTCAATTCTTCAATCTTGTCGCTGATGGCGCTGACGGCAATCTGCGGATAGCCATATTTTGCGTAAATCGGAGCCGCGGCGATGTTGAAGCCGGTTCCGTAGGGCGCAATAATGAAGTCCACCTTGTCCTGTGTGGCAAGGCGCTGAACCGCTTTGATGTGCTCACCGGGATTGGTTTTGTCATCATATTCGATCAGCTCAATCATCTTTTGCCCGTCTTTGAGCTTCAGACCGCCCCGCGCATTGACCTGCTTGACCCACATTTCAATATTGGGTCCCTGTGTCACCGTAGCACCGCCGGCCAGAGGCCCGGTTTTTGGCCATACGGCCCCGATCTTGATTGTATCAGCAGCCCAGGACGTGGTGCTGAGGAACGCAGCAAGACCTGCGGTCGCTATGCCCTTGGCTATGGCCTTATTAAATGTACGTCGTTTCATCCGAATTCCTCCCAGAACGTTATAGCAATGACGATGGCTTCTTAAACAACCGGCCCCTCGCCCGGCCCTACAAAGCTGCCTGATGAAATGAATCCACAGATGAGGCCAACACACAAGGCCTTCGTTCAACCGAAAGTGTCAAAGTGTCGGGCGGGTTGTCCTGGGTCAGCGATGAATTGCGTCTGGCCGCAACCTCAGGATGGTATTGAGAAAATCAGATTTGACGGTGATCGCTGCTGTCGCATTTGTGGCTGCCGGGAACCAACAGGGTGGTCGCGATCACGCGCGGCCTGATTTCCGCAATTTTTTGCCCGATGGGAACGGGACAGACCAGCGAATTTTACTGACTGCACCTTACCCGCGTTTGGGCAATCCGAGACTTTTTTTGTTGCCGGCAGAAACCGTTCTATCCGTTGAGATAGGTTTTCAATGCCGCCTCGGTTCCATCATCCCAGATCAGCTTCAACCATCGGCCAAAACTCTCACTGAGGCGGTCATTTGTCCCAAGATCACCGTAGAGATTGTCCTGATTCAACCATGCCTGAGGATCGGTTCGGGCAATATTGGCAACCGCGTTTAACGCGTCCCAGATCGGATCATTGGCTTCGATCAGCGAACCATCTTCACGGGTGCCCTGGCACATGCGAGCCCACAATGCCTGGACCAGAGCCAGCCCTTCAATTGAACCACCCGATGCCAGGGATTCCCGCAAGGTGGGCAATAAAAACCCGGTGTGACGGGAAGAACCGTCAAAGGCAACCCGGCGGACTGTGTCGATGATTTCCGGGTTTGAGAACCGACGGTCAATGACCTGGACATAGTCTTCAGCAGTCATGTCAGGAACAGCCGGTACCAGAGGTACTATTTCTTCACTGGCAACCTTGCGGAACAGCGCCCCGATCAGGGGATGCGCCATACAGTCGGAAATGGTTTCCATCGACAATATTTCGCCGGCATTGGCAACAATCTGATGCCCGCCATTGAGAATGCGGATTTTCATGGTTTCATATGCATGAACATCGTCGGAGAAGATCGCACCGGCCTTGTTCCAGTCTGGCCTTCCCGCGCAGAACTTGTCTTCAATCACCCATTGCCGGAAATTTTCATGGGTCACGGGCACCGCGTCATCGACACCCAATTGTTTGGCGAGTGCCAGTTCCTTGGGTCCGGTCGCGGGTACGATGCAATCCACCATGGAGTTCGGGAAAGAACAGTTCTGATCAATCCATCCGGCCAGTTCCTGGTCTGTCAAACGGGCCAGCGACACCACCGTTTGTCTCAGCAAATTGCCATTGCCCTGGAGGTTGTCACAACTCTGCACCGTAAACGGACCGGCACCCGACGCCCGCCGCATTTTCAACGCTGCAACAATGGCACCAAAGGCCGTCATCGGCGCTTCAGGATGAGCAACATCATGCTGAATGTCCGGATCAGAAACATCAAATTGTTTCGATACCGGATCGATGTAGTACCCGCTCTCGGTCACGGTCAAAGATACAATGCGTATCGACGGGTCCGTCATCCGTTCAATCAGGTTTGAATTGTCCTTTTCAATCGGGACATAATCAATCATCGATCCGACAACTTCAATTGACTGACCGGCGGGGTCCAATTCGATCAATGTGGTCAGATAGTCCTGCGCGGCCAGCTTCTGGCGTTGCGCCTCGTCGTAGGACCGTACACCCGCTCCGATAATGGCCCAGTCATGGGCCAGGCCCTGTTGCATCAGGCAATGCAGATATCGCGCCTGATGCGCACGATGAAAGTTGCCCAGGCCGATATGAATAATGCCAGGTGTCAGCCCGTTGCGGTCATAGCTGGGCCGACTGATCCCATCCGGCAGGTCGGAAAGTGTTGCGTTTGATAGTTTCACGTCAACTCATCCACTGCCCGCCATCGACATTATATGTCTGCGACAAAATGTAATCTGATTCAGATGATGCCAGGAATATTGCCATGCCGGTCAAATCGGCCGGTACCGCAAATCGACCCGCCGGAACCCCCGCTTCGACTTCGGCTTTTTTCTGGCCGGGCAATTTGTCCTCCAGCTTGCCGAACATGGCGTCCACATGCGCCCAATGCTCGCCATCAACCACACCGGGAGCGATCGCGTTTACGTTGATTCCATGTTTGATCAGGTTGAGACCAGCAGACTGGGTGATGGAGATCACCGCCGCCTTGGTGGAGCAATAGACCAGAACCAGACTCTCACCCCGCCGACCGGCCTGTGACGCCATGTTGATGATCTTGCCACCATGCCCCTGTTTGATCATCTGCTCAGCGGCCGCCTGTAGCGTAAACAGGGTTCCGGCAACATTGACCGAGTACAGCTTTTCGTAACTCTCGCGGGTGATGTCGACAGTTTCAGCAGCATCAAACAGAGCAGCATTGTTTATCAGGATATCCAGCTTGCCGGTTTTTGAAACAACGGTTTCAATCGCCGCGTCAATGCTGTCCTGCTGAGTAACATCCAGCCGAACGGCATAGGCAGCGTCTCCGATTGCAAGGGCGGTTTCCTCGGCAGCAGCGAGGTTGATATCCGCTATGGCAACCGTGGCCCCTTCCCGGACATACGCCTCTGCAAACCCGCGACCGATGCCGCGGGCTGATCCTGTGATCAGCGCAGATTTGCCGTCCAGTCGCTTCATGAAATTCTCACACCCTTCTCATCAAATTTGTGAATCAATTTGACGTCGGGCGTGAGGTAGACCGTGTCACCATGGTTGACGGCCACGTCTCCATCAGCCCGCACGGTCATCGGGTCGCATCCAGGAATTCCATGGATGTGCAGAAATGTGTCAGAGCCCAAACGTTCCGCCACACCGACTGTTCCCTGCCACGCATCCTTCTTTGCTTTCGTTGTAACCGCGATGTGCTCTGGCCGGATACCGATGGTATGGGCATTATATTTTGCAGCGTCAGCACCCTCAAAGAAGTTCATTTTTGGGGAGCCGATGAAACCTGCAACAAATTTATTGCAAGGGGTGTGATAGAGGTCCAGCGGACTGCCGACCTGCTCGATTATACCGGCCTGCAGCACCACGATCTTGTCAGCCATGGTCATGGCTTCAACCTGGTCATGCGTAACGTAGACCATGGTTGTTTTCAGTTTCTTGTGCAGTTCACCGATTTCCATCCGCATTCCAACGCGGAGCGCCGCGTCAAGGTTGGAAAGCGGTTCATCGAACAGAAATGCCTTTGGTTCCCGCACAATGGCACGACCGATTGCAACCCGCTGGCGCTGACCACCGGAAAGCTGACCCGGCTTGCGGTCCAGATAGTCGGTCAGGTTGAGTGCGGTTGCCGCAGACTGGATTCGCTTTTCCTGTTCCTGCTCATCCAGTTTTGCCATTCGCATGGGAAAGGCAATATTTTTGCGCACGGTCATGTGCGGATAGAGAGCATAGGACTGGAATACCATGGCCAGGCCGCGCTCGGCCGGGCCAATATCGGACACGTCCTTATCGTCAATCACGATTTCCCCGGAAGTTGTATCTTCCAGACCTGCGATCATGCGCAGCAAAGTCGACTTGCCACAGCCAGACGGTCCGACAAAAACGATGAACTCACCATCTTTTATTTCGAGGTCAGCACCCGGGATAACAACCGTGTCGCCAAAGCTTTTGCTGACATTTTTAAGAGTGATCTGACCCATCTTTTTGTTCCTTATTTAACAGCACCGAAGGTCAAGCCCCGGACAAGTTGTTTCTGGCTGAACCAGCCAAGGATTAGGATTGGCAGGATGGCCATTGTCGATGCCGCCGAGAGTTTGGCGTAGAATAGGCCTTCCGGGCTGGAGTAACTGGCGATGAACGCTGTCAGGGGGGCCGCTTTCGCAGCCGTCAGGTTCAGTGTCCAGAATGCTTCATTCCAAGCGAGGATGAAATTGAGCAGCAGGGTTGAAGCGATGCCAGGGATCGCCATCGGGGTCAGCACGTAGAGGATCTCAGATTTAAGCGAAGCGCCATCCATGCGCGCTGCTTCCAGTATCTCGCCAGGGATTTCACGGAAGTAAGTATAAAGCATCCACACGATGATCGGCAGATTGATCAACATCAATACGATGGTCAGACCCAGAATGCTGTCGAGCAGGCCGAATTTGATGAACAGCAGATAAATCGGATAGAGCACCCCTACCGCGGGAAGCATCTTGGTTGAGAGCATCCACAACAGAATGTCCTTGGTGCGCTTGGAGGGCACAAAGGCCATCGACCATGCTGCTGGAACCGCGACGATGATACCCAGCAGTGTCGAACCACCGGCAATAAAGATTGAATTCCAAAGAAAGCGTCCATAGTTGGAACGCTCCTGCACCACAGAGTAATTCTCCATCGTCCAGTCAAAGAACAGAAACACTGGCGGATCGGAGATCGCCACGGCTTCGGTTTTGAAGCTTGTGAGGATTGTCCACAGAATCGGGAAGAAGATCAGCAAGCCGATGCACCATGCAGCAGCGGTATTGATCATCTTGCGATTGTTGGTAACGGCACGAGCCATAATCAGTTCCTCCTCACGCGTCCAGGTTCTTGCCGACAATGCGCATCAGGAAGATGGCAACGATATTGGCAAGGATCACGGCGTAGATACCGCCTGCAGAGCCCAGCCCGATATTCTGACTCTCCAACACCCGCTGGAAAATCAGATATGTCAGTGTCTTGGTGCCAAATGCACCACCTGTAGTCACAAAGATCTCCGCGAAGATCGACAACAGGAAAATGGTCTGTATCAACACTACAATCGTAATGGCGCGGGAAAGATGTGGCAGGATAATGTAGCCGAAGCGCTGAAGCGGTTTGGCGCCGTCCATCTCGGAAGCTTCAAGTTGATCACCATCCAGGGATTGCACCGCGGTGAGCAGAATGAGCGTTGCAAAGGGCAGCCACTGCCAGCTGACAATCATGATGATTGACTGAATTGATGCCTGAGACAGCCATTCGATTGGCGTTGCGCCAAAGAATTTCCAAAGATGAGCAAACAATCCATTCACCGGATCCATGAAAATGTTCTTCCAAACCAGCGCTGATACCGTCGGCATCACGAAGAAGGGCGCGATAACAAGGATCCGGACAATGCCTTGCCCCCACATGGGCTGGTCGAGCAGAAGGGCAAGCAGGATGCCAAAGACGACCGTGATGACAAGCACACCGCCAACAATGATGAGGGTGGTTTGCACGCTGGGCCAGAAAGAGCTGGAACTGACGAAGCGGACATAGTTGTCAAATCCCACCCAACCCATGTCGCCGCCGCGAAGCGGAAGGTATTTTCGAAATGAGAACCACAGAGTCATCGTCAGGGGCACAAGCATCCAACCAAGAAGCAAGATCACGGCCGGGGCCATCATAAAGCGGGCAGCAGATCTGGAATTCTGAGTAGCCATTGGGTGCACCTCTCCTGTTGACGGGAAACCCATCCGAGACGTCTGTTTCTATTTTTTGAAATAGTAAAGCAAGGGAGGGGCCGCGTCATGCGCGGCCCCTCGAAAGTCGGAGCGCTTAGCGGTAGCCAGCAGCTTCCATAGCATCGTTGGTCAAAGCCTGTGCTTTTGCCAATGCTTCAGCAACAGTCTGCTGGCCTGCATAGGCAGCCGAGAACTCTTGGCTTACATCAGTTGCGATACCGGCAAACTCCGGGATTGCTGCGAACTGAATACCGACATAAGGGCTCGGATCAACAGTTGAGTTGTTTGGATCGGCCGACAGGATGGAATCCAGGGTCATCTTTGCGAACGGAACCTTTTTGTAGTTCGGGTTCGCATACAGAGAAGACCGTGCGCCAGGAGGAACATTTGCCCAACCTTCTTTTGACGCGACCAGTTCGATATATCCTGTACCG
>CAJQPW010000362.1 GCA_905480295.1 uncultured Rhizobiaceae group bacterium | reverse complement strand
TGGATCGACGTTTGATTGTTCGACTGCTGAGGTGTTGAAAAATCCGCTCGGCTAAAAATAAGAAAGGCCGACATGTTTCTGAGAAACAGTCGACCTTTCAATATGCACCAGACTTAGGGGAAGCGCTGGTCCCGCATCATTGGCAAAGAGTTTCTTCGCGGCTCGGGCCCGGTGTGGCGATAGTTTCAAATTCGGGCCTCAGTGGGGGCTGGGGTTGTGAGTGAGACGCGAATTGGAAACAAATTCCGGGGCAACGAAGGCGATTATCACTGCAATTGGGGCACAAGATGGGTCTGAATGAGGCCTAAATGTGGTATTGCGTCGCCATTCATCAATCCATGTTTCAATGTGTTTCAGATTCTCACGCTGTGTGGAGAACAAAAATTTTGCAATTGCGTGCTTGCAACTTATCGACGTTGAACCCAAACTATCTGTTGTTGGATGCAATGGCGGAGCAAATATGAGCCTGACAGACGGGTCAAAACAAAAGCCCAAAGCTGATTTCATTTCACTGGCCGCGCGGCGGCCACTTTCCGGTTCCGGCATCGCCAACAGTTTCATTTCATCGACCGGAAATCCAGTCGTTCCGTCCCAGATCAACTTTAATCGCCATGAATTGTCCGCCATTTTGCGAATCTATGGTTTCAAGGTGGCCTGCGGTGAATGGCGGGACTACGCGATCGACCACCTGAAGGACCAGGCCGTCTTTTCAGTCTATCGAAAAGCCAGCGAGGTGGCGCTGTATCGGATTGAAAAGAACCCCAAATTGGCGCGAAAACAGGGCGCTTATTGTATCATCGGCGCCAACGGTACCGTGCTCAAACGCGGCCATGACCTGGCCCAGGTGCTCAACCTGTTTGAAAGACAATTAAAACTGGTCGAATAGGCTGCCTCCGACCGTTCCGATCGTATCGCCTGTCCGGTGCATGTTGAGTTTGACCCGTCACACGGCCTATAGAGCAGCATGACATTCCATGCCTCCATCCTTACCCTCTATCCCGACATGTTTCCGGGGCCGCTGGGTCATTCCCTGGCAGGCCGGGCGCTGGAGCGTGGTGACTGGGCCTGCGAGACCGTTCAGATCCGCGATTTTGCCACTGACCGGCACAAGACCGTCGACGACACCCCCGCAGGGGGCGGTGCCGGCATGGTGTTACGCGCCGATGTTCTGGCCAGGGCCATCGACCACGCGTCGCCTGCAGGTGACAACCGCCCCCGCCTGCTGATGAGTCCCCGGGGAAAACCGCTGGATCAAAGCCGCGTGCGGCAATTGGCAAGCGGTACTGGTGCGATCCTCGTCTGTGGTCGTTTCGAGGGGGTTGATCAACGGGTGATCGAGGGACGGGATCTCGAAGAAGTATCTATCGGTGATTATATTCTGTCCGGCGGCGAGGTCGCAGCGACCGTGTTGCTCGACGCCATCGTACGCCTGTTGCCCGGTGTTATGGGCAATGCCGAATCCGGCGCGCATGAAAGTTTTGAAAACGGCCTGCTTGAGCATCCCCAATACACCCGTCCGGCAGAATGGGAAGGGCGGACCATTCCGGCAATTCTGACATCCGGCAATCATGCCAAAGTCGCAGAGTGGCAACGGCAGCAATCGCTTTCACTGACCCGCCGTCGCAGGCCGGACCTGCTCGACGATAATGCACCAAATGAGGGTGAAGATGATTGCAGTTAAATTGCCCGGCAGGCTGGACAAATTTCCTCAATCGCCCTATAGCAGCCTCGATTTTCGGAAAAACCGAAGAGACGAGTGAATACGCCTTGGAGTCCTTATTTGTTAAGGAACCATCCGGCGGCCGATAAAACCATGTTTTATCCGGCGCTTGGATCAGGCGCTCTGGCTTGCAAACAACAAGAACAGCGTTCGCTAAATGCCTTCAAATGTGGCGGCGGCGGCGTGATGAAAAGGTTAGATACGATGAATATTATTGAGCAGCTCGAAGCTGAGCAGGCCCAGGCTATTGAAGCCAAGCGCCAACTTCCTCCATTTTCACCCGGCGATACCGTTCGCGTACTGGTTCGCGTAACGGAAGGCAGCCGGACCCGCGTACAGGCCTATGAAGGTGTCTGTATTGCCCGTAAGGGTTCCGGCATCAACGAGAGTTTCACAGTCCGCAAGATTTCTTACGGCGAAGGTGTGGAACGCGTTTTCCCGATGTATTCTCCGCTGGTTGAAGGTGTTGAGGTTATCCGTCGCGGTAAAGTCCGTCGCGCCAAGCTATATTATCTGCGCGGTCGTCGCGGTAAATCTGCCCGTATTGTTGAAAACACCGGCGTTCGCTCCAAAAAGCTAAATGATGCCGAGCGCGCAGCCTTCCTGGCCGAAAAAGAACGTCTCGAAGCTGAAAAAGTAGCCGCCGCCCAGGCGTTGGCCGAAGAAAAAGCCGCTGAAGATGCAGCAGCCGCTGCAGCAGAAGCAGCAAAGGCTGACGAGGCCGGCGAAGAGAACAAAGACGCATAGTCCAACGTTCGACGAATTATTAAGGGGTGTTGATCGTCATCAGCGCCCCTTTTTTATGTCTGGCGCTGTTGTGGGTTTCACTTCAGAAACCGACCACCACCGCATCACTTTTGAAAATCACCTCCCCGTTCCGAACCAATTGGGCGGAACCGGAATATTGTCCCGGCGCCAACTGACCCCGTTTGCCGGTATAGGCTGTATAAGTGGCTTTTATTGCCACCAGCGGTTTGGTTTCACTGCGGGCAAAGACCCCCTTTGGCCCATGTACCGTCATCCGGATCACATCCCCTTTGTACAGGTTGATGAACTTTACATAATAGACCAGCGGGCCTCCTGAATCAGGCATCTCTGCCTTGCCCTGCCGCAGAGCTTTGCCGGTCACCGGCCCGGCTGCAAATCCCTGATCAAGTAAAGGGCGCATGGCCTGATTCATCAGAAATTCCAATGCCGGTCGGGTGAACAGACTGTTGCTGTAATCACTGGTCCCACAGGCCTGATCCAGGAACCCCCCGGTCATTGGATCAACCAATTTATTGTTCAGACGCACCGAAACATGAATGTGGGGGAACTGAGTTGCTCCCGACAGGCCCATCTTTCCGATCGGCTGACCTCTTTTGATCCGGTCACCAACCTTCGGCAACACGCTGCCACGCAGCATATGGCAATATTGGGTGGTCAATTGACCATCATCGGCATCTTGATGCGCGATCTTCAATCCATTGCCGCATTCCCGTCCGCGCACCCGCTCTTTGTCGGCTGCCGAATGCATCATCCGGTCAATAACCCCGTCGCGGCGGCCAACAACCACGCCATCTGCCATGGCCAGCACCGCAATTCCCCGGTTCATGGCATCGAGATCGCGGACACGTATGTCGATGCCCTTATGTTGATCGTAGGTCGCAATACCGCACAACGGATCACGCTGATCAGAACTGCTGTCCATATCCATCATCGACTGCACGAAACAGTCAGGTGCATCGCCAGGTGCGGACTGGCTGGCATTGTTGCAAACCAGTGGCAGGCTCAATCGCGGCATTTCGGCTGCCTTCGCGGCAACCATCGGCAGGCAACCGATCAGGGCCAGCCCAGCCACCTTCATAGAGTCTTGAAAATCCATCATCGCCCCTTTATGCCAACGCCAGACACATTGCCCGGATCAAGATGATACAACCGGGTTAAGAAACAGGATAATAACATGTCAAATCGATCGCTCTTTCTTCTCCCCGGTGACGGCATCGGTCCGGAAGCCTTTGCCGAAGTCCGCAAGGTGATTGACCATATGAATGCAAACGAAGGTGCAGGCTTCGAGCTGGACGAAGG
The DNA here is from genome assembly GCA_905480295.1 of uncultured Rhizobiaceae group bacterium. Taxonomy (GTDB): domain Bacteria; phylum Pseudomonadota; class Alphaproteobacteria; order Rhizobiales; family Rhizobiaceae; genus Pseudahrensia. The sequence continues at coordinate 14,016 of CAJQPW010000362.1, read as the reverse complement.
TTTGGTTGGCGGTGCAGCCTATGACGCCCATGGCGAATCCATCTCCGATGAAGACATGGAAAAAGCCATGGCTGCCGATGCCGTATTGTTCGGCGCTGTTGGCGGTCCCAAATGGGACAGTGTTCCTTACGACAAGCGGCCTGAAGCTGGCCTGTTGCGCCTGCGCAAAGATATGGAATTGTACGCCAATCTGCGCCCTGCGATCTGTTATCCGGCGCTGGCCGATTCTTCTTCTCTGCGCAAGGAACTCGTTGAAGGCCTCGACATCCTGATTTTGCGGGAACTGACCGGCGGCGTGTATTTTGGTGATCCCAAAACCATTACCGATCTTGGCAATGGTCAAAAACGCGCCATCGATACCCAGGTTTACGATACCTATGAAATCGAACGCATTTCTGCCATGGCTTTTGAACTGGCCCGCACCCGCGACAACCGTGTGTGCTCCATGGAAAAACGCAACGTCATGAAATCCGGTGTGCTCTGGAACGAAGTGGTCACTGCAACCCATAAGAACGGATATGAAGACGTCGAACTGAGCCATATGCTGGCGGATGCCGGCGGGATGCAGCTGGTTCGCCAACCCAAACAGTTTGATGTGATTGTCACCGACAACCTGTTCGGCGACATGTTGTCGGACGTTGCGGCCATGCTGACGGGCTCGCTGGGCATGTTGCCTTCAGCTTCACTGGGTGCACCAGATCCTCTCACCGGCAAGCGCAAGGCCATGTACGAACCCGTGCACGGTTCCGCCCCGGATATTGCCGGACAGGGCATTGCTAATCCAATTGCCATGATCGCCTCACTGGCCATGTGCCTGCGCTATTCTTTCGCGATGGTGTCAGAGGCAGATCGCCTCGAAGCTGCGATTGCCAAAGTGCTTGATGATGGTCTGCGTACCGGTGATATCATGAGTGATGGCATGACCCAGGTGGGCACGGTTGAAATGGGTGCTGCCATTCTGGAAGCCTATGCCGCAACTGCTGCATCTGCCGCTTGAGCATCTAGTCAGTCAGCTTTTTGAATATTTACCGGCAGCGGCCCTCGCCGTCGGTAATTTTGCCGTTGGCGATAAACAGGCATGGTAACGGCGGCTGGAAAGTCCTATCTTCAACGCATGAAACGAGTTCTGTTTTTGATTGCGCTTATTCTTGCGCCTATGGGGGGTACTGCCGTGGCTGCCGATTCCCTTGATTTGCTGATTAATGAAAAGCGACCGATTTTGCTGTTTGCCAAATCGCGCAGTTTTGCCGGCCTCGACAAACAGGTTGATCTGTTGCGCAGCTATCGGCCCGATCTTGAGGAACGTGACATCGTGGTGCTGTCGACAGTTGGTCGACAGGAAACGGTGGCTGCGGTTGGTTATGTTCCCCTGAACCGGGGCACTGCGCGACAATTGATGCGGCGGTTCAAGCCGGACTTAAAGGGACTGACAGTGGTATTGGTGGGCAAGGACGGCACCGAAAAAGGGCGCTGGAACAAAGCGGTTGATCCGCAGGTGATCTTTGATCTCATTGATTCCATGCCGATGCGGCAGCAGGAAATGCGCAGCCCGATCGAGACCCAGTAAAGTCAGTCATAAAAAGTTGCAAACGCCGATACCGGTTCGCGCTCGCTGACCAGGGTATTTTCCGGTGCGCCTGCATCAGCATGACCGATCGCCATTCCGCAGATCACTACTTCCTGCTCGGGAATATCCAATTCATCACGGATGACCGTGTGAAACGGTGCAAAAGCCGCCTGCGGACAGGTGTCGAGACCCCGGCCCCGTGCAGCTGTCATGATGTTCTGCAGGAACATGCCATAATCCAGCCAGGAACCGATTTCCAACCGCTCATCAATGGTAAAAATCATACCCACGGGCGCATCAAAAAACTCATAATTGCGCCCGTGTTGAACGTGCATCTTTTCCTTGTCGCCCTTTTCTATCCCGAGCAGGGAATAGAGCCCCCAGCCAACTGCACGGCGGCGTGAAATATAGGGTTCAAACAGCGGCGAAGGATAATAGGAATAGGCCTGCTCACGGGGGTAGTCGGGATCGTTGTGTGCGGCAAGCACAGCCTGTGACAATTGTTGTTTGCGTTTGCCGGTTACAACATAGACCTTCCAGGGCTGCATGTTGGTGCCCGAAGGAGCGCGGGACGCAACCCGCAGGATTTCAGATATCTCTTCGTTACTTACCGGCGTGGGCAGAAAGGCGCGCAGGGATCGGCGGGATAACATCGCCGCATCTACAGTTTTGAAATCGGTCATGGCTTGTCAAAAGATAATGGTGTTGAGCAGATGATTGCCGAAATGAAATCATTCGTCAATTCTCCCGATTACGTGAAAAATTTGTTGATTTTTTCACAAGAATGGTTTTTTCTGCCCTGAAGGGAGATCAACCATGAGCATTGTGGCCGAGTCTATCAGCGATGCGACTGCAGAAGCGCTTGGCAACGATGTCCGTGGCCTGCGCAAATCGCGCGGTTTAACCCTGAGCGAACTGGCGCTAAAAATTGGCCGTTCAGTTGGCTTCATCAGTCAGGTCGAACGCGGTCTTTCTTCCCCATCCATCGATGATCTGCGAGCGATATCAGCGGCATTGGACGTTCCCACCAGCTGGTTTTTTGCCAATGAGAGCCAAAACGAAGAAGAGCTCGGCCTGATCGTGCGTGCCAATTCCCGTCGGGTTTTGGGCACAGCTGAATCTGGCATTGTTGAAGAATTGTTGTCACCCGACCTGGGTGGCTCCTTTGAATTGTTCCGCTCGGTGTTCCAGCCCGGTGCGGAGATGAAGCAGAGCATTTTGCGACAGACGGAAGAGGCGGGCTATGTCGTCTCCGGCAGTTTGCAATTTTTCATTGACGATCAGTGGTTTGATCTGAGGGCCGGAGATTCTTTCCGGTTTGAGCACAAGCCCTATCGTTGGAAAAACCCCGGGGTGGAACCCGCCATTGTTATCTGGGTGGTCAGCCCACCCGTCTACTAAGAGAGATCCCATGTCCGAAACGAGTGATACCCCAAAAACCAAACTGCCTTCCCACGCCCGCGTTGTGATCATCGGTGGTGGCTGCATCGGCGCTTCCAGCCTGTATCACCTGGCGAAAGCCGGCTGGACCGATTGTGTGCTGCTGGAAAAGAATGAATTGACCGCCGGGTCGACCTGGCATGCCGCTGGCAACATCCCGACCTTCTCCGCCTCCTGGGGCGTGATGAACATCCAGCGCTATTCGACAGAGCTGTACCGCAGGCTGGCCGAAGAAGTTGACTACCCGATGAATTACCATGTCACCGGTTCAATTCGCCTGGCGCATTCCAAGGAACGCATGCAGGAATTTGAGCGCGTGCGGGGCATGGGGCGCTATCAGGGGTTGGAAATCGACATGTGTTCGGTGGACGATCTGAAACAACGCTATCCGTTTCTGGAAACCCACGACCTTGAGGGCGGTCTGTTCGACCCCTATGACGGCGACATCGATCCGGCCCAGCTGACCCAGGCGCTGGCAAAGGGTGCCCGCGATCTGGGGGCCAAGATCGTCCGCTTCTGTCCGGTTACCGGTGTTTCCTGGGACGGGAACCAGTGGACGGTTGAAACCGAGCAGGGATCAATCACCTGCGAATATGTGGTCAATGCCGCCGGATATTATGCCCAGCGCGTTGCAGAATGGTTCAAACCCTATGGTGGTCGCCATTTGCCGATGATGACCATGAGCCATCAATATCTGCTGACCGATGAAATTCCGGAACTGCAGGAATGGAGCGAAGCGGCGGGTGCCAAGCTGCCACTGCTGCGTGATGTGGATTCGTCCTATTATCTGCGTCAGGAAAAATATGGCCTCAATCTCGGCCCCTATGAAAACAATTGCCGCGGTCACTGGATGACGGCGGATGATCCGATGCCTGAAGATTTTTCCTTTCAGCTCTATCCCGACGATCTGGACCGCATTGAATGGCATATCGAAGACGCCATGGCGCGTGTTCCGATGTTGGGCACGGTCGGGGTCAACAAGGTCATCAACGGCCCGATTCCCTATACGCCCGACGGCAACCCGCTGATTGGTCCGATGCCCGGCGTCCCCAACGCGTTCGAAGCAGCCGTCTTCACCTTCGGCATCTGTCAGGCCGGTGGTGCCGGCAAGGTGTTGAGCGAGTGGATCACCGAGGGTGCAACGGAGCAGGACATGTGGGCGGTTGACCCGCGCCGATTCACCGGATTCTGCGACCAGGACTACTGCAACAAGAAGGGCATGGAAGTATACGGCAACGAATATGCGATGCACTTCCCCCAGCATGAATGGCCCAACGGTCGCGACAAGAAACTGTCCCCGATCCATGACCGCGTAATCGGTGCCGGTGGCGTCATGGGAGCCTATAATGGTTGGGAACGGGCAAACTGGTACGCCAGACCCGGTGATGACACGTCCGAGGAATCAACCCATACCTGGAGCCGTAAGGGACCCTGGGAAGCCCGCATCAAAGAAGAATGCGAGGCCGTGAAAGACCATTGCGGCGTGCTTGATCTGCCCGGTTTCTCCCGTTTCAACCTGTCCGGAGAGGGGGCCGCCGATTGGCTTCGCCGTCAGATCACCGGTGGTCTGCCCAAGGTCGGTCGGATGAATTTGGGCTATTTTTCTGATGAAAAAGGACGCATCGTAACCGAGATGTCGCTGATGCGGCATTCCCAGGACCATTTCACGCTGATCACCGCTGCCGGTGCTCAATGGCATGACTATGAGTGGTTGAAACGCCATCTTGATGACGGTTTGCAGCTCACGGACCACACCGATGACTTCGCAACGCTGATCGTCACCGGACCAAAATCCCGGGACATTCTGTCTGGATTATCCGATGGAGATTTCAGCCTGTCATGGCTGTCCCATCAGCAGGCAAGCGTTGCCGGTGAGAAGGCCGCCCTTGCGCGGGTGTCTTTTGCCGGTGAGCTGGGTTGGGAAGTCCATGCCCCCAATGCATCCATGCCAACGATCTATGACGCCATCCTTGCAGCCGGTGCCAAACCGTTTGGCATGTATGCCCTCAATTCCCTGCGCCTGGAAAAGGGCTATCGTGCATGGAAAGGTGATCTGTCCACCGACTACACGGTGTTGCAGGGCGGGCTCGAACGCTTTGTGAAATGGGACAAGGAAGAGTTTCGCGGCAAAACCGCTCTGCAGGGCGAAAAGCAACAAGGCGTGTCCAAACGGTTTGTGACGCTGATTGTCGACGCTGACGACTGCGATGCTCCTTACATGTCAACGATTTGGAATGATGGGAAAGTGGTCGGGGAAACAACCTCCGGTGGGTACGGTCACAGGATCAATGCGTCGGTCGCCCTCGGCATGGTGCAGGCGTCCCTGGCGGAGCCCGGCACTGAACTGGAAGTGGAGATATACGGCAAGCGCCATCGTGCAGTCGTTCAGCAAGACCGCCCTTTGTGGGATCCGGAGAATGAAAGAATTCGCGCATGACCGACATCGTCCTTCTCGACGGGGGCATGGGCCAGGAACTGATACACCGTTCCAACCAGCCACCATCGCCATTGTGGTCTGCCAAGGTCCTGATGGATGAGCCGGAAATCGTGACCGCCGTGCACCGTGACTACATTGATGCCGGGGCAAAGGTTCTGACATTGAACACCTATTCAGCAACCCCGGAACGGTTGGAGCGGGACGCCAGCGCTGATCTGTTTGAGCCCCTGCAGGCAAAGGCGATCACGGTGGCCCAGGCCGCCATAGCGGAGCGTGATGCTGACGCTGCCATCACCATTGCCGGTTGCCTGCCGCCGCTGTTTGGTTCCTATCATCCAGAAAACGCCCCCGCCTTCGATATTTGCCTGGACACCTATCGCCGGGTCGTCGCACAGCAGGCCGGTGCAGTGGATCTGTTTCTTTGTGAAACGATGTCATCCATCAAGGAAGTGAAAGCCGCTGTTCAGGCGGCCGTTGAATCAGGCAAACCAGTCTGGTGTGGCATGAGTGTGATGGATGAGGACGGGACCCGTCTGCGTTCAGGAGAGGCATTGGATAAGGCAGCTCTCGCTGCCAAACAGGCTGGCGCTGCAGCCGTTTTGATCAACTGTTCATGGCCGGAAGCGGTTACTCAGGCGATGCCGGTCCTCGCTCAAACCGGCCTGCCCTTCGGGGGATTTGCCAATGGTTTTACCCGCATTGATGCTCTTGGCATTGGTGGCACTGTCGACGTGCTCGAAACGCGCAACGACCTTGGCCCTGACCAATATGCCGACCACGTCTTTGACTGGATCTCGGCTGGCGCCACCATCGTTGGCGGATGTTGTGAAGTAGGCCCCGCCCATATCGAAAAACTGGCACAACGGCTGAAACAGGCCGGCCACAAACTGACAGGTGGTTTGTAATGGCTAAGGAAAAAACCATACCAACTAAAGCGCGCGCTGTGATCATCGGTGGTGGCGTCGCCGGTTGTTCGGTCGCCTATCATCTTGCAAAGCAGGGTTGGAAAGACGTGGTTCTGCTGGAGCGCAAGCAACTAACCAGCGGCACTACTTGGCACGCTGCGGGCTTGATTGCCCAATTGCGGGCCACAAAGAACATGACCCGGTTGGCAAAATATTCGCAGGAACTGTATGGAGACCTTGAAGCCGAGACTGGTGTCTCCACAGGCTTTCGACGCTGTGGATCAATCACCGTCGCATTGACGCAAGAGCGCCGACAGGAAATTTTTCGTCAGGCTTCCATGGCACGCGCCTTTGGTGTCGATGTTGATGAAATTTCCGTCGCAGAAGTCAAACAACGCTACCCCCATCTCAATGTTGATGATGTAAAAGGTGCCGTTTATCTTCCGCTGGATGGTCAGGGAGATCCAGCCAATATTGCATTGGCGATGGCCAAGGGTGCGCGTCAATATGGCGCAAAGGTTATCGAAGGCGTCAAAGTCACATCGATTGAAACGGCTGGTGGCCGGGTTACCGGTGTTAAATGGGCGCTTGATGGCAGCGATGAAAGCGGTGCGATCGAGGCCGATTGTGTCGTCAACTGCGGTGGTATGTGGGCGCATGAAGTCGGGCGCATGGCGGGCGTCACCGTGCCTCTCCACGCCTGCGAACATTTCTACATTGTCACTGAATCCATTGACGGATTGACACAATTGCCGGTGCTGCGCGTGCCCGATGAATGTGCCTATTACAAGGAAGATGCCGGCAAAATGCTGCTGGGTGCCTTCGAGCCGGTTTCCAAGCCTTGGGGAATGAAAGGCATTCCCGATGATTTTTGCTTTGACCAACTTCCCGAGGATTTCGATCACTTTGAACCGATCCTCGAAAGTGCGGTCAATCGCATGCCAATGCTGGAACAGGCAGGCATTCATACGTTCTTCAACGGGCCTGAGAGTTTCACACCCGACGATGCGTACCATCTCGGTGAAGCACCAAATCTGTCCGGGTTCTGGATCTGTGCCGGATTTAATTCGATTGGCATTCAGTCTTCCGGTGGTGCCGGCATGGCGCTGGCCCACTGGATGGAACACGGCCATCCTCCGTTTGACATTTCCGATGTCGACATCCGGCGCATGCAACCGTTCCAGGGCAACAAGACCTACCTGTTTGAGCGGTCAAAGGAATCACTTGGCCTGCTCTATGCCGACCATTTTCCCTACCGCCAGATGGCCACGGCGCGTGGCATCAGACGCAGTCCCTTCCACGAGCATCTGAGAGCCCACGGCGCTGTTTTTGGTGAAGTAGCAGGATGGGAAAGGGCAAACTGGTTTGCCGATGAAGGACAGAAGCCGGAATATGAATATTCCTGGGGCCGTCAGAACTGGTTTGAAAATTCCCGGCGCGAACACGAAGCCGTGCGCAATAATGTCGGCCTGTATGACATGACGTCGTTTGGTAAAATTCGCGTCGAAGGACCGCAGGCCGAAGCTTTCCTGAACCATATTTGCGGCAATGATGTTGCCGTGCCCGTTGGCAAAATCGTCTACACCCAATTCCTCAACGAACGCGGTGGCATTGAAGCCGACGTCACAGTGACACGCTTGTCCGAAACCGCCTACGTCGTTGTCACGCCGGCGGCCACCGTACAGCGCGAACTGTCCTGGATGAGAAAATACCAGCACCGTTTCAACGTCGTAGTGATGGATGTTACGGCCGGTGAAGGGGTTTTAGCCCTGATGGGGCCCAACGCGCGCAAGGTGCTGGAGAAGGTTTCTCCCCACGACTGGTCAAACGAAAACCACCCATTTGGTCAGGCTCACCCCATTGAACTTGGCATGGGTCTCGCCCGCGCCCATCGCGTCACCTATGTCGGCGAGTTGGGTTGGGAACTTTACGTTTCTTCCGACATGGCAGCCCACGCTTTTGAAACATTGATTGAAGCCGGCGCTGATCACGACCTTAAATTGTGTGGCATGCATATGATGGATTCTCTGCGGATCGAAAAGGCGTTCCGCCACTTTGGTCACGACATTACCGAAGAGGACCATGTTCTTGAGGCCGGGTTGGGATTTGCCGTCAAAACCGCCAAGCCGGAATTCGTCGGCCGCGATGCGGTTTTGAAAAAGCGTGAGAGCGGCCTGGACATGCGCATGGTTCAGTTCAAGCTGACCGACAGCGAAGCGATGATGTATCACAATGAACCGATTATCCGGGACGGCGAAATTGTCTCTTACGTGACCTCCGCCAATTATGGGCACACATTGGGTGCCACGATCGGCATGGGATATGTTCCCTGCAAGGGTGAAACACCTGATCAGATACTGGCTTCGAGTTATGAAATCGAAATTGCGGGTAATCGCGTTGGAGCGCAGGCCAGTCTACGACCGCTGTATGATCCAAAATCGGAAAGGGTAAAAGCATGATGGACCAGGATGACAAGGCCCGACTGTTTCGGGAAATGCATGTACCGGGTGATCCCTTCATCATTCCCAACGCCTACGACGTGGGCAGCGCAAAAATGCTTGCCGGTCTCGGTGCCAAAGCAATTGCAACAACCAGTTCAGGGTTTGCTTTCACCATTGGCCGTCCGGATATGGGCAATGTCAGCCGTGACGAAATGCTTGATCATTGTGAAGACATGGTGCGGGCGGTTGGCATTCCGGTAAGCGCCGATTTGGAAAACGGTTTTGCCCACGATCCAGACGGGGTTGCCGAAACCGTTCATATGGCCGCAGAAACCGGTCTGGTCGGGTGCACCCTGGAAGATTCGACCATGGATCCAACCCGCCCATCCTATGACTTTGAAATCGCAGTTGCCCGCATGGCCGCGGCCGTGGAAGCAGCAGAGGAACTGCCGTACGACTTCACCATCTGCGCCCGTGCCGACGGGGTTATGCTGGGCTCCTATGATGTGGACGAAGCCATCCGCCGGTTGCAGGCCTACGAAGAAATCGGCGCCCATTGCGTCTACTGCCCGATGCCACCCGGCATTGAAGATCTGACCAAGATCTGTGCTTCGGTTGATACGCCGGTCAACGCCCTGTGTGCGGGCGGATTTACCAAATATTCCAAAGATGATTTTGCCAGAGCCGGTGTCGCACGCATTTCCATCGGCGGTGCTCTGGCAAGGGTCACCCATGGTCTGATTGCCGAGATTGGAACGGCAATGCTCGGGTTGGGAGATTTTTCCGGTCTCGGCAAGGCGATGCCCGGAAACGAAGTCGACAAAATTATGAAAGCGGGGGAGGCCTGACGACAGGCCCGATCAACTTCCTGGGAGGGAAATATGAGCATTTCGCAAGACGCCGATAATCCATCTCCACGCCGCGCAGGCCGGTCCGGAGGCCGCCAGGCACGCCGCGATTTGCGGGCAGCACCGCTGACCGAGGACATCAAACCGGTGCGGGCCGGGCTTTCGGGCAATACCTACAAACCGCTTTCTGAAACCGATGTCGAACAGGTACACGCCGCAGTTCTGGACGTGTTGGAGAATATCGGGCTTTCGCAAGCCACACCAACCTGTGTTGAAGCGTGCGAAAGAGTTGGCGCGATCTTTGGCGACGACCAACGCCTTCGATTTCCGCGAACGCTGGTGCTGGATACGATCAAGAACGCCAACCGCAATCTCACCATACATGGCCGCGACGCCAAATACGATCTACACCCCCAAAGTGACAAGGTTCATTTCGGTACCGCCGGTGCCGCAGTGCATGTTGTCGACGTGGAAAACAACGAATACCGCGAAAGCTATCTGCAGGACCTTTATGATGCCGCACGCATTGTTGAAGGTCTGGACAATATCCATTTTTTCCAGCGCCCGATGGTGGCGCGCGATATCGTTGACCCGCGCGAACTGGACCTCAACACGCTCTATGCCTGTTTGACGGGCACGACGAAACACATTGGCACATCCTTCACATTGGCCGATTTCGTGCCTGACGCCCTGAAAATGCTCTATAAAGTCGCAGGCGGAGAAGAAAAATTCCGCGAACGGCCCTTCGTCTCCAATTCAAACTGCTTTGTTGTGCCACCCCTGCGCTTTGCAGCCGACGCAACCGATGTTCTGGAAGCCTGTGTTTATGGTGGTATGCCGGTGCTTCTCCTGTCAGCCGGGCAGGCGGGTGCAACTGCACCGGCAGCAATTGCAGGTGCCGTGGTTCAGGCCACCGCAGAAGTGCTGGCGGGACTGGTTTTTGTAAACGCGCTGGTCCCGGGCCATCCCGCAATTTTTGGAACCTGGCCCTTCGTTTCCGATCTGCGCACCGGCGCCATGTCCGGCGGGTCCGGTGAACAGGCGCTGCTCAGCGCTGCCTGCGGACAGATGGCCAATTACTACAATCTCCCTGGCGGTTCGGCCGCTGGCATGTGTGATGCCAAAATGCCGGACATCCAGGCCGGATGGGAAAAGGGCATTGCCTATGTGCTGGCCGGCATGGCCGGAACCAATCTGGTCTATGAAGCCGCAGGCATGCACGGCTCCCTGATGGGGTTCTGTCTGGAAAGCCTGTTTCTTGACAATGATGCCCTCGGTCAGGCCCTGCGGTGTGTTCGTGGAATTGAAGTCAATGAAAAAACCCTGAGTCTGGATGCCATGCGCGACGTCTGTGTTGACGGGCCGGGGCATTATCTTGGCCACGAACAGACCCTGGAACTGATGCAGCGAGAATATCTATACCCCGATCTTGCCAACCGGTTTTCACCAAAGGAATGGGCCGAATTGGGCAAACCTGACATCGTTCAGCTCGCAATTGAACGCAAACGAAAAGTTCTGGCGGAAAACTTTCCTGATCACGTCGATGCTGAGACCGATGCCTGGATCCGGAATAATTTTACGATTCATCTTCCCCGGGAGCAGATGCGGCCGAAATAGGCCGGCAGACTGAAATTTAATTGTCCAATTGCGCCTTACGGCGGGTCAAATCGACTAATCCGCATAACCACGGACTTTCGGCCAGGCCGGGAGCTGACTATAGTGTCAGTGCTCCCTGAATTCGGAAATTACCACTCCCTATGGCCATCAAAAAAATTCTCGTCGCCAACCGCTCTGAAATCGCCATTCGCGTCTTCCGCGCTGCCAATGAACTGGGCTTGAAAACAGTTGCTATCTGGGCCGAAGAAGACAAGTTGGCCCTGCATCGTTTTAAGGCCGACGAAGCCTATCAAATCGGTTCCGGGCCTCATCTGGAGAAACCGATGGGACCGATCGAAAGCTATCTTTCGATTGAAGAAGTCATCCGTGTTGCGAAACTGTCTGGCGCCGATGCCATTCATCCCGGTTACGGTCTGCTTTCTGAGAGCCCCGAATTTGTGGATGCCTGCCAGGAAGCCGGCATCACCTTTATCGGCCCCAAGGCCGAAACCATGCGATCACTTGGCAACAAGGTGGCTGCCCGCAATCTGGCCGTTTCGGCTGGCGTTCCCGTCGTTCCAGCAACCAAACCCCTGCCGAAAAACATGAAACGCATCAAGGAAATGGCAGCCGAAATCGGCTATCCGATCATGTTGAAGGCGTCCTGGGGCGGCGGTGGTCGCGGCATGCGGGTTATTCGCTCTGAATCGGATCTGGAGAATGAAGCGCTGGAAGCGCGCCGGGAAGCGGCAGCGGCTTTCGGCAAGGACGAAATCTATCTTGAGAAACTGGTGGAAAATGCCCGCCACGTGGAAGCCCAGATACTGGGGGACGGCCAGGGCCGCGCCGTGCATCTGTTTGAGCGCGATTGTTCGGTCCAGCGCCGCAACCAGAAAGTAGTCGAAAGAGCACCCGCCCCGTATCTGAACAACGAGCAGCGCGATGAGCTGTGTGGTTATGCGCTGAGGATTGCCAACAAGACCAACTATCTTGGTGCAGGAACCGTTGAATTCCTGATGGATGCGGATTCAGGTGATTTCTATTTTATCGAGGTCAATCCGCGGGTGCAGGTTGAGCACACGGTGACGGAAGAAGTGACCGGAATCGATATCATCAAGGCGCAGATTCATCTGGTGGATGGTCACCGTATCGGCACCCCCGAATCCGGTGTCCCCAATCAGGAAGACATCACCCTGAACGGTCATGCCCTGCAGTGTCGCATCACCACCGAAGATCCAGAGCAGAATTTTATTCCTGATTATGGCCGTATCACCGCCTACCGGGGCGCCACCGGATTTGGCATTCGGTTGGACGGTGGCACCGCCTATTCTGGCGCTGTCATCACCCGGTTTTACGATCCCTTGCTGGAAAAGGTCACCGCATGGGCTCCTACCCCGGAAGAAACAATCTCCCGTATGGACCGTGCCCTGCGTGAATTTCGAATTCGCGGCGTCGCAACCAATCTGACATTTCTTGAAAACATCATCACGCATAAGAAATTCCGCAACAACACTTACACAACCAAATTCATCGATACGACCCCGGAACTGTTTCACGAAGTGAAGCGTCGGGACCGGGCCACACGCCTGCTCAACTATGTCGCCGATGTTTCGGTCAACGGCCATCCCGAAGCAAGAGATCGTGCGCGGCCCAATTTCTCAGCCCCAGCGCCTGTTGCCCCATGGTTTGAAGAAAAAATCAAACCGGGAACCCGCCAGCGGTTGGAGAAAGACGGGCCGGAAGCCTTTTCCAAGTGGATGCGTAAGCAGAAAAAGGTCCTGATCACGGACACCACCATGCGGGACGGACACCAGTCGCTGCTGGCCACCCGCATGCGGACCCATGATATCACCGCGGTTGCCGAAGCCTATGCAAAGTCTCTGCCCAATCTGCTGTCTCTGGAATGTTGGGGTGGAGCAACATTCGACGTGGCGATGCGGTTCCTCACTGAAGACCCCTGGGAACGGCTGGCCATGATCCGCGAGCGGGCACCCAATCTGCTGTTGCAGGCACTGGTGCGCGGTTCCAACGGCGTCGGATATACCGGATATCCCGATAATGTGGTCTCACAATTCATCCATGAAGCCGCCCGTGGTGGTGTTGACCTGTTCCGGGTCTTCGACTGTCTCAACTGGGTCGACAACATGCGTGTATCGATTGATGCAGTGCTTGAATCAGGAAAACTGTGCGAAGGGGCCATATGCTATTCCGGTGATCTGCTCGACCCACAACGCCCCAAATACAATTTGAAATACTATGTCGATCTGACCCATGAGCTGGAAAAAGCGGGATGCCACATCATTTGCATCAAGGACATGGCAGGATTGCTGAAGCCCGCAGCCGCGACCAAACTGTTCAAGACCCTGCGGCAGGAAACCGATCTGCCGATCCATTTTCACACCCATGATACATCCGGAATTTCTGCGGCGACCATCCTCGCGGCTGTCGATGCCGGAGTAGACGCCGTTGATGCTGCAATGGACGCCTTTTCCGGCGGCACATCGCAGCCGTGTCTGGGTTCGATTGTCGAGGCTCTGAAAGGCAACCGCCGCGATCCAGCCCTGGATCCTGATGCGATCAGGGAGATCTCGCTCTACTGGGAACAGGTGCGTGCGCAATATGCAGCCTTTGAGTCGGACGTTAAAGCACCGGCATCAGAGGTCTATCTGCACGAAATGCCCGGTGGGCAATACACCAACCTGAAGGAACAGGCCCGCTCACTTGGTCTGGATTCCAAATGGACCAAAGTCGCCCGCACCTATTCCGACGTCAACAAGATGTT
>CAJQPW010000361.1 GCA_905480295.1 uncultured Rhizobiaceae group bacterium | reverse complement strand
AGCCGGCAATGGTTTGGGGGTGGCGGAGACCTGACGCCCGTTCTCGACGCCCGACGCAACCAGGAAGACCCCGATACCATTGATTTCCATGCCGCGATGAAGAAGGCTTGCACGAACCATGCCGTCGCCGATTACGATAATTACAAGGAATGGTGCGACGAATATTTTCATCTCAACCATCGCAATGAGCCGCGCGGCATTGGAGGAATATTTTTCGATTACCTGCACAGCGGTGCGGCACTGGATCAATGGCAGGCCAATTTTGCCTTCGTCCAGGATGTGGGCCGTGATTTTGCAGATATCTATGCCACGCTGGTGCGTCGGAACATGGAGAAACCCTGGAACGCGGTGGAGCGCGACGAGCAGTTGGTCCGGCGTGGACGTTATGTCGAGTTCAACTTGTTGCAGGATCGCGGCACAATTTTTGGCCTTAAGACCGGGGGCAACGTCAATTCAATATTGAGCAGCATGCCACCCGTAGTGAAGTTCCCATAACCACAATACCGCAGAGACGGGTTATTTTTTCGGATCCGACTCGGCGAACTGTTTCAGCAGTTCTTCCCGCGACAGGGCGAAATCGCTGTCGATCCAGATCTGCTCCAGATTTTTTAGCTGGACCGCCATATCCGGGCCCGGTTCGAGACCGGCGGCAATCAGGTCGCGACCACGCAATGGATAACCTGGTCGCTGCCAGCGCATCAGCCATTTGTACTGACGGTGATATTTTTTGCTGTTTTCATCGTCTCGCACCGCGACCAGTTGGAGTCGATCGAGCACCGCTTGCTGGTCTTGCCAATAGGCCCATCTAAAAAACGCATTCCTTTTCATCAACGCATTCGGTTCCGGTGTCCGGCTCCAGCGCAGCAATCGATCACGGACTTTGTTGGGCAACTTTAAACGGGCTGAAAGTTCGATCACCCGCTCTTCCATCGGCGGCAGAATTGCCATCAGACGGATCAGAGCGTCGACCGGCCAATGCCGGGCCCTTTCCGCTTCAACCAGTCTGGGCATGGCATCGATGCCCCATTTTTCACTTTCCGGCAAAACCTGGCTCAACACCCCGGTTTGCCGCATCCACAAGACGGCGCGCCCGGGGTCGGGTGCATCAAACAGTTTTGACAGTTCCAGCCAGATGCGTTCGGCAGACAGTTGCTCAAGACCATCCTTGAGCCGGGTGCAGGCCTTCAATCCCTCCGCATCGGGGCGAAACGAGCCATACCAGGCGAAGAACCGGAAAAACCGCAGAATACGCAGATAATCTTCGCGAATACGCATTTCGGCGTCATCGATGAAGCGGACGGTTCCCGACAGGACATCGGGCATGCCGCCCAGTGGATCAACAACTGTTCCGTCCGCCTCCAAATAGAGCGCGTTGATGGTCAGATCGCGGCGGCGGGCATCGGCTTCCCAACTGGTGCCGTAGACAACCTTGGCATGCCGACCGTCAGTCTCAACATCCTGGCGCAGCGTAGTGACTTCGTAAGAATCAGCGTCGACAATTGCTGTCACCGTGCCATGGTCGATACCGGTGGCAACACATTTGTGACCAGCGGCAACAAGTCGCTCAGTGACGTCAGATGGGATCAGCGTGGTTGCAATATCGACATCACTGATCGGTTGATCGAGCAAGGCATTGCGCACCGCCCCGCCGGCAATGCGAGCCTGCCCTCCATCTTCGCTCAACAATTTCAACAGGCCCTGAAGGCTGGCGCTGGACAGCCACGCTTGATCGATACGCTCAGTCATCATCATCCACCGAGCCGTAAATGCGATCCTGAACCATGCGGATTATGCCTGCGGTGACTCCCCAGATGCGCCGCTCTACCGGCGGTTGCTCAACGCTGTCCTGATAGGGAATGGCGTAATAAAACACTTCCGTGTCCTGAAAGTAGCGGCTTTCGCGATTGTGGTTGTTGTAGTCCATCAAATAGGACAGGGGCACTTCGAATGCCGCAGCCACTTCGTCTTCATTAAGGGTTAGTTCCGGTTCGCCCTCTACGATCGCCACCACGGGTGCGATGCTGTATCCTGATCCGGTAAAATAGGTGCCGAACGTACCGAGCAGTCTCACCTGACTGGATTCCAGCCCCACTTCTTCCTGGGCTTCGCGAAGAGCCGCCTGCTGGGGCGATTCGCCGCGGTCAATCTTGCCACCGGGAAAGGCCACCTGTCCGCTGTGACTGGACAGATGTTCTGTGCGCTGCGTCAACAGCACCATGGCTTCGCCATCCCGATCAATTATCGCAATAAGAACAGCCGCCGCCTTGTACTCACGGTCTTGCGTTATCATCGGGTGTTGCGGGTTCAAGACCTGGTCACCCCCAACCGCTGCGAGCACGTCGGCACGGCTGTTGAATCGTTCAACAACCCGGGCTTCAAATGCTGCCGTTGAATAGAGATTCGGGGTCAGATAATCCAAATCAGGCGCTCAATTGTGCAAGTTTCTGAGCAGGCATAATCGGAAACACTTCGCCCTTTGAGCGTAAAACAAACATCACCTGACCATCCACTTCGATCTCTTCACCAAAGGATATCAGCTCATACATCACCGGTCGGGCGAGCAGTGCTTCCAACCGACCTCGCACCAACACATAGGGTTTCAACTGGTCCGTTTCTCCAACAATATCAAAGCGCAACGGATTGTCAGCCCCGCATTCCACCAAATCACCAACATTGGTGCGAAAAGTCAGGACCTGTTCATCGGCTTGCTGTGAAGCGTTCATTTCAACCGCAACAAAGGGGGCATCCTCCACGGTAATGCCAATCTTCTCCACCGGTGTAACCAGATAGGTTTTGCCGTCGTCGTCCTTTCTGAGCACGGTTGAAAAAAGACGCACAAGCGGCGCACGACCGATCGGCGTTCCCATATAGAACCATGTGCCATCGCGTTTGATGACGATATCCAGATCACCGCAAAATTCGGGATTCCATTTTTCTACCGGTGGCAGCCCGTCGCCCGTATGACCAGCGCGGGCCACCAGTGCCTCCAGCGCCTGGGTGGGAATTTCTTCTGGATTGTAATTCTCAGACATGGCGAACTCCTGAAAGCCATCCTATCTCTGTCACAGTATTGGCCCAAACATGGGCATAGTCACGAAATAGTGGCTATTGTCCTGCTTGTCAGCATGGCAATGTACATAAATCAGATTTCTCACAGCGAGTGACCCATGAGTGAAATGACAAAAATTAGCGCTGCCGATGAACAAGCGATGATTGCAGAAGCTGAAGCCGCGGTAAAAACAGTGGCGAAAGCACGTGAAGCAATCGCCACCACCATCTATGGGCAATCACAAGTTGTCGAAAACACCCTGGTTACAATTCTGGCCGGTGGCCACGCGTTGCTGGTCGGGGTGCCCGGCCTTGCCAAAACCAAATTGGTGGAAACCCTCGGCACGGTGCTGGGATTGGAAGCGGGACGCATCCAGTTTACGCCGGACCTGATGCCATCTGATATCGTGGGCTCGGAAATCCTCGACCAGGATGACGCGGGCAAGCGCTCGTTCAGATTCGTCAAAGGACCCATCTTTGCTCAATTGCTGATGGCCGATGAAATCAACCGCGCATCCCCACGCACCCAATCGGCACTGCTGCAGGCAATGCAGGAATATCACGTGACCATTGCCGGGCAGCACTATGACCTGCCGGCACCGTTTCATGTTCTGGCAACGCAGAATCCGCTGGAGCAGGAAGGAACCTATCCCCTGCCCGAGGCCCAGTTGGACCGGTTTCTGATGCAGGTGAATGTTGATTATCCAGACATCGACGCCGAACGGCAAATCTTGATGGAGACCACGGGCGCTGAAGAAATCAAGGCCAAGCAGGCAATGGATCTTAAACAGTTGATGGACATTCAGGCGCTGGTGCGGCGGATGCCAGTAGGCGAAAGCGTGGTGGAGGCCATTCTCGGGCTCGTGCGCTCAGCCCGCCCCGACGAAGACAATAATGACGGCCCTACCCATCATATAGCATGGGGACCGGGGCCACGTGCGTCGCAGGCTCTTATGCTGACCGTTCGCGCCCGCGCGCTGATCGATGGCCGTCTGGCCCCATCCGTCGATGATGTGCTGGCCCTTGCTGAACCTGTTTTGCAACATCGCATGGCGCTCAATTTTGGCGCCCGCGCTGAAGGCATTGGCGTGCGCCAGGTGATTGGCGAACTGAAACAGGCCTGGATGTGAGGATAGCGGGTTGGCATTAAACATCGGCAGCGTTGCACCGTCGGAATCCGGCAGTGGCGTTCTTGGGCGAGCCCGGGAAAGGGCCGCGCTGATTCCCGATCTGCTGATCGAAGCTCAACGCATTGCCAACACCGTGACCAGCGGATGGCATGGCCGTCGTCGCCGCGGCAGCGGCGATACGTTTTGGCAATTTCGCCCCTATCAGCTGGGCGAAAGCCTGACCCGGATTGACTGGCGCCGCTCGGCCCGTGATGACCATGTCTATGTGCGCGATCAGGAATGGGAAGCGGCCCATACGGTTTGGATCTGGGCCGACAATTCTCCATCAATGCTGTTCAAAAGCACAACCGCACAGGTGTCAAAACAATCCCGGGCGCTGGTGCTGGCGCTGGCCATGACAGAAGTGTTGGCCAAGAGTGGTGAACGGGTGGGTTGGCCCGGTGTTACCAATGCCTTGTCATCGCGGGTTGCCGCCGAACGCATCGCAGCCGAGCTGATGGTGGCAAAGATCGATGAAGACCTCGCCTTTCCTTCAACCCAGAATATCCGCAACCGTTCGGAACTGATCATTATTTCCGACTTTCTTGAACCCATAGACACCACACTGACCCGGCTGAACGCCGCCGCCGAACAGGGTATTCACGGCAGCCTCGTGCATATAGTTGATCCGGCTGAGGAAAATTTCCCCTATTCAGGACGCACCGAATTTGAAGACCCCGAGAGCGGACAAAAGCTGACCTATGGCCGCGCCGAAACGTTAGCACAGGGTTACGCCACGCTGTTTCAGGCGCGCCGTGAGACTCTGGCCCAACACTGTAAGCGTTTGGGGTGGAACTATATCGTGCATCACACGGATTCACTGGCTTCCACCGCCCTTGTCGCCCTGCATACCCGACTAAGTGGCGAGGCCATGGCATGAGCATTCTCGCCCTCACCTTCGCCGCTCCCCTGATCCTGTTCAGCCTGATCGTGCTGCCATTGATCTGGTGGCTGCTGCGGCTCACCCCGCCACGTCCGCGTCAGGAAGTCTTTCCACCAACCCGGATCCTTGCTGAAGTCAACAAGTCGGAAGAAACACCGGCACAAAGCCCCTGGTGGCTGACCCTGTTGCGCCTACTGATGGCTGCACTCGTCATAGTTGCGCTGGCCGAACCGATCTGGAACGCTCAGGACAGCCGGATTTCCGGTGAAGGGCCGCTTCTGATCATCATGGATGACGGCTGGACCACGGGTCCCGACTGGGAAGAACGTCAGACCACGGCCCGCAATCTTTTGGCGCAGGCACGGGAAAACGAACGTCCCGTGGCACTGGCACTCACAACGTTGGGAGGCAAGGTAGAGCTTGCCACGCAAAGAGTTGAGCAGGTTGAAGCCCGGTTAAAGGCGGCAACGCCCCAGCCCCTGCCGGTTGATCTGACCGGTTTGGCAAAACGGTTGGATGAAAACACCATCGCCTTTACCGGTATTGCATGGTTGTCCAATGGGCTTGACCAAAAAGGGGCAGAACAGTTGCTGGCCTCGCTTGAAAAAATGGCACCGCAGCAGCTGCAATATTTCACGTCGCAATTGCAGAATCTGCACGTGATCAGCAAAGTCACAAACACGCCCGAAGCGTTGTCCGTGGCCCTCGAGCGCGCTGACGGACAACCGGCCTCGAGCGGAAGAGTGACTGCCTACGACCAGAAAGGCCGCTCGATTTCGGCGGTTGACTATTCATTTGCTGCAGATAAGCAAACCATCACCGCGCAGTTGGTTCTGCCGGTTGAACTGCGCAACGAAATTGCCAAACTCTCTATCGATGCCCAGAACCAGGCCGGGGCCACCCAATTGCTGGACGAACGGTTTCGCCGCCGCCGGGTCGGATTGATTTCCGGCAGCAATGCCGATCAGGCACAGCCACTTCTTTCACCGCTTTATTTCATATCAAGAGCCCTCAATCCCTTCAGCGAAGTGCGCGAATCCCGTGCCGCCAATGTGGCTGAGGCCATCCCCCAACTGATCGAAGAAAACGTCTCAACCCTGGTGCTCGCGGATATCGGCACCCTGCCGGGTGTTGCCAGTGAGCAGTTGGAAGATTGGGTTGAAGCCGGTGGCATGTTGGTGCGTTTCGCCGGTCCCCGTCTCGCCGCTGCCACAGATGATACGCTGGTTCCGGTGGAATTGCGCCGTGGTGGTCGCAGTCTGGGCGGGACATTGACCTGGGGCACACCCCAACCGCTGGCGTCGTTTGACGAGGACAGTCCGTTCAATGGCCTGACAGTTCCGCCTGATGTCGCCGTAACCCGTCAGGTGCTGGCGCAACCGGGTATCGACCTGACGGAGAAAACCTGGGCCAGCCTCACGGATGGCACGCCCCTCGTCACAGCCAGCCAACGGGGCGAAGGATGGATCGTGCTGTTTCACGTCACCGCCAATGCTTCCTGGTCAAATCTGCCCCTGTCAGGTGCATTCGTAGACATGTTGCGGCGCATCGTTGCCGTTTCAAACGGCGCCATCGCGGCTGACAAAACCCGTTCCAGCACGGCCTCTGCGCCGGATGGATCACCAACGATTACGGCGGACGCTGATCAGATCACTCTGCCACCGCTGCGCATGGTCGATGGTTTTGGAACGTTGACGGCCCCGGGCCCGACAATGCAACCTCTGCTTCTGGGGGGAAGCACAGCCCCGGAGGTGACCATTGAAACACCCCCGGGCACGTATGGTACAAGCGATGCTTTCGTGGCACTCAATCTGTTTGAAGGACCCGCCAACTTGAAACAATTGCCAACAGACCTGCTGCCCGCTGACACAATTCGAAGCAGATTTTCAACCGAAGAAGGCACCGCATTAAAACCATGGTTGCTGGCCGCGGCGCTGTTGCTATTGGCGCTGGATTGTCTTGCGGTATTGTGGATGGCTGGCGCCCTTCGGCGCAGGGTAATGCCAGCAGCTGCGGCGGCTGTCAGCCTCGTTGTTTTTGCGCTGCACCCGCCACCCGTGCAGGCCCAAACCAGCAACTTCAATTTTGAAGACACCTTGCGAACCCGGCTTGCTTATGTCCAGACGGGTGATGACCAACTGGACCGGATCAGCAAAAGGGGACTGATCGGACTGACCAATTTCATTTCCTCACGCACATCGCTGGAACCAGCGGAACCTGTAGGCGTGGATATCAACACGGACGAGCTGGCATTCTATCCACTCTTGTATTGGCCTGTCAGCACCCTGGGTCCTCCCCCGGATGCCAAAGCCATGGCGCGGGTTGACGCGTTCATGAAAAAGGGAGGCAGCGTGCTGTTCGACACCCGTGATCAGCTGACCGGAGGTTTTGGCAATCGCCGGATCTCCGCTGAAACCCAACGGTTGCGCGAAATCCTCTCATCCCTCGACATTCCACCGCTGGAACCCGTGCCAGACAACCATGTGCTGACCCGGGCGTTTTATCTTCTCAACGTCTTTCCCGGACGGTATCTGGAAGGCAAGCTTTGGGTTGAAACCTCTCAGGAGGACGAGGGAGAATCAGCCGAGCGCCCGACCCGTCAGGGTGATGGCGTCTCTTCGATCATGATTACATCAAACGACATGGCCGGAGCCTGGGCTGTCGAAGCAGACGGATCACCCAGCCTGCCGGTTGTTCCCGCTAACCCGACCCAGCGCATCTATGCCTACCGAACCGGTGTGAACATCGTCATGTATACGCTGACGGGCAACTACAAATCCGATCAGGTGCACATTCCCGCTCTGCTGGAAAGGTTGGGTCAATGAGCGCGTGGTCGGTCAGTTTTGCTCCCCTGTTCGACTGGACAACCATCGCCATCGTGGCGGCAATGGCGGGACTATTTGTTGTGTTCGGTCTCGGTCGTCGTCTGCGCGGCTCGTGGCTGCGTCTGGGGGCGTTTTGCCTCCTCGTTCTTGCCTTGTGCAACCCGTCGCTTCTGCGGGAAGACCGGGAACCTCTGAAAACCGTGATCCCTATCGTCGTGGACCAGACTGACAGTCAGAAATTTGATGGTCGCAATGCTCAGACAGAAGAAGCACGTGCCCGCCTCAAAGCGCTGATTGAACGGTTTCCGCAATTTGAACTGCGCGAAGTGATTGCCAAGAATGGTGGCGCTGAGAGCGGTGATGCCTCATCGGCGCTGTTTGCCGCTCTGCGCAGCGCGGTGCAGGACGTTCCGCCGGAACAGATCGGCGGCGCGATTTTACTGACTGACGGACAGATTCACGACGTGCCAGAAA
The DNA here is from genome assembly GCA_905480295.1 of uncultured Rhizobiaceae group bacterium. GTDB lineage: Bacteria > Pseudomonadota > Alphaproteobacteria > Rhizobiales > Rhizobiaceae > Pseudahrensia. Next base: position 2,821 of record CAJQPW010000361.1, on the reverse strand, counting down.
ACATCGAAGCACTGGGGTTCAACGCACCCATTCATGCGCTCATCAGCGGCAGTGCTGACGACAGTGACCGTCGCCTGTTGATCAAACGGGCACCACGGTTTGGCATTGTCGGTGAAAATCAGGAAATCGTTTACACAGTCATCGACAGCAATATCGCCAACACAGACGGGCTGGTCGATGTCCGCATTTCCATTGATGGGGAATTTGTCGCCGCTGAGCAGGTGCTGGCTGGTGAAGAAGCCAGTTTCTTTTTCGATGTTCCCCATGGTGGCAAAAACGTAATCGAGTTACGCGCCGAGACCGCTGATGGAGAAATCACCCCGATCAACAATCAGGCCTTTACGGTGGTCGACGGAATCCGCGAAAACCTGCGGGTGTTGCTGGTTTCAGGGGAGCCGCATGCCGGCGAACGCACATGGCGCAACCTGTTAAAGTCTGACGCTTCGGTGGACCTGGTGCATTTCACCATTTTGCGGCCACCGGAAAAGCAGGACGGCACACCGATCAATCAGCTTTCACTGATTGCCTTTCCAACCCGGGAATTGTTCATCGAAAAAATCGATGAGTTCGACCTCATCATTTTTGATCGATATCAGCGCCGGGGCGTGTTGCCTGTGCTGTATTTCGATAATATTGCCCGCTATCTTGTCGAAGGTGGAGCAATCTTGATTGCGGCAGGACCGGAACATGCCGATCTGGCCAGCATCCACAGAACACCTCTTGCATCGGTACTGCCCGTAGAACCAACGGGCCAGGTGACCGAAGCGCCCTATCACCCCAGAATTTCCGAGGCCGGTCGCCGTCACCCGGTGACCCGAGGCCTTTCCGGCTTGCGCAAGCGTGGTTCCGAAGAACCACCGAACTGGAGCCGCTGGTTCCGCCTCATCGACGGGGCCAATGCGCAGGGCGACGTAATCATGGATGGGGCCGAAGAAAAACCCCTGCTGGTGCTCAACCGACCCGGCAAGGGTCGCATAGCGATGCTCATGTCCGACCATGTCTGGCTGTGGGCGCGCGGATTTGAAGGTGGCGGCCCCCATACTCAATTGCTGCGTCGGCTGGGCCACTGGTTGATGAAAGAACCTGAACTCAACGAAGAAGCGTTGCGTGCAACGGCGGTTGGCAATCGTTTGATTGTTGATCGTCAGACGATGGGGGATGATCCGGGACGACTTGATCTGATCACGCCAACGGGTGAAGCCGTGACACTGGAATTTGTGGACAAGGGTGACGGACGGTTTGAGGCCGAACATATCGCCCAGTCTCTCGGCCTCTACCGGGTGGCTAATGGTGAGCTGACCGCGCTGGCTCATGTCGGACCTGCCAACCCACGCGAATATGCCGACATCATCTCGACCAAAAAACTGCTTGATCCGATCGCCAATGCAACAGGCGGCGTCGTCAATCGGATCAGCACAACAGATGCGGCCTCGTCCTTGCCCCGCATTGTTCCGGTTCGCGGCACGGCCAGCACGCGCAGCGGCAGCGGCAACAGCAGCTGGCTGGGTCTGCGTTCCACCGATGCAAGCGTGCTGAAGGGGATAACGCAGGTACCGCTGCTTGCAGGTTTTCTCGGCCTCGGACTGCTGCTTCTCGCATTATCCGGCATGTGGGCCCGCGAAGGCCGTTAAAACTCAAAATAACGGCTCACCGCGCCCTGCATTGACGCCAGAGCACCCGGCACCAGCTCGCACGCCAAAACGCGGCTCGGGTCGGCAGGACGGGGCAGAGTGATCTTGGCCGGACTTATCTGCTGAAACCCAAAGGGCGCATAATAGTCGAGATCACCAACCAGAATGATGAGAGGTTCACCTTCGCCCTTTGCCCTGACGTTTGTGGCATCCACCGCAGTTTGCATCAAGAGTTTGCCGATGCCCTTCCCTTTCAGGGATTGCAGTACGGCCAAAGGCCCCAACATCAGGACAACTGTTTTACCCCATACGACCGGCGTCAACCGAACCGTGCCCACCACGGCATCTCGGCTTTCTACAACAAAGGACAGGGCCATCGTATGATCGACGCCCTCACGCAGGAAGTAGGCCGCACGGGCGCGCATGCCCGGGCCAAAAACGGTTTCGGTCAGGGATTCAATTTTGGCCGCATCGCTGATGCTTTCAGGCCGAACGGTATAATCGGTGCAGGTCATGGGAAATCTGGTCTGTCAGGATAGGAAACACGGTGCCGCATATGCGGGCACGAATAATCAACCACCACCCCGAGGCGGTGTTCAGATGATTCGTCGTCGCAGTTTTCCTACCGGGATCATGGGATCAATTCTCCAAACCAGATTGCGCTGTATCACGCAGAATTCGTCACGTCCAGAGTCCATTCATCTTGCGACCTGCCAAGTCTGCACTTAGGTGTAGCACTGTTGCAGACCTTGGAATTCAATTATGGGACAACTCGTTGATGGAAAATGGGAAGAAAAGCCTCTGAACACCAGCGGGTCAGGCGGACGATTTGTCCGCAAGGACGCCGGGTTTCGAAACTGGATTACAGTCGACGGCAGCGCCGGACCAAGCGGCACAGATGGATTTAAGGCACAAGCTGGCCGTTATCATCTGTATATTTCCCATGCCTGCCCCTGGGCCAATCGAACCGCAATCTTTCGCAAACTGAAAGGTCTTGAAGACGCCATCAGCGTGTCGGTGGTCGATCATTTCATGGGGGCTGAAGGATGGACTTTCGGTGAGCATGCGAAGGAAGTCACCCAAGATCACCTGTTTGGCCACTCCCGCATGTACCAGATCTACGCGCAGGCAAAGCCAGACTATACCGGCCGCGTCAGCGTTCCCGTCTTGTGGGACAAGGAACGTGGCAC
>CAJQPW010000360.1 GCA_905480295.1 uncultured Rhizobiaceae group bacterium | reverse complement strand
GAGACGAGATTGCTGCCTGAAAGAACGGGGTCGTAAAAAAGTCGTCGCCCCAGTTCAAACGCATCTTCGCTTAGGGGATTTTTCGCAGGGACATTAGAGGATCCAAAATGGGATGGAACGACAAATTCTGCTTTGGCTAGAGTCGAGATGCACGCGACCAGCAACAATATGAAAAAAGCAGCCAAACGCACCCAAATCGCCTCTTTGCCCAAATAAAATCGGGAACAGCCTAGCAAGATTGTCTTCTTGAACTCAAGCCAAACCGGGACGACCAACTGGTAGGGATTCATCCGATATCCACTATGTATGGAACAATGTTCCCACAAAAAACGCAATCGAAGCAGCAGCGCCGCCAATCATCAGGGTTTCAAGGGCAGATCTGCGGAGATTGACAGATTGGAGCTTCTGGGCTTGCCCAGTCTTGGGGAAGGTGATCGCCCTAAGGACTGCTATCCAGACTTCCACAATACAGACGATGCAAGACTTTCAGGACTTCTGCCACCTCTCGCCCTTTAAGCGAGTAATAGATGGTCTGCCCATCTCGTCGAGTTGAAACCAAATTTGCATTGCGAAGTTTTTTTAAGTGATGCGACATGGCTGGCTGTGAGAGCTCCGCAGTGGCAGCCAGGCTCAGAACACTTTGTTCGCCTTCAAGCAGAGTGCACAAGATCTTCAATCGAATGGGCTGTGACAGCATCTCCATCAGCTTCGCTGCATCCATGATCTTGGGTTCGAGTTCGGAAAAATCCAACATTATAACATTCAGGTTCTTGCATATTTACGATTACTTATATAAATGAAGTTCGATGAATAGGCAAGTTCCCTCAAGCAAATCGTGAGCGTGCCACTGAAGTCTGGATTTTGGAGAAGATCTTTGGAAACTCAATTCACCCCCATAAGCTCGCTGGTTGGTGGCGCTCTCATTGGCGCTTCTGCAGTCTTGTTCATGGCCACCCACGGACGGATTGCTGGAATTAGCGGCATTGTCTCCCGTCTTCTTCCCCCTTCTATAGACCGGAGTGCCTGGCCGCAGGGGCTGGTCTTTGTCGTCGGGCTGCTACTTGCAGCACCCCTGGCACACTTGGTTTCCGGACAAGCTCCAGCGCAAGTGGTCTCGACCAATCTGCCGCTTCTGGCCATAGCAGGACTACTCGTGGGATTTGGCTCCGTTCTGGGAAATGGCTGCACCAGTGGGCATGGCGTTTGCGGCATATCCCGGCTGTCGGGACGATCAATTGTTGCCACAATTACCTTCATGGGCACTGCATTTGTCTCAGTGTTCATCCTTCGTCACGATTTTGGAGGCTAGCCAAATGAAATCTTTCAACACCCTTCTTGCAGGTCTGATGTTTGGCACCGGACTGATTTTGTCCGGCATGGCTAATCCGGCAAAGGTTCAAAACTTCCTCGACCTGTTTGGCTCTTGGGACCCGAGTCTGGCATTTGTCATGGGCGGCGCTATTGCTGTCACCATGCCGGGCTTCTGGCTGGTGCAAAAACGATCCGCACCGTTCTTTGGAGATGTCTTCCATCTTCCTGTCCGTTCAGACTTTGATACTCGGCTCATTGCAGGGGCAGCTATCTTTGGGATTGGTTGGGGACTAGGTGGCTTTTGCCCGGGACCAGCGGTTACGGCCTTGCCGATTGGTGCGACGGGCACGCTGACTTTTGTTTCCACCATGCTGGTTGGCATGGTTGCCGCAAAATCAATCGCACAAAAATCACGCACTCTCGTTTCAGCTTAGAAAGGAAGAAACTTGTCTACATTCGCGCCAAACCTTTCGACCAAACCACAGGTGAAGGGCTTCTTTGATCCGGCAACAAACACCATCAGCTATGTTGTCAAAGATCCACAGAGCCAATCCTGCGCAGTTGTCGATTCCGTGATGGATATCGACTATGCAGCTGGCCGCATCACCCACGAAAATGCAGACGAGATCATTGAATATATTTCATCCAACGGTCTCACCGTGGAATGGATCATCGAGACTCACGTTCACGCAGATCACCTTTCTGCCGCCCCTTACCTTCAAGAAAAGTTGGGCGGGAAAATTGGCATCAGTTCCAACATCATGACGGTTCAGGAAACCTTCGGCAAAGTCTTCAACGAAGGAACAGATTTCCAGCGCGACGGGTCCCAGTTTGACGCGCTGTTTTCTGATGGCGACACCTATCAAATTGGCAACATGGAATCAGTCGCACTGGCCACACCGGGACACACGCCGGCTTGTATGGTTCACGTGATAGGCGATGCCGCATTTGTTGGTGATACCCTGTTCATGCCTGACGGCGGTTCAGCACGGGCAGACTTTCCCGGCGGTGATGCTGGCGTTCTGTATGACTCCATCCAAAAAGTGCTGGCGCTTCCCGACGCGACCCGGCTGTTCATGTGCCATGACTACGGCCCCAATGGTCGTGACATCCAGTGGGAAACAACTGTCGCCGAAGAAAAGGCGCACAATATTCATATTGGCGCAGGGGCGACCCGTGAGGAATTTATCAAGTTGCGCACTGAACGCGATGCAACTCTGGCGGTACCCAAACTCATTTTGCCGTCGCTACAGGTGAATATGAGGGCAGGTGAAGTACCCACCGATGAGGCAGGCATGCCGGCCTTGAAAGTGCCTGTAAATGCCCTGTGACGGGCGTTGGATATCTCGCCTGAATC
>CAJQPW010000359.1 GCA_905480295.1 uncultured Rhizobiaceae group bacterium | reverse complement strand
TAAGGTCGAAAACATGTTTGGAAGGCTCAAGGATTGGCGCCGTATCGCAACCCGATATGACCGAAGAGCGGACATCTTCATGGCAGCAATCACGATCGCAGCAATCGTAATATGGTGGATTTAACGAGTCCTGATCCTAGGGCCTAGTGGACAACAGTGACTGAATCCAACGGTGTGGCAACCCAATTGGTTGCCGGGAGCAACGAGGGTGCTGGGGGGGCATCTTCTAAATCCAATTCGAAAATGCGTTCAGGTCTGGCTGGCAACCAGATTGGCGAGGCGTTTGGCTCTTTGTTTGAGGCCTTGCGCAGTCCTAAAATCCTGTTGCCGAATTTTACTGCGGCGGTTCTGCTCGCGGTTATGAACATCACGACAGCTATTTCTATTGCTGCTCTGGTGTTCTCAGGCCCCCTGATCGCCAGTTTCGGTAACGGAATTGGAATATTCCTGATTGGCAGCGTTTTGGGTGGCGTGCTGGTTGCTGCCGGCAGCGGCTACAAGGCCGTACTGGCAGGTCCGCGCAGCGGACAGGCGCCGATCGTAGCCAGCATGGCTGCGGGTATTGCCCTGACGATGCAGGGACAGCCAGATGAGGTTATTGGAGCAACGGTGATTGCTGCAATCCTGTCTGCAACCGTGTTTATTGGCGTTGTCCTGTTCATTATCGGTAAGGCAAAGCTGGGCGGGATGGCGCGCTATATTCCCTATCCGGTCATGGGTGGCTTCTTTGCCGGTCTGGGCTTTTTGCTCTTCAAGGGCGGAATATTTGTTTCCCTCGGATCTTTGGTGGACCCGAGTGATCTTTCCAGCTTTGCCAATTGGAAGGTTCTGCTGCATTTGGCACCGGCTGTTGGGTTTGCGGTGCTTTATTACATTGCAGAAAGTCGCATCAAACACTGGATGTTGATGCCGTCCTTTTTGGTGGCCACCGTGCTTCTGTTCTATCTGGTCATTTTTCTTACCGGCCATACGATCGATGACGCCAGTGCCGATGGATGGTTGCCAACCATTGAGACGGGGGGCGGTGGGTTCTTTCCTGCTTTCACGTTTGCCCAATTGCAGACGGTGGAGTGGGCCGCAATCCTACCGCAGATAAGCGCCATTTTGGTGATGACACTGATGAGCATCATTATGGTTTTGCTGGATACGTCCGGCATTGAAATTGTTCTTGAGAGGGACATCGACCCCAATCACGAATTGAAAGCTGCCGCCTGGGGCAATGTCATAAATGGTCTTCTGACGGGACCGCTGGCTCTGCAGGCGGCCGCTGACACCTCTTTCGCCTATAAGTTTGGCGCTGACCGTTTCCTTTGGATTTTGATTTACGGCGCATTGATAACTGCGGCTATTTTTGTCGGACCAGCACCGATAGCCTATGTCCCGACCCTGCTGCTGGGTGGGTTGCTGATCTATATCGGCATCGACTTCCTGATGACATGGGTGTGGTATGCCCGCAAAAAGCTACCCGCTACAGACTTTGCAGTTGTATGCGGGATTCTCGTCGTCGTCGCTGCCTATGGTATCCTGGAAGGTGTTGCTGTTGGCATTGTGCTGGCCATACTTCTGTTTGTTCACAGCTACAGCAAGCTCAGCGTGATCAAGTCGTCCATGACCGGCAGTGAGCACGTCAGTAATGTGGATCGAAACCGTGAACAGAGCCAATACCTGGACCAGCATGGTGAAGAGCTGCATTTGATGGTTTTGCAGGGCTTCCTGTTTTTCGGCACAGCCAGCCGACTGATTGAAGACATCCGCGGCTTGCTGATTGATACCGAACGCGAAAAGATTCGCTATCTGGTGCTCGACTTCAAACATGTGGTTGTGATGGACACATCCGCCGTCAACAGTTTTGCCAAATTACTTCAGGTCTGTCGCAAGGAAGATGTGACGTTGGTGATGACCGGGTGTTCGCCGGCGATCCGGGATCGGTTCGCGGCGTCGATTGCAAAAGGTGACGACGGAGAAAGCCCGCTTAACTTGTTTGAATCTTTGGACGAAGGCGTGGCCTGGTGCGACGATCGCATATTGGAGGGATTCAGTTCGACTGACGATATGAAGGATCCGATTGGATTGTTGAGCGCGCTTCTGGGGGATGCAAATGCTGCCAAAGTTGTGTCCAGCTGCTTTACACGGGTTTCAGTACGCCGCGGCGAAACACTGTTTAAGCAAGGCGATCCGGGAGATTCATTGTATCTGATCCTGCAAGGCACCGCATCAATCGTTCTTGAATTGCCCAATCAGCAAACGCTTCACCTGCGCACCATGCGCGAGGGAGCCATCCTCGGCGAGATGGCACTGTATACGGGAGCACCCCGTTCGGCTTCGACGGTGGTGATTGATGATTGTGACCTGTATCGATTGGACAGCGAAGCCTTCAGGCAGATGAATAAGAATCACCCCACGGAAGCCGGGTTGTTGCATAGTTTCATCGTGCGGCTGATATCTGAAAGACTGGCTCGCGCCAACAAGGAAATCATGGCCCTGTCCCGATAACAGTCCTATGATGATAGCGAGTCAATTGCCCGCTGAACAGGACAGCCCGAAATGAACAGCCGTGATGATGAAGATCTGGTCGTTCGTCCGGCCACCGCTGAAGAATTCGCAACCGCAGTGCAATGGGCCGCTGATGAAGGTTGGAATCCGGGACTGGATGATCTTGCCGCATTCTTTCGTGCGGATCCGCTGGGGTTTCTGATGGGCTGGAAAGGTTCAACACCGATTTCATCCATATCGGTCGTGCGATATGGTTCCCAATTCGGCTTTCTCGGTTTTTATATCGTCCACCCCGACCATCGTGGTACCGGAGCAGGCATCGCAACCTGGAACGCTGGAATGGACTATCTTGCTGGCCGCACGGTTGGCCTGGATGGCGTTCCCGATCAGCAGGACAATTATGCTGTAAGTGGTTTCACCTATGTGCATCCCAGCGTGCGCTATACGGGACCAACCGGATTTGATTGCCAAACGCTTTCCGGGATTGAACTGCGTGAACTGGGCGCTGCCGACATTGATGATGTACAAAACTATGACAGGCGGTTTTTTCCAGATGCCCGTGATGCGTTTATACGGGCATGGGTTGATCCAACGATGGCAGAAACACGCCGGTCAACGCTGGCGGTAGCCAACGGGAATGTAGTGGGATTTGCAACAATCAGAAAGTGCCGCACAGGGTATAAGATTGGACCGCTTTTTGCTGATGATACCGCCATCGCCGAGAGTTTGTTGGGAGCCGTGTGTGCTGACGTGCCATCCGGGAGTGAAATATCTCTTGATGTGCCGTTGCCCAATCAAAACGCGGTTCAATTGGCCGAACGCATCGGTTTGAAGCCGTCGTTTGAAACTGCCCGCATGTATCGGGGTGACATTCCTGATCTTCCTCTGGAGCGGATGTTTGGCATCACAACGTTTGAATTGGGTTAGCTGACAGCGCGCCGTGAGCCCTCATTTGAAGGTATTGTTTTTCAAGAAAAACTGAAAAAACACAAACGCGCCCAGACCGAGGAAAAACATTCCCCAAAGGGGGTTGCCGTTCATATATTCAACGACAGCCCAGGCAAAACATACAAATACCGTCGCAATGCGCTTCCAAAGCGGGCGGAAAAAAGGGTGATCGAGATTGAACATTCGGACAGACTACGATTCTTGCTTCGTTGTTGTCACCATCAATATTTGAACTGTCATGCCTCGTTGAGAAGTGCGTCTACACGGTCGATCAGCGGGTCCTTGTCATAGAGGTCGTAATAACCCGATGCGATCAGGGCCGGTGGACCAAAGAAGAAGCGTTCGTACAGGGCCTGCCGGGTGCCGAATCCGGATATCGCCACATCATGGGCAAGGCGGAACAGGCCAACGCGGTCGCGGCTGTCCATGTTGGTGAGCTGAAAATACTGCTCAACATCTGTGCCAAGCTCATTGGAAAAATCAGCTTCAGCCGGTGTCGCCATCAAGGAGGATGAACCAATCAGCTGCAGAATTTCGATCATGCGCGGATAGAATTTTGGAAACAGGTTTCTGGAGGTGTCGAGAGGCCCGCGCAGGGGAATGAAATTACCATGCTGGTCTTCATGGGCCTGAGCTTCGGCTGAGAACAGAAGGGCTCGGATTGTTTCCGTCATCTGCATGACTTCCGCTATCAGACCTTTGGTGTGCAAATCCTTGTCGCGTCCGGACGCACGGGCGATGGAACACAGGATGCCCAGCAGAAATTCAGACTTGACCAGCTTGCCGCAGGCAACCTGATGCATCATGTGCACGACTGCATTGGTTGCCGCAAAGGCCTGGTTACACAAATGGGGTTCGCCATACATGAATATGCGTTCCCAGGGTATAAACACATTTTCAAACACGACCACAGCGTCCATTTCTTCATAACGGGAAGAAAGAGGGGCGTCGAAATGGGACTTGCCATGGTCATAGGTGTCGCGACAAATCAGCTTAAGGCCCGGTGTTGCGATTGGAATCGCGAAGGCAAAGGCGAAAGGAATGTTGTCTTCCGTTGCGCGCAAGACGGTGGAGGGAAAGACCTCGATTTCATCAGCAAGCGGGCCAAGTGTTGCGAGCAAACGGGCACCGTTGACGATAATGCCGGCGTCGGTTTCCTTGACCACCTGCAAGGCTACTTTTTCACTGAACTTTCCCGATGCAGCTTGTTGAAAATTGAACGTCGGGTTGACCAGCGTATGGGTAAGAACCTTGTCGTTTTTGCGGGCGAGTTTGTAGAAAGTGGTCATGTTGCCTGCGAAGTCGGCCTGACCCTTCGTGCCTTGTGCCAGAAATTCCGTTGCACCAGCGAATGCCATCAGCGAGGCATTTTTATAGTCCGGTGTTCTGCCAAACATGCCATTTGACCAGCGTGCCCACTGGACATAGGCGCGTCCCCGCTGGGCAATGTCTTCCTTTGACTTGGGAATCATGTAGGCGGTGGCGCAGCGGTCACCATCGTCGTCCAGATAGGTAACTGTGTCACGGTAGGTGTCTTCGTCTTGCCTGTCGAGAAATGACGCAAGAGTTTGGGCACCGCGCATCATGCTGGGTTCACGAGTCACATCAGCGATGCGCTTGCCTTCGGTCCATACTTCCCGGTCGTCGCGCAATCCTTCAAGATATTGTGCGCCTGTGCGAATGCCGGTGCCGCTTGCGCTACTTGTGATCGATTGGGTCGCCTGCTCAGGAGCAGCATCGGCGTGATTGTGTGTTGATTCATCCATGATCCGGTTCCTCAATTATTGGTCGTACCTTCCGCCAGGGCTGACAGCTTTGGATCACGCTGTGCCATGCCGGACGAGAATTTTTTCAGGGTTTCTTCCATGCTGTGCCACTCTTCGACGCTTACGGCTGAGCGCAGTCGCTCATCGATCTTCTGCACCTGGGGTGAGACTTCCTGTTCCAACGCGCGTCCTTCTGCGGTGGCGACAATATAGACCACGCGTCGATCCTTGACGGAGCGCAGGCGCGAAACGAGCTTCTTCTTCTCCAGACGGTCGATAATGCCAACCAGGCTTGGAGCCGGTAACAGGGTGCGATGGGCAAGTTCGGCAGATGTGACTTTTTGGCTCGACCACAGAACTCGCAGAATGCGCCATTGCTGCTCTGTCAGCTTGTAGCGCGCAAACAACTCACGGTAATCGGGCATGATTCCATCCAAGGCACGGTGCAGCAGCATTGGCAGTGAATCGTCGAAGCTGGTTATCATGTTTCACATCAAAATAATTAATATGTTAATTAAATCTTTGGAGACGGATTTTGTCAACCCGCCCGCCGCGTCTGCGCGGCAGCTGATGGTTGTTGCTGCTAAAGTGTTTTGAAACTGGCAACCACGTGATCGCTGAAAGCGGAGGCAGCTTTGCCCATGTCGTCAGAGCGGCAAATGCGGATGTCGTATTCACCTATTTTTGGCAGACCCTCAACTTCGCCCAGACGCTCAAACTGATGCGTGATCAGGCTTTCAGGGAGCGGTGCGACAGCCAGATCTCCCAGCAGGGCGGCCAGTTGGCCCTGACAATTTTCACAGGTATAGGCGATACGAAAGCTACGCCCGATATCTTTCAACGCATCAACGGCTGCATGTCGCCAACAGCACCCAAGTCCGGCAAGGGCAAGAGGAAGTGTTTCCAAGGCATGGGCCCGACCACCCCGAACTCCGGCCCAGACCAGTGGTTCGGTATAGACCACGTCGCCGAGCTGGTCATTGATCCCGTCCCGGACACCTGTGATGAGGCTGACATCAAGATTGCCGTCGGCCAGTTGTTGAAGCAGATGTTCGCTCGAACTCAGACTGACGGCGACTTCGACCTGCGGATGGGTGGCTGCAAAGCGCCGCAGGATGTTGGGCAGGAAACGGGTGCCGAAATCATCGGGCGCACCGAACGAGACTTTCCCCTCAATCGCCGGTTGGGTAAAATGTGATACGGCCTCATCGTTCAAGCGGAGCATGTCCCGTGCGTAGGCGAGCAGCGTGTCTCCCGCAGGCGTCAGCGTCACGGCCCGTCCTTCCCGTCGAAACAGCGTGCGGCCGAGCTGGCTCTCCAGTTTTTTGACCTGCATGCTGATGGCAGACGGTGTGCGGTTGACCTGGCGGGCAGCCGACGAAAAGCTGCCGAATTCAGAAATTGCCACAAATGTTCGGATCAGATCTGTTTCCAGCAAAAGGTTGGCAAGCGGGGTCATGTGTCAGTTCAATTTTTCTGATAGGTACGGTCAATACTATTCGTTCAACTAACGGATTAGTCAAGCCCATGTTGATCTCACACAAGGAGACAGACATGACCACTTTTGAAATTGATTGTGATACCGACATCAAAACCGGAGCGTTGCTGCGATTGCCGCAATCGTGGCACCGGCTTTGGGCAGGCATCGTTGCCTATCGCCGCCTGCGTCGCCAGAGACGCATTGACCGGCAGGCCTTTGAAAACCTGCTTTATCAGGACCAAAGGATTCTCGATGATCTGGGCTATCGTCGCGACGCCGTGCAGGCGGCCTATCAACTGCCGCTTTCGGTCAATGCTGCACGACACCTCCGGCTGCAGCGAAAGGCTGATCGCGCAGCAATGTCCCACCATGGTTAACAACAATGAAATGGATTGGTGTTATACTCGAATCACTGTTGGACTTTGAGCGAGATACCCTTGACCCTTTCTGACGTTGGCCATCACTTCTTTTTGGGCCTGCAACCGACACCGCGGTTGCAGGATAGGGACAAATACCTGCTGGATGCAGTGAAACCGGCAGGTGTGATCCTGTTCAAAAGCAATTTTCTGCATGAGGTCGACTACGAGACCTGGCTTGAAAACCAGCGTCTTCTGGTTGCAGAAATTCGTGAAGTTGTGGGCCGCCCGAATCTTCTCATAGCCACCGACCACGAAGGGGGACGGGTGTGCCGCACTCCAAATCCAATCACCCGGTTCCGCAGCGCCTCTCAATGGCCACAACATGCCGGAGAAATCGGAACCGCCATGGGCCGGGAACTGGCGTCGATTGGTATCAATATGAATTTTGCACCGGTTCTTGATATTCAGACCAACCCTGACAACCCGGTGATTGGCGACCGGTCCTTCGGGGCATCGCCGCAATTGGTGGGTGAAAGTGGGCTGGCCTTGATGGATGGTCTGCACAGTCAGGGTGTGTGGGCGTGTGCAAAGCATTTCCCCGGCCATGGTGATACCGATGTTGATTCCCATTACGCGTTGCCGGTGGTGAAACGTTCGCTGGAGGGGCTACTGGAACGGGAGCTTGTGCCCTTTGCTGCCGCCATCAACCACGGTGTCCAAATGGTTATGACAAGTCATATCCTGTTTCCTGATATTGATCCGGATCGCCCGGCCACCCTGTCAAAAATGGTTACAACCGACATCCTGCGCAACCGTCTGGGCTATAACGGTGTGGTGGTGTCCGATGACATTGGTATGCATGCCATGGATCGTTTTTTCGATGATGCAGATGCAGCCCCTCGCTTTCTGGAAGCTGGCAATGATATTTTGATGATCTGTGCCCATTTTACCGATACCGACCGGATCATCGCGCTGGCCGAGGCCATGCAGCAAGCCCTGAAGGATGACGATTTTTGTCAAAACGTGCACCAGCCTTCAAAGCAACGGGTCATGGATCTGCTGCAACGCACGACCATGCATGATGTCGTGCCGCTTGATGAAGACCAGTTTGGACGCCATGCAAATATTGCCGGTGTATTTGGCGACACAACCGCGGAAGTGATGTAGCGGTATCATTCGCCGGGTGGTTGATAGGCGTTATCCTGAAAAGTCTTTTCCCATTCGCGGCCGTTGAATCGACGAACAATCCGCATCTCTTCTATCGTTTCGGGATTCAGGCAGTTGGCGTTGATGCTCACCCCCTGTGTATAGGCCCGGGGATGATAAAAACTCTTGATGCTGCAGGTTTTGCAAAACGGGTGTTTGGCGGTGCCGGACCCAAATTGATAGAGTTGCAAATTGTCCAGACCACTGATGAGGCGAAACTGACTGAACGGCAAACAATAATGTTGATACCCACTCATGGCGCAGATTGAGCAATTGCATTCATCCAGCTCCAGCACCGCGGGGGCCTTCACCTCAAAGCATACGGCTCCACAATGACAGCCACCTTTGTGGGTCACGAATTTGTCACTCATTATTGCCTCCAGATACCGATCAACTACATTGAACATCTCACAACGTGCAGCACAGCTGCTTGCAAGGATACGACACGATGACATCACCCGCCCCTGGTCCGCTTCACGGCATACGTGTGCTTGATCTGACCTCCATGATTTCCGGGCCGACCACAACACTGATGCTGGCTGATCAGGGGGCCGATGTAATCAAGATTGAAAACCCCAGAGGGGGCGATCATACGCGGGCGGTATCGACAAAGCGCAATGGTCTCAGCGCTTCCTTTGTCAACAACAACCGCAACAAGCGATCTTTGACGCTCAATCTGAAAGATCCCAGAGGGGTGGAAATTTTCCATCGTCTGGCCAGCGATGCCGATGTGGTCGCGCAGAATTTTCGACCCGGTGTGGCTGACCGCATCGGCGTTGGATATGACAGGTTGAAAGAAATCAATCCTTCATTGATCTACCTGTCGATCGCCGGATTTGGTGACAGCGGTCCCTATGCCCAAAAGCCGGTATATGACCCATTGGTGCAGGCCTTGTCTGGTCTGACGACCGTGCAGGGGGGTGCCGATGAACATCGCCCAAGATTGGTGCGAACCATTCTTCCCGACAAGCTTACCGGCTATGCCGCCAGTCAGGCGGTTACGGCGGCCCTGTTTCATCGAGAACGCAGTGGTGGCAAAGGTGCAGGAGAGGGACAACATATCAAGCTCTCGATGTTTGACACGGTTGTCAGCTTTTTATGGGGCTCCGATATGGGGGCGCATACGTTTGTTGGCGATGAATTGCCGCGTGAGACGGCCCAGAGTTTTATCGATCTGATCTACGAAACCGCAGATGGATATATTTCGGTTGCCGTTCAGTCCAACAAGGAATGGGGAGGGCTTTGCCGTGCATTTGATCGCCTGGAATGGCTGGAAGATTCCCGCTTCGCCAGTGCTGCGCTGCGTGGCAAGAACATCGATGAACGGTTGCAAATGACACAGGATGTGTTGCGTGGCGATACAGCGGCAAACTGGCTGAAACGCCTGGAGGCCGAAGATGTGCCTTGCGCGCCTGTTCTGACCCGTGGTGAAGTCATCAGACACCCTCAAACACTTGCAAATGAAACGGTGCTTGAGATTGATCACCCCGTGGCAGGACGCCTGCGCCAGGCGCAGCCAGCCCCCCGGTTTTCCAAATCACCCACCAGTTTCCGTCTTCCGGCACCGCTGCTGGGCGCGGACAGCCATCAGATTTTAGGGCATATCGGATTGAGTGACGATGAAATCGAACAGCTTGCCGGTGATGGTGTGACCAGCCTTGGCCATCCGGAGGGGCATGCCCAATGATTGATTTTTACTATTGGCCCACACCCAACGGCTGGAAGGTGTCCATTCTGCTTGAGGAACTGGAGATCGACTACAACACAATCATGGTCAATATCGGCAAGGGCGACCAATTCAAGCCAGAGTTTTTGAAAATAAGCCCCAATAACCGGATGCCGGCGATCGTCGACCATGACACAGGAGGTGAGCCTGTGTCTGTTTTCGAGTCTGGTGCGATCATGATGTATCTGGCGGAAAAATATCAAAAATTCCTGCCTACGGGCGCTGAAGAACGCACACAGATTTTAGAATGGTTGTTTTGGCAAACCGGCAACCAGGGACCCATGATGGGGCAGCACAGCCACTTCTTCAATTATGCACCTGAAGAAGAGCGACACGGTTATGGAAGAAAACGTTACGAAGCTGAATCAATTCGCTGTATGGCTGTTCTTAACAGTCGCCTTGAAGACCGTGAATGGCTTGTTGGTGATGCCTATTCGATCGCCGATATTATCAATTTCCCCTGGGCTTTGATCACCAAGGCCATGGACCTGCCATTGGCGGATTATCCCCATCTGGCGCGCTGGCGGCAGGCGGTGAAGGAACGACCTGCAGTCCAAAGAGGAGTTGCGCTTGGAAAACAGGATCGACGCCAGAAACCGCCGACCGAGGAAGAACGGAAAATCCTGTTTGGGCAGAAGCGCTAAAGCCGTGCCAATGATGGATCGCTAAATTCTGTTCATCGGCTGACGACCACGCGACAATATTTCCGAACTTGCAGCATTGCGGGCGTTGGCTCGACATCCGCGGCAGCTGTGAATACGTTCGACATGCATCAATCTCAGGGGGATGGTTTAAACAGTGTGGTCTCAAAACAAACTAACTGAGCGGCTCGGTTTAAAATGGCCCATTCTTCAGGCCCCGATGGGCGATCATACAACGCCCTCATTAGCCGCTGCGGTCAGCAATTCCGGGGGACTCGGTGGACTCGGCATGTGGGGTTTCAGTGGCGAGGAAGCGGAGCGTCGTGTCGCGGGGTTTCGTCAGCAAAGTGGCGGCGGCCTGAACGTCAACTATCCCCTGTGGGATCATGCCGGAGACCTGACCGATATCGGTGGTCCGATGCGTAAGCTTGTGCAGGCATTATATGATTCAAAGAATGCCGGCCCCATTCCAGAACCGAAGGCGAGTGTTGGGGTGGTCAATCAAGAACACCTGGCGATGTTGGAAAAAATGCGTCCGGAGGTCGTCAGTTTTCATTTTGGCCTGCCGGATGCGGAAACCATGGATGCTATTCGGTCCTTGGGCATCTTCGTTATATCCAGCGCAACGACGGTAGCTGAAGCCCGTCAGCTGGAAGCAGCGGGTATTGATGCGATCATTGCCCAGGGCACGGAAGCGGGCGGGCATCGGGGCACTTTCACCAAAACCGACATATCCATGCAGCCGGGATTGTTTGCCTTGTTGCCACAGGTTGTGGATGCGGTGAATGTGCCCGTGATTGCGGCTGGAGGGATTGCTGATGGCCGCACCATTGCAGCGGCGATCATGCTGGGGGCCAGTGCGGTACAGTTGGGCACGGCGTTTCTGCGCTGCGGGGAGGCGCAGATTCTGGATGCGCATCGCGAAGCCCTGCGCAACGCCAGTGACGACAGCACGGTCGTCAGCAATGTCGTGTCAGGCCTACCGGCACGGTTCGTTAAGAATCGCCTGATTGAGGAGTTGACGGAACCGGGTGTCGAGCCCTTGCCGTTTCCTGCTCAAATGGCATTTATGGCACCGCTGGAGGATACCGGCGATGGCGCGGTGGCACCGCTCTATTCCGGTCAGTCAGCCCATCTGACCAGGGAGATGGCGGCAGCAGATCTGGTCTCTACTCTGGCAGAAGAAACCAATCGCTGTTTTTCTCAATACTGAAGACGCCACCAACAAAGTTCAGCCGGTCAATCAGGCAGGGCCTTTAAGCGAGATCAGCACATTCGGGGACAGGGGATACGGCGGCACCATCTCCGAAATAAGCCGTCAGGTTCTTCACAACGAGATCGGACATGGCCTGTCGTGTTTCCCACGTGGCACTGGCCACATGCGGGGTGAGAACGACATTGTCCATGGTTTTCAGAGCATCGGGCACATGGGGTTCTTTTTCAAACACATCGAGCCCGGCATATCCCAATCGTCCGTCCTGAAGAGCGCTTACCATTTCTGCCTCGTCAACAACCGTACCGCGGGCGACATTGATCAGCGTGCCTTCCGGGCCGAGAGCTTCCATCACTGCCCGGTTGATCAGTTTGTTGGTGGCCGGGCCGCCGGGGGTGATCGCAATCAAGACATCGCAGTCCTTCGCCATCTCAACCAGATCGCCGTAATATTTGTAGTCCACCTGTGGCTTTTGATTGCGGGAGTGATAGACCGTCGTGCAATTGAAGACCGAGAGCTTGTGGGCAATGGCTTCCCCAATTCGACCAAGGCCGACGATTCCGACCACCTTACCAGCGATTGAGCGGGTCAGGGGGGCATTGCCTTCCTTTTCCCAGCGGCCGTCGCGCAGGTAGCGGTCCTGTTCCACCATATGCCGCATCGTTGCCAGTAATAGCATGATCGTCGTATTGGCCACGTCATCGTTGAGCACGTCCGGCGTGTGGGTGACAATGACACCTTTGGCGGCGGCATGGTCAGCATCAACGCCGTCATAGCCGACACCGAAACTGGAAATCAGTTTCAGATTTGGCATGCGATCAATGACGCTGGCAGGGGCCCATCCGAAGGTTGCAAATCCTTCAATATTGGCCAACTGGTCATTGCTCATTTCAGCAAGAGCATCTGCATTTTCGCAATGCACCACGGAAAAATGTTGTTGCAGATCGTTCATGACCGAGGGGAAAAATTTGCCGACGACAAGCACTTCATTGGGCATGCAGGTATTCCTTGAATAGCAATGGGAAACGAGACGGGGGTGGTTTGGCCGACTATAAAGCACAGGCACTGCGCCGACGCCATGGGCAGCACAACAATTGCAGAGCAGTCAATTTGCCTAGCGATTGTGCCCGGTCCGGTCTATAGCAAACAAAAAAGCCAAGAAGTCCGCTGCCATGACAAGCCACTCCATCGACGCCCAGTCCCGTCCCCACTTTAACCAGCTTCTCGACAGGTGCTCGTCACTGCCGCCACTGCGGACAGCCGTGATCTGCCCGGAAGAAAAGATTGCGCTGCAGGGTGCACTTGAAGCCCGTGAAGAAAGTCTGATTGAGCCGATATTGGTCGGCGACGCCGGTCGTATCCACGCTGTTGCTGAAGAAAACGGCATGGATATATCCGGATTGACGATTGTTGGTTCTGAAGGGGAAGAGGCCTCCGCTCATCGCGGCGTTGATCTGGTCGCAGGAGGTGACGCCGACGCATTGATGAAGGGCAACATTCATTCTGACACCTATTTGGCAGCGGTCATTCGCAAGGAAAATGGTCTGCGCACGACCCAGCGCACCAGCCATTGTTTTGTTATGGATATTCCCGAGTGGCCCAAGCCGATCATCATTACCGATGCGGCGTTGAATGTGGCACCGGAAACCAAGCACAAGATCTCTATCACTCAAAATGCCCTGGATCTGGCTCAGGCTATTGGCATTGCTTCACCAAAAGCGGCGGTTTTGTCTGCCGTTGAAAGTCCAAATCCCGGTATTCCTTCATCGGTGGAAGCGCGCGAAGTGGCCGAAGCCGATTGGCCGGTGGGCATGGTGGATGGTCCTTTTGCGCTGGACAATGCCGTCAGTTTGCGGGCCGCCAAACTCAAGGGCATCGAATCCCCTGTAGCGGGTGATGCAGATATTTTGATTATGCCGTCCATCGAAGCCGGAAACATTCTCTTTAAAGGGCTCGTCTACCTGGCGGGTGCGGAAACCGCAGGGCTGGTGGTTGGGGCAAAGGCACCGGTTATTTTGACCAGCCGCGCCGATAGTGCTGATGCGCGTATCGCCAGTTGCGCGTTGGGCGTTCTTTACGCCAACCATTTCAGCCAGAAATAGACCTGGCCTGACGTCGGCCCCAGAACAGGCCGACTGCGATCATCAGCCATCCGAATAGTCCCTGCGCATGGAAAGACAGGTTGTGGCGGTTTTGAAAGAACAGCAGATCAAACAGGTCTGCAGGACTGGGCGGTGTTGCGACAACGATCTGCCAGGGCAGGACTTTGAATAGAAAAATATAGTAGAAATAGTAGAATTGTGGTGCCAGCCAGATGAACGCCGAATAGACGATCAATGCCAGCGCCAGACGAACCGGCCAGGTCGCGGTCCGGCAAAGGCTGATCAGGCCCAAAACCGTGACCCCTGCAAGAAGCAGCGAGACAATCAGTAGCCCAACCTGACCCGCAAAAGAGAGCGTGAAAAAGGAATCGTCTCGATACATGCGGATCAGAAATCACTCAGCGTGATGTCGTCGTGGTAATCCTGTCCGGCAACATCTTTGACAATTGCCTGTCCACAAACCACATGACCCTTGGTGGAATCATAGGTCAGTGACGCATTGCCGGCCAATTGCCAACCGTTCGAGAGCGCCCTGGATATTCGGTGACAGAAGCGATTGTCATCCGGGCCGGTGATCATTCTGTATAATTTCATGAAACGAATTCCTTTGTGCCCTTGGCGGTTGGTCCTGTCTGGTGTAAATCACCGTCATTCATTCAAGACAAGAGTTGGTCATATGGACAAGTTCACCCAATTAACAGGCGTCGCCGCTCCTCTTCCTATCGTCAATGTCGATACAGACATGATCATCCCCAAGGATTATCTGAAGACGATTAAGCGTACCGGCCTCGCTGAAGGTTTGTTTGCAGAAATGCGCTTGAATGAAGATGGCAGTGAAAACCCAGACTTTGTTCTGAACAAGCCCGCCTATCGCGAAGCAACCATCCTGGTGGCTGGTGATAATTTCGGATGCGGTTCGTCGCGTGAGCACGCTCCCTGGGCTTTGCTTGATCGGGGCATACGCTGCGTCATCTCCACCAGCTTTGCTGACATTTTTTACAACAACTGCTTCAAGAATGGTATTTTGCCAGTCCAGGTTTCGGAAGATGAGCTGGAGCAGCTGATGGATGATGCCAATCGTGGCTCCAATGCGGTTTTGACGGTTGATCTGGAGTCTCAAACCATTACCGGCCCCGATGGTGGCACTATTTCTTTTGATCTCGACGCTTTTAAAAAGCATTGTTTGATTAATGGGCTCGACGATATCGGCTTGACCATGGAAAAGGTTGATTCGATTCAGACCTATGAGAACGGGCTTTCTGACAACCGCCCCTGGGTCTAATATTACCCCTTGGGGTAGACCGCGATAAGGGGTCCCAGTTGACGCCAGCCTCCGCGCTTTAAGCCCTTTGTCTGGATCGCTGACACTGTGCCATCGAGGAAAAGAGCGTTGGGCGTTTTCAGCGCGTCTTTGAACAGAGTGCCGAAGTTCCAGAACGTTGTGGCGCTGTGGGAAATCGCAAAATACACGGTCGTTCCATCCCGTGATAGACCAACTCCGTTGCGAATTTTGCGGCTGTCTGAATCCTTCAGAAACCGGCGATGCAGACGCCCATCAATCACCAGCATCGGGCCTGACTGGGTTGCATAGTCCGGCTTGATCCGACGTTTGATGAATGCCTTTGTTTCCGTCACGCCCAACTTGCCGTTTTTGATCCAGAAAACGCCATTGGGCAAAAGATGGAAATTCCCCCAGCCTGCCTTTGTCGAAATGCGCTGGTGTTCGACACCGTTTTCAACATATAGGCCGACCGCATCCAGATCATCGTGATACATGCCGCCATTCATCAACATCAGCGGCTCGGCCTTAAGGGACGGTATGAGATTTGAAAAACGGCCGAATGGTTGGCCGTTGTCATCCTTCAAATGTAATCTGATGTCGACTTTACTGACATCATAGCTGCACACCGTATGAGAGACGCCAGCATGATCCATGACGCGGCAGGATGTGTCATCGCACAACCCAAAAACGCTGCAGAATATTGCAAACAGGAAGTCCCAAAAAGCGGTCAATTGATGTGGCTCCTGCGCCGACACTTGTTCGTTTCACCGGTAGTTATGGCTCCATTATTGAAAACAATGCAATTCTGTTTGGCATCAATTCATCGCCACAGCTGAGCATTGCATGTCAGCTCTGATGCAACAGATCGAAGGGAAATCGGCCGGCAGCAGATAAATTGACGAATTTGTGGGCATTTTCTTGACGCAAAGCTCTAGGTTGCGCATATCCACTGGCAAATCGATAGCACTTCCAGGGAAGACATTCATGGCTCGCACGCTTTACGACAAAATCTGGGACGACCATC
>CAJQPW010000358.1 GCA_905480295.1 uncultured Rhizobiaceae group bacterium | reverse complement strand
GTCTGACGCCGATGATGTGCTTGCCGTATCGCGTGCCCATGGGCGGATCTTCGGTGAAATCAAACCGGCCAACACACTGGTTGAAGTCGCCAGCCTGATCGGAGACTACCGGGTGGAAATCGAAGCAGAGGCCCTGTTGCCGGCGGACCGGTCCAATTAACCAAAGCTGGCGGGCTCAGACGATCTGGGAACTTAGATTTGTGTGGGGCTAGTCAGATGTTTTGTCCTCGTCCCGTTCCCGTTCCGCACTCAGCCTGTTGGCATGAAAATCCCCCGGACGGTTGGTGTGGGGAAAGGGTTGGTCGGGAATGGGACAGTCCAGAAAACGGCATAGGGGTTCCCACCCATCACCAATGTTATAAGTTAGCAGGCGGTCGTCACTGAACGCCGCCTGAACATCCGCCACATTTTTTTCAAATGTCGCGATGATATGGTCTCGGTCCCAGACCTCGTCGTTAAAAACACCCTTCTTCAGCAGACGACCGGCGATGGTGTGGGGCTCGGTGCTGGACCTCAAAACCTCCAAAATGGTATTCTCCATGCTGCGATACCAGCTTTCGGAATCTCTGTGGGTCAGCAAAATCTTGGCCTCGGGAAAATGTTCGGCCAGTTCGCGCCAAACGAATGCTCCCGGCCAATCAACCGTCGCCTGATAGCCTGAAAAAACCTGGTCCCAATCGCCGGGCTCACCGCTGGCAATGGCCCGCCAGGCATCAACCTTGCCCTGATCAGGCAGGACTTCATGCATGTGATAACACGGACCGAACCCTATCAGTTCAAGCGCCTGTTTCATGGATTCGGTGCCGGTGCGGCCAAATCCTGCACCAATAATTTTGAGCGTCATTCATCAGTCCCCAACATTCCAATTCCCAATTTGCGAGCCAAGAATGATCCTAAAGTAGAGATAAGTCCAATCAGAGCATCGCATCTGTTCATAAGAACAGGAGAACCACCGGATTGGGGGTCGGGCGATTGTGCCCGACTTTTTAAACAGTTGCCCTTGCCAAGGGCGTCGGGGCTTGGCTCAATGTTGGTCCACCAATTTGCCAGTTCCGGACCGACCCATGCATTATGCGCCCGGCAGAGAAAAATGCCCACTCCCGTTCAGCCCGTTCAAATCCTGCACCGTGCCACGCCCCATTGGATGGCTGTCCACCATCAGCACCGATGGTATCGACAATCTGGCACCCTACAGCCAATGGCAGAATCTCACATTTGATCCACCTATGGTGATGTTCGCTGCAAACCAACTGTCGGATGGCCGTCGCAAGGACACCGTGGTCAATGCGGAAAAAACAGGTTGGTTTGTCTGGAACATGGCTACCTACGCCCTGAAGGACGCAGTCAACATCTCGGCGATGGAACTGCCTTCGGGTGAAGATGAATTCGACAAGGCCGGGGTCACCAAGGCCGCCAGCATCGAGGCGCCTTGCTCGCGGGTGGCGGAAAGTCCAGCCCATTTTGAGTGCCGCTATATCGCAACCCACCGATTACCGGGCAACAGCCCGGCAGGTTGGGTCGACGTGGTTTATGGCCGGGTTGAGCATATTCACGTGAACGACAGTTTCATCACCCCGCAGGGAAAGCTGGACATTCCGAAAATCCAGCCCATCGCCCGCATGGGTTATTATGACTACACGGTGGTCAAAGACGTGTTTGAAATGCGCATCCCCAATGCCAGCGGGTCAGCAGAAGACGGGCTTGAGGGCAAGGCATAATCGAGACGGAGTGCTATTCTCGCCTCAACCGAACCGGCGCATTGCATCAGTGGCGCTTCACTCGGCGGCTTGAGCCAGAAACGCCGCGTGCCTGTTTTCGATCTCCGAGATTGCATCCCTCAACAGGCCGAGATTCTGTTGCGCAAATTTTTCCAGCCGCATGACGGAAGCAATATAGATGGTACTGATGGCACCGAAGACATTGCCATCAATGCGGATCGGCAACGCGATCGCCGCCGTATTCGGTTGCACCAGGCGACCCGGGTAGGAATCCAGACGGAATCCATACCCGAGTTCACGCACGGATTGCACCAAAGCCAGATAGTTTTCGGTCGACTTCGCGACATGTTTCAACCCCCGTTTAGCATCGCCACGGGTTTCAGAAATGCGGCGCATTATCTGTTCGTCAGACTGTTCCGCCAAACAGGCCAGGCCCGAGGCCGAGGCAAAAATGTTCAGTTCCATATCGGCAACCGTTCGGTGCAGATGAAACGGACTGAGCGGACGGGTGGAATCAAGAATGACCATCGCATTGCCGGAAATCATGTGGATGTCGCTTGGCCAGCCGATGGCACTGGTCAATTCGGTCAGCACTGGCACAGCATGGTCAATGTAACTGGCAACGTCCTGCGGCAGCATTGTGCTGTTTCTGGAATCCAATGAAGCATTGATGCGGTATTTCTGGTCGGTGAGCGACTGGCGCACAATCCGCTGCTGACACAGTGTAAAAAGTAACCGTCGGATGGTCGATTTGGGCAGGTCGGTGGCCCGTTGCAGTTCTGCCAAAGTGGAAGGGCCGAGTCGGTTGATCGCCTGCATCAAACGTATGCCCCGTTCCAGCGATCTGTTTGTTCGCATCGCCATTCGACATTCAACCCCCTACCGGGCACAGTGTGCCATCTGGTGGCACAGTATTCGTCCTGTATTGATTTGAAAAGATACTTGGTGAAGCATCTTAAGGCAGGGAGGACGACAGCAATGAACAAGGCCATGCGCCTCGTATCAGACGGAGCGGCGATCGCACTTGCCTGTCTTGCATTTTACACCGCCGGATGGGGTGTATTTGACAATGTCGGCGTGTCGGCACTCAACGTTTGGCTCGGCTTCATGGTCGCTTTTTTTGCCGCCCGTTCCATTGAAAACCTGCCCCCTTCCAACCAGTCCCTTTTGACGGTGGTGCATATCGGACTGGCCGTCCTGTTCACATATATTATCTGGCGCTGGGTCAGCATCATGCTGGAACAGGAATATGAATTTATCGAAATTTCGGTTGCTGAAGATCTGTGGGCCTGGTTGGGCGTTGCCATCACTGCCTACATGACCTGGCGCTATTTCGGCTTGCCGATGCTGATCGTATTCATGATTGCCACGCTCTACGTCATCCTGCCGCAAAACCTGCTCGGCTACGGTGAAGACTGGATGCGGGTTGCTGAAAACCTGTGGTTCTCGTCCGACGGGGCCTTTGGCCGTCCGGTCGAAGTTGTCGGTCGGGTGGTTCTGATTTTCATTCTGTTTGGCGCTCTGTTGCAGACATCCGGAGCGGGTGAAGTGCTGCTAAAATTCGCCTTTGCTTCAACCGGTCGATTTTCCGGCGGCCCCGCACATGCAGCAATTGTTGGTTCTGCAATGTTTGGAACCCTGTCCGGTGCAGCGATCGCAAATGTGGTTTCGACCGGCGTGTTTACAATACCGATCATCAAGAAGTCCGGCTTCAAGGCAAAATTCGCCGGCGCTGTCGAAGCTGCCGCTTCCACCGGAGGGCAAATCATGCCGCCGGTGATGGGCACGGTTGCTTTTCTGATGGCCGACATTACCGGCATTCCCTATTTGAACATCGTCATCGCGGCCACGGTGCCAGCGCTGATGTATTATGGGTCCCTATTCATCGTGGTGCTGATTGAATCCCGCAAATACGGTATTCACGCCATTCCAGCAGAGGACCGTCAGAAATTGACGGGTCGGGATTGGCTGCAAAGCCTCGCCTTCTGGATTCCTCTCGCCATGCTGGTGTATTTCCTCCTGGATGGTCGCACCGCCCAGAATGCCGGCTTTGCTGCAACGATCAGCGCCTTTGTTCTCTGCCTTGCCCTGTTTCCCGATTTCAGAAATCCCCAACGCTGGGTTGAGGCTCTGGTATCGGCGGGACGGACCTCGGCCATCCTGATGGTTATTGTGGTCGCCATCGGCTTCGTGATAGGCGTGGTCAACATGACCGGTATCGGGTTGCGTTTTGCTGAAGCCATTCTTCAAATTGCCGGAACCAATCTGTTCCTGAGCCTGTTGTTGGTGATGGCCGGGTGCCTGGTCATGGGCATGGGTGTTCCAACCGGTGCGGCCTATCTCATCATTGCCATCGTGCTCGGACCAGCGCTGGAGAAACTCGGGTTGCCAACCGTCGCCGCACATCTGTTTGTCGTTTATTTCGGCGTGCTCTCGGTGATAACACCTCCGGTGGCGCTGGCTGCATTTGCAGCGGCACCAATTGCGGGTGCCAAGCCGATGGAAACCGGGTTTGAGGCTGTTCGGTTGGCCATCGCAGGGTTCATCATTCCCTTCATATTCGTCTTCCATCAGGACGTGCTGATTATCCTTGATGACTTTCAGCTGAGCGGGTTGGTCTGGGCCCTGGTGGCATTCTTCATTGCCACCTGGTCGCTGTCGACCAGTCTGGCGGGTTTTGATGCCCGCAACCTGCCCAATTGGGAACGGTTGATCCGGTTCATCGCCGGATTTGCAGTCCTGATACCGAATTCAAGCTATGCCCTACCAGCAGCAGTCATTGCCCTGCTGTTGATTGCATCACACCACTACGCCGACCATAAACGGCGGCAACTCAAATCATGAAAAAACCGGGAGGAAAATCTCATGAGACACTTTAAATCTTTACTGCTGGCCGGTGCGCTGGCGCTGACTACAACGGCATCGAATGCACAGGAGCGAGTCAAAATGGCCACGATTGCTCCGGGCACATCGGCATATCTGACGATGACCACATTTGCCAATCTGGTGAACCAGAACCAGAAAGATTACCAGATCAATGTTGACGCCACGGGTGCTGCAACCAAGCACGGTATTGAACTGTCAAAGGGCAAACTCGATCTGGCGATGTCAGCACCGACCGTCTATTTTTTCCTGAAGAAAAAGAAGGCGATGTATGCGAAACTGAGCAACCACAAGGAACTGGCTGAAGAACAGCGCCTGCTGATGTGGTTCCCCTACGGCCAGTATCATTTCATCACCTATGCTGACAGCGGTATCAAAACAATTGCCGACATGAAGGGTAAGAAAGTATTCCTCGGGCCTCCAGGTGGCGGCGCGTGGAACGCAGCTTACTCCTGGACCAAGGCGGTAACCGGACTGGACGCAAAAAAGGGCGACTTCCAAAGCGTCAAGGCAAGCTGGTCATCGGCATTCCAGGGGTTTCAGGACCGGCAGTTCGACGTCTACATTAATGGCGGTATCGCGCCATTCCCACAGGTTGAGCAACTGGCACTGACCAGCAAGATTCGTCTGCTCGGCATCGACAAAGACCAGTACGGCGCTGCGAATGCCGCGCAAAAATATCTGAAAGCGGTTCCCGGTCGGGCGGTCGGCATCATCGCCAAAGGCTCCTATGGGAGCAATGTTGAAATGGACCATGACATTTACACCAACTCCGCAACGGTTGGCATAATTGTTCGCAAGAGCATGTCCGATGATCAGGTCTATGCAATGACCAAGGCGTTCTGGGACAATGCGGCTGAGGCGACCAAAACCACGCCCTGGTTGAAAGCGATCACCATGGATTATGCCGTAACCGAAGGTGGCATGAAGCTTCATCCTGGCGCTCAACGCTATTACATGGAAAAGGGCATCGCCATTCCGGACGGCTCAAAAAGCTAACCCTTAGACAATCCAGAGGAGGCCAAATGCGGCCTCTTCTGATCCCAATACCTAAGTCAGATTCCAGACCCAAAGGGGCCGGAAAAACACGACTGGAATTGCGCCCAGCCAGTCCGAAGCTGGCGCACCATCATCCTCGCTTCGTCAAGCCACAGTCATAATTCGTCAACAGGCCCGGTTTGACTTGCGCCGCCAAGCGGGGGAACCTGCGCCTTTATAGACAAAGGAATCATCTAACCAAAAAGAGAGGAAAGTGTCATGACATCAATGGATGCACCACCTGATGTGGCAGAGGACGATCAGGGATTTTCGACTGAGTACGAAATGGGGCAGGACAATATTCGTCCCATGGGTCTGGACATTCACAATCCGGTTTTTTTGATTTCCAGTGTTTTGATTTTTGCATTCGTGCTGGTTTCCCTGGCCAATCAGGAAGCATCCGCCGAGTTCTTCGGTTGGCTTCGGCCTTGGCTGACAAGTACATTTGATTGGTTCCTGGTTCTCTCCGTAAACGCAATCACGTTGTTTTGTCTGGCGCTCATTATCCTGCCGGTCGGTTCGGTGAGGATCGGCGGCAAAGATGCCAAACCGGACTATTCCTATGCCGGTTGGATCGCGATGATGTTTGCCGCTGGCATTGGCATTGGCCTGCTGTTTTTCGGCGTGCTTGAACCCGTCTATTACAATTTTTCAGAAGGTGGTGCAGCGCGGCCGCTGGGCATTGATGCAACCCAACCGGGGAATGAATATATCGGCATTGTCGGCACAATTCATCACTGGGGACTGGAAGGCTGGGCAATCTATGCTGCCGTCGGCCTCAGCCTTGCGATATTCTGCTACAATCTCAATCTGCCGCTGACGTTGCGTTCGGCCTTTTATCCGATATTGGGCGAACGGGTCTGGGGTTGGTGGGGACACGCCATCGATACGCTTGCCGTTTTCGCAACGCTGTTTGGATTGACCACATCTCTGGGGTTGGGTGCACGACAGGTTGCCGCCGGTCTCAACGAAGTAGCAGGCATTGAGCCTACCAATACCGTCACCGTGCTGTTGATCATCGGCATCACGGCCATTGCGCTTGTGTCGGTGCTGCTCGGTATGGACAAGGGTGTTAAGCGCCTGTCCGAAATCAACATGATTATGGCCGTAGGGCTGTTCATATTCGTTCTGTTTATGAGCGGTGTCGGCACAGCATTGTCACGCTACTTCAGTGTGATGGTTGACTATGTCGTTCATCTACCGGCGTTATCGAACCCGTTCGGGCGAGATGACACCAGCTATTTCCACGGTTGGACGACGTTCTATTGGGCCTGGTGGATTGCATGGTCACCCTTCGTTGGCATGTTTATTGCGCGAATTTCCAGAGGGCGGACGGTACGGGAATTTGTTCTGTGTGCATTGATCGCTCCGACCCTGGTCTGTGCATTGTGGATGTCCACTTTTGGTGGTGCAGCAATCGACATGATCAACGCCGAGGCGGGTGCGGGTATCACCGCCGTTGTTGTCGACACCTATAAGCCCGAAATGGCGCTTTTCCAGTTGCTTGATCAATATCCGGCCTACAGCATTATCGCACCGATCTCGCTGGTTCTGATTGTGATCTTCTTCGTCACATCATCAGACAGCGGCAGTTTGGTGATTGATACCATTACTGCCGGTGGCAAGATGGATGCCCCGGTAATCCAGCGGATATTCTGGTGTACGCTGGAAGGGTTGGTGGCCATTGCGTTGCTTCTCGGTGGTGGCCTCAGCGCACTGCAAGGCGCTGCGGTATCAACCGGCATCCCGTTCACGCTGGTGGTGCTGGTGATGTGCTACTGCCTGTGGCTGGCACTAAGGTCCGAACGCACCAAGCTGTAGATTAGTCTTGATCCAAAATTATTGGCCGGGGGTTCGCCAGAATTCCCGGCCAATTGCATTCAGCGGTTCTGATGGTTGACGCACGCCGACGGCGTGGACTAATGAAACCTCCTTTTCCCAGGTACCCCCAATCATGAATGACAAGTCCGAGCAGATTAATCTTTTGCAGGAAGCTCTGGCCGAAGCCCAGCAGACCGTTCGGGCCTATGACATCAAGGCTCAGATTGTAGGTGTCGGGTACATATTCGCGCTGGGTGTCGTGTTCCGGCTGGGTGACCTTCTGCCCAAATTGGAAACAGGCGACGTTGCATTTGTGATTTTGGGCTGGGGAATTGTGATATTCCCCATATTGCTGTTCGGTTTTGTGCTCTATCCAACGCGCAAATCGGTATCGGGAATCGATCAGGGCAGTTCTCCTGCTGCGCAGATATTGTATTTTTCACCCGATCGGCACAGTTCAGTCGCAACCTATCTCGATGCCCTGCAGAATGTTGACGGAATCGCTGAAAGAGCCGGCGAGTTGCATAAGGTAAGCAGTTTGCGCGAGTTGAAACGCAATCGTTTTCTGCGGGCGCTGTTTGCTGCTGGCATATCTTTTATTGTTCTATTCGCTGCCCAACTGTGGCGGAGTCTGACTGGCGGGTAAGGGATTACACCACACTTGGCGACCACGGGCGGCCATTGCAGAAGCTTCAATCGAAAAACTGCAAAATATCGGCAAATCACGCTCCCAATGTTTCAATTGTTTCGCAATCGCGATCTGCCGCAACAATTGCAACATTATCCCATCCCTGAAGAAATCGGCCTGAAACGCCAATCCATCACCTTTGCTCCATCAGGTTCATACAATGGAGCAAATCATGACCTATCTCACACCCACCGTGACGGTTCACGCGCTGAGCTTCGTCGAGCGCATTGTTACGGATTTTTTCGACAACAGAAAAAAACGCCTCGCCGAACAGCAGACCGTTTACTCTCTGGGCAGCCTTGACGGTTCAATCCTGAAAGACATCGCGATCTCGCGCTCGGAAATCAATTCTGTCGTCTACAACTATTCAGGTGACCGGAAGCGGCGGTTTGTAAGATGAGCCCGGCCGTCGCATTACGGCCGAACAGCAATCAACCGGTCCTTGCGCTGGTTGAGAAACTGTTTTCGGCAAAATCTGTGCACCGGCAGCCAACCCCCGTCCTGCGCCCCATTCGGGTGCAGGACAGGGCGATGCAGGGTCAGTTTTTCGCCGAACTGTCAGACGAAGCGCGGTTCGATCGATTCATGGGCGCAACAAGCGGAGTATCACCGTCGATGTTACGCGTGTTGTCTGACGTTCTGCCTGGACAGCATGAAGCTGTCATGGCGGTCACATCAGTTGACGGCAATCGCACCATGGTTGCTGAAGCCCGCTATGTTCGCGACGCAGACAATCCCGCAAATGCCGAATTTGCCATCACCGTTGGTGATCAATGGCAGCGTCAAGGTCTGGCCAGGAGACTGATGAAAGCAATTGAACAATCGGCTTGTGAAAATGGTATTGAAAAGCTGATCGGAATAACGCTGAAGAGCAATCACGCGATGATCACCCTGGCAAACAGGCTCGGTTACCGCTCGTGTCTGCACCCGGATGATGCCCGCGCCACACGGCTGATCAAACATCTTGTACCAGAGTGCAATCAGTACCTTTCCGGTCAACGGGCACCCTTCGGCTTCGATGTGCACGCAACCGCCGCCTGAACTCAGATGTCCGATGCAAATTCACCGGCCCGCTCGTCTGCGTGACTGAGCGGGCCGACCTGCATTCCCATTCCCCCAAAAAAGGCAACAAATTTTAGGGAGCATGGCGGTTGACCCCAGTATCCATGACTGTACCCTTTCAGCTGGACCGAACCGCTTTTCCGACGTTTTGCGGGCGATGGGTATTTGGGAGAACCACGATGTCATTTGCCACAGGGTTGCTTGGGCGCGCAGTCACCGCCTTGATTTTGTCCTTCGTCTTGTTTGTTAACGGTGCCACGGCCCGCACCAATCACGCATTGCTTGTTGCGGTTTCGCAATACCCCAATCTGGACAAAGACCTCTGGCTCAGCGGCCCAAAGAATGATGCAAAGCTCGTGCGAAACTTTCTGCTGGCAAACCGGCTGGTGAAATTCGACGAATCAAACGTCATTACACTGGCCGATGGTGTAGACGATGCTGATTTGCCGACCTTGGCAAACATCCGTCAGGCCGTCATCGACCTGGAGAAAAATCTGCAATCTGGCGATTTTGTCTATCTGCATTTTTCCGGCCACGGCTCCCAGGCCCCCGCGCTCAAGCCAGATCAGGAACTGGATGGACTCGACGAGTTGTTTTTGCCCGCCGACACCGGCGCATGGAATAAGTCGGTTGGCACAGTCGAAAACGCCCTTGTGGACGATGAGATCGGGTCTCTGATCGACCGTCTGCGCAAAAAGGGAGCAACGGTTTGGGCTGTATTTGATTCCTGCCATTCAGGCACCGTGACCCGTGCGGTATCAACCGGTGACAGCAGAGACCGCGGAACACCGCGTAAGCTCACCGCCAGCGCTCTTAAAATTCCAGACGATCGATGGCTTGATGCCCGACGCACCACCACGCGAAGCGTTGGTGACAGCAGTGTAAAGGCCGAACCCGCAGCCTTGGATCAGCCGCAAGCTTCCAACCAGACCGACGGTGGTTTCATTGCCTTTTATGCGGCTCAAACCAACGAAACCACACCAGAAATGCGCTTGCCCGAAGGGGCGCCGGATCGTGTCACCCATGGACTATTCACCTATACGCTGTTTGAAGCGCTGGCCCAGTTTCCTGGACTGACTTACCGGCAATTGGGACAGGAGGTTCTGCGTCGGTATTCAATCAACTATGTTGCTCAGCCTACGCCTTTGTTTACCGGAGACCTGGATGGCGGCGTGTTTGGGCTGGAAGGTGTGAAGGCCATTCGTCAATGGCCGCTGCTTCAGGGCAGTGAAGGACTGACCGTTGGTGCCGGTCGCATTCACGGCCTGTCAGTCGGCGATGAACTGCTATTGTTGAACAGCCCCGCCGATGGCAACGATGACGCTGTGGCACGCGTGCGGATAGACGATGTTCAGTCCCTGTCATCCACCGTTTCGATAGCCGGTGATGCGTTTGTCGTTATTCCCGATTTTGCCCATGCCAGACAGGTGGCCAAATCGTTGAATTTTGGCCTGACGGTCGCCCGCCCGGAGACGGCGGCGCTCAAACCTGAATTGCGCCAACTCGTTGAAGCCACGCTGGATCA
>CAJQPW010000357.1 GCA_905480295.1 uncultured Rhizobiaceae group bacterium | reverse complement strand
CTGCATCGGAGTGATTGCAATATGGTAGTCGGCAGAGACTAGGGGGGTTTTCAGCGGGATTACCGGCTGGTCCACCATGATGTGATAGCCACGTTCAGCTTCAAGACAAACATCGCAACCCAGTTTTTTGGCCAACTCCTTAGACCAAACACCCGCGGTCAGCACGATATCTTCACAGGGGTACTTTGCGCAGTCCGTAATGATATTTGAACAGCGATCAGTATCGAATTCGAATTCCCTCACTTCTTCCTGCAGATATGTCCCCCCTCTTTCAACAAACGCTTCTACGAGCAAGGTGTTCATGTGGCCGGGGTCAAAACATGTACCAACATCAGGATAAAAATACCCAGCTTCCACACTTTCTGAAATCTTTGGTTCAATATCTCGCAACTCATTACCATTCAGAGTCATCACATTAATGCCACGATCTTTGCGAAGTGAATTTGTAAAAGCAGAGTTCGAAAAGGAATTACAATTCTGGAAGGTGTGGATAAGACCTGTATTCTGTATCAGGTGCTGGAGTTCCAATAAACTGAGCATTTCTTTGTAAGCAGATTCTGCGTGTGATAATATTGACGCTCTGGCATCGGCAATTTTGTTGACCCGCGCCAAATCAGAGGCAGATATCAATCGCCTAAACCATTTTAGAGAATTAACGATATTCTCCCGGCGAAGCATCAATGGGAAAAGAGGGTCAAAAAGTACTTTGGGAATTTTCCTGTATAGGCCAGGCAACCCAAAAGGGGGGATAGAAGCCGTTCCAATACTTCCGGCATTTCCAAACGACGCGCCACTTCCAGGCGCATCCTTCTCGATCAAAACTACCCGTTTACCCGTGTTCAGCAGTTGAATTGCCGTGCAGGCACCAACAATCCCGGCACCAACGACATAGCTTGATTTGCCCGAGTCTGCATGGGTATTCTTGACCAATTATCGCCCCCCAAAACTATTCTTAAGTTTCTCGTCGGCATCTGCTTCCGGACGTCTGAGACACCCGGCAAGGTGTAGGAGTTTTGATGCTACAATGCCTTAAGGTGTGTAGCGCCATTAATCAGGAAGAATCTAATCTCTTAAGTAACCTACGCTGGATAAATCCACCTGATGCTGAAGAAATGATAACAATGGCGGCACATGCCAGCAGAATTGCAGATATCGGTCGAGTGAAGAACACCGAAGGGTTCCCGTAACCAATGGCTAATCCCGAGTGAAGTGAACTCTCGAGCATTTGTCCAAGTACGAAAGCAACGATCAAAGGCGCAGGATCCAACAGCGCCTTTTTCATTAGATACCCGCAAAGCCCCGCAATAAGCATTGCCACGACATCATGAATATTATTGTTTAAACTGTATGATCCAATGATACAGATTATCAGAATCATTGGAGACAAAATACTTGCCGGAACAGACAGAAGCCTCACAAATATCCCGATCAAAGGCACGTTCAGAATTACCAGCATGACGTTGCCAATCAGCATGCTGATAACCACACCCCAAAACAGTTGTGGCTGTTCTATATATAATAATGGGCCTGGAGCTACTCCATGAATCATCAAGACACCCATCACGACACCCATTACCGCTCCTGACGGAATCCCCAAATTTAGAAGCGGAACAAACGAGGCTTGTGCTCCGGCATTATTTGCTGACTCAGGACCGGCAACACCTTCAATGGCTCCGTGACCGAACCTCTCAGGAGTTTTCGAAATTTTCTTCTCAAGAACGTATGAGCCAAATGATGCCACCATCGCACCTGAACCCGGTAACAAACCAAAAAAGAAACCCAACAATGTCCCCCT
Source organism: uncultured Rhizobiaceae group bacterium (assembly GCA_905480295.1). Taxonomy (GTDB): domain Bacteria; phylum Pseudomonadota; class Alphaproteobacteria; order Rhizobiales; family Rhizobiaceae; genus Pseudahrensia. The sequence goes on along the minus strand of CAJQPW010000357.1, from coordinate 3,461 downwards.
GCCGATCGGGCCATAACTGGCCTTCCAGTCTTCCTTTGTCGGCAACAATTCACTTGTATTCTTGGGCTTGGCAATAACGTCAACATTACTTTGTCTGCGTTCTGCTTCCGACAGCACCTCTCCGATGCCAAACAGGCCCATCGCCAGAACAATAATATGTATGCCATCCAGAAAATAAGGCAGCCCGAACGTAAATCGCTCTTCTCCAGAGACAATATCCAGTCCCACCGTGCTTAATACAATTCCGACAAGCGCGCTCATTAGAGACCGCAGCTTCGAACCGGTCGAAATAAACACGACAAGGATCAGCCCAAAAACAATAAGCGAGAAATTCTCAGGCGGCCCGAATTCAAGAGCTACCTGAGCCAGAGGAGGCCCAATTATTACAATCCCCAGAACAGTTGCAACACCGGCAAAAAGGGAACCAAATGCTGATATACCCAATGCGGGCCCTGCGCGGCCATTTTTCGCCACTTGATGGCCATCAATGCAGGTAATAACGGAGGCTGCTTCTCCTGGAATGTTGACTAAAATGGATGTGATCGAGCCTCCATACATCGCTCCATAATAGATGCCAGCCAGCATAATAATGGCACCAGTCGTATCCATGTGAAACGTAACGGGTATCAGCAATGACATGGTCGCAGTTGGACCTAAGCCTGGCAAAACGCCAATAACGGTCCCTGTAAAGACGCCGATAAAACAGAATAGAAGATTTGTGGGGGTCAGAGCTGTAGAGAAGCCAAGCATCACAGAATCGAAGACTTCCATAATTATTGTGATCCCTCTAAAAAATAAAGCTTTGTAGCTGAACACCCAGCGTTCTTATAAACAGGATGTCGCAAAATATAACAAAGCCAGATGCAACTAGTAAGCTAAGCTTCCAGTCAACACCTTCCACAAGCGCAAATAAAATAAACAACAAAATAAAGCACGGAATAACGAAGCCAAAAATGGGTATCAGCAGAGTGCAGGAAATGCTCAAGATGAGATATGCGAAGACTTTTCGCGTGCCATTATAACCGAACGACGACAATTCGCTGGAAATGCCAGCCCTGTAATGTCGAATGTCAATGAACAGAGATACCACACCGATCGCGACTAAAATTGCGCCAAATAAGAATGGAAATAGTCCGGACGCTGGGACCCCCATGACAAAGAGCTGAAGATTTAGCCCTCCCACAGTCGCCCATGCGCCCAGACATATGCAAAAAACAGATCCAATAATACATTGAGTGTTCTTCAACATATAATTTCCAAGATAACAGATATATATTATCTTATTCTACTTATCCAAAAGGCCTAACTCCTTAAGAGTTTCCCCTGTGTTAACATAGCCGGTATGTATTCTGTCCGTAAAAGATTTACTATCCAGATAGGACTGAGGTGTCAGGTACTTGCTCAGGACATCTGCAAAGCCGGGGTCGGTAGAAATACCATGCAGGACCTTTTCCCAGAACTTCACGGCCTCATCAGGAATACCGGCGGGAGCGCCGACACCAAGAAAAATCGGCAAAGTAAGGTCGTAGCCAAGTTCTTTATAGGTTCGAATATCCGGATGACCTTTGATTTTATTTGGGCCACTTTCTGCAAGCAATCTGACCTGTTTATTTTTCAGGGCCGGACCAAAATCCGTCACTACGGCAAATTCGATATCTCCAGCAAGCAAAGCCGTCATTGCTTTGGCACCACCCTTGAACGGAACAAATTGACTTTTGATATTATTCTGTCGAAGCGCTGCTTCTGTCGCAATGTGGTTTGTCCCGCGAGGAGAGCCTGTAGCCCAGCGCAGCTTGCCCGGGTTGGCCTGGCCAAATGCCACCAGTTCTTCCATTGTCTTGAAGGGAGAATCTGCAAGAACAATAACCGGAGCCGGAGAGACGGTGTACTGACCCAGATATGTGAATTCTGTTAATGGGTCATAGGTTACACTTTTAAAATACGGGGTCACCGTAAAGGGGCTGGTAGATACGAGCCCAAGTGTGTATCCGTCTGGAGCTGCGCGGGAAAGATAGCTAACACCAATTGTGCCTCCACCACCTGCTCTGTTTTCGACTATGACTGTTGCACCGGTCGTTCTTTGAGCATAGTCCGCAATGGCACGGATGGTGGTATCTCCACTTCCACCTGCCCCATACACAACAACCATGGTTATCGGCTTCTCAGGATATTCAGCTGCGGCGTCCGACACAAATGTATGCCCTAGCATCAGGCCTGCGGCTAAAGAGAACAGAAATTTTTTCATCATAACACTCCCGGTTTTGAAATTCATTTCTTGACGATAATTGCCTTCGCAATAGGCCAATTTATCGAACATTTTGAGCATTCATAAATCAAAGTGCCCTTGTAGAATTACGAGGGTATGCTCTTTGAGCTCATGATGTAAATCTCCATTTTATCATCATCCCATGACATGAAATCATTGGTGTTACATATCTGCATGCCGGATAAGGTGTCAGATGACACTGGCCGCAATCATGTGGTCGCTTTCCATCGATATGGTTGTTTGGTTCTGACCGCACCCCAAATTAAATGACATCTGCCACTTGGTTTCTTGATTTTGAGGGGCGAGATTTCAGTATTGCAAACTCGCCTGATCCCTTCGGCTTGGAATATCACCCCTTCAATTCACCCACTTCGAAAGTCAGTTAGTTTAAGGCTTCGTATGCTGGCAATCGTCGATCATTTGGCCAATACGCTCCAACTGGTGTGGCAAAATAAAGATCGGATCGACATAAAGCGACGGTGAATCTGTGAACACAGCCCGGCACACCGTCAGACAACAGGTTGCGTTTCCGACGTGTTGACACCAATACATCCTTTAGATGTGCGTGCTTGGGGCGACTCGATGTGGAGATCAGATGTCTGCGAAGCTGCCGCCTTTTTCAGCCAACTTTTTCAGCAAATCGGACGACTTCCATTGCTCGCCCATTTCCTGACGGAACGCGCAGATACGCGCATAGACATTTGTCAGGCCGATCTGATCTGCGTGATGCATAATGCCGCCGCGATGACGGGGAAAGGCAAAGCCGTTCAGCCACATCACATCTATATCGCTGGCTCGAAGCACTTTGCCCTCCTCAAGGATATGGGCGCCTTCGTTGACCGCAGCCAGCAGACAGCGCTCGAGGATCTCTTCGTCGGTGAATTCACGCGGTGTGATCCCTTTTTCGACCCGGTATTCTGTGGCAATTTTCGCGAATTCCGAGTCAGGCGAGGGCTTGCCTAGCGCATCGTCATAGCGATACCAGCCCTGGCCCGCCTTGCGGCCATGACGACCTGCTTCAACAATCCCGTCGGCAAGGTGAGGATAACGCGCCTGCGGGTCCCATCCGGATTGCTGTGATTTGCGAACCGCGTAGCTGATGTCGGTGCCGGCCAGATCGGCCACTTCTAAAGGTCCCATCGGCATGCCAAAGGCAACCAATGCACGGTCAATCTGGTCGGGGGTTGCACCGTCT
>CAJQPW010000356.1 GCA_905480295.1 uncultured Rhizobiaceae group bacterium | reverse complement strand
TTCAGACTACGAGCGCATTCACAAGGAGTGGCTGTCTGCCATGCCGGGTGTTGCGCGCATGACTTCCAGTTTCGCACTGCGTGAAGTTATCAACCGGCCCAGTGTCGACATGCGCATCAATGACAAAGCTGCTTCTCGTCGGATTTGATCGACAATCTTCTTGCTGAAAGCGCGATTGCTCGCCATGCGGAGGAATTGTCTATATTGGTCCGATGATGAAAAAAACAATCTATGCAATGAACGGAGTCATTGTACTCCTTGCTGGCATTTTAATCTTCGGACCTCGTGAACCAATAGACGAGACCATCACGTTTGATTCCGCCATGCTTGGTAGCGATCTGGATGAGTATCTTGATCGAGGTGCTTCCAAAATCCCTGATCTGATTCCGGGGACGGCAAAGCAGATAATCTGGCAGGATCCAGAAGCCAAGACCAGGACACCCTATTCCATCGTATTTCTGCATGGGTTCTCCGCGACTTCGGAAGAACTGCGCCCCCTGCCCGATCTTGTAGCAGACAGGCTCGGTGCAAATTTGTTCTACACCCGGTTGCGCGGTCACGGACGTCCTGGGGCGGCCTTATCGCGGGCAACTGCAAATGACTGGTACAACGATACCGCTGAGGCACTCGCCATTGCACGGCTATTGGGCGAGAAAGTCATTGTCATTGGGTCTTCGACAGGCGGCACGCTGGCAGCCTGGGCGGCTTTCAACCCTCAATTGATGGATCGCGTTGCGGGATTGGCGATGGTGTCGGCCAACTTTGGCATAAATAACGCTGCATCCGTGTTGCTGACGCTGGGTGGTGCGCGAATATGGGTACCCTGGATTGTGGGTGAGGAACGCTCGTTTGATACTCACAATGCCGGTCATGCCAAGTGGTGGACGACAAGCTACCCCACAGTAGCACTTCTGCCCATGATGGCCGTCGTGACCCATGCAAATCAAATGGCCTATGAGGAGGCTCAAACGCCCGCACTGTTCGTGTACCATCCTGAGGACAAGGTCGTGCGGTCAGATGTTACGCGTGACATTGCCGGCAGATGGGGACGTGATACTTCCGCAACGAGCGACGTGGTCGAAATCACGCAATCGCAGGTGGACAACAATCATGTGATTGCGGGTCGGATATTAAATCCCGACAACACTGAACCCATCGCTGACCACATTGTTAAGTGGGTGGAGACGTTGCCGCATTAACATGGAGTTGATTGCGTTGTCGGGGCAGGATATGCGATGCCGTTGCTCGCAACGAGGTGGCGCTGAATACCCGACCACCTCACCAGACTAACCACCGATATTATGGAACACTAAAATTGGAACATCCTATGACCGCAGATGCACAACCCACGGCCTCGCATTTCATCAATGGTACTTATGTTGAGGATGTAAACGGAGCGAAGTTCCAATCGTTCCACCCTGCTACAGGTGAAGCAATAGCCATCGTCTATAGCGCAACGGACGCCGTGATTGCACAGGCAATTGATGCTGCGCGGCACGCACAAAAGGTCTGGGCAAAGACGCCGGGTGCAGAACGCGGACGCATATTGATAAAAGCCGCTGAAATCGTCCGTCGAAGAAACGACGAAATTGCGCGCATCGAGACCCTGGACACCGGCAAAGCCATTCAAGAAACACTGTATGTCGATGCCGTCAGTGCTGCCGACAATTTGGAGTATTTTGGCCACCTGGCTGCGACCACCACCAACGAACACATTCCAGTCGATGAAAAGTGTTTTGCCTATACGCTGCGCGAACCGATCGGCATCGTTGCCGCCATGGGAGCATGGAACTACCCAATACAGACCTGTTCGTGGAAAGCAGCGCCGGCTTTGGCGATGGGCAACGCGCTGATCTACAAGCCGTCAGAAACCACCCCGCTCACGGCGCTTTTGCTGGCGGAATGCCTGACCGAAGCCGGATTGCCAGCTGGATTGATAAACATCATTCAGGGCATGGGGGACGTTGGAGCAAAACTCACGAGCCATCCCAATGTGGACAAGGTATCGCTGACTGGATCTGTGCCAACGGGTTCAAAAATCATGACGGCAGCGGCGGCGACTTTGAAACACGTGTCGCTGGAACTTGGCGGCAAGTCCCCGCTGATCATCTTTGATGACGCACATCTGGAAAATGCGGTGTCCGGAGCCATTATGGCCAATTTCTATTCAACCGGTCAGGTTTGTTCAAACGGCACCCGCGTGTTCGTGCAGGATGGAATCCGCGAAGCATTTACCGACCGTTTGGTGGAGCGCACAAGAGCCATCAAGATTGGGGATCCCCTCGACCCGGACGTGCAGATGGGACCGATGGTTTCACAGCGTCAACTGGACATCGTCAAAGGCTACATCGAGACCGGAAAACAGGAAGGTGCCAGACTGTTGACCGGTGGTGGTTGCCCTACCCTTCAAGGTCTCGAAAACGGACATTTTATCGAGCCAACCATTTTTAACCAGGTCAGCGACGAAATGACGATCGCCCGCGAGGAAATTTTTGGGCCCGTACTGTCGTTGTTTGACTTCAATGACGAGGAGACCGTCATTGATCGGGCGAATGATACACCCTTTGGGTTAGCGGCCGGAGTGTTCACCGGTGATCTTGCCCGTGGGCATCGCGTGGTCGCCCAACTGCAAGCTGGAACAACCTATATAAACAACTTCAACCTGACCCCGGTTGGCGTTCCTTTTGGGGGCTACAAAATGTCAGGTATCGGACGTGAAAACGCTAAACACGCGTTGGACTATTATTCTCAGATAAAAAGCGTTTATGTCGAACTGGGGGACGTGGAAGCAGGCTATTGATCGCCTGCTGCAAATCCCGACCCGTCAACTGCTCGCACATATTGGGTGTTAAGATTTCATAAACCATAACGCATCATGCTCAACGTGCGAACGATTCACAGTGTGAATCATCTTCGAGGGGCAACAGCGAATTAGTCAATGAATATTGGTTTAGCAGACAGCATCGTCAAACAGCACATTGAGCTACTCCCCAATTGTTGGACAGGTTCGTGGGCGCTGTGCTGGATGTGTTTCTTGCCGCAGCATCAGCGGGGGAGTTGGACGCAGCCATTGCCAAGACCGCCGAACGCAAACCCCGCATCAAACCCTGCGCGGCGAAGGCGGCGCAAAATGGCTGACTGTGACACAGGTCGCATACGAGAACTCAATGATCTTGCACGGCAGTCATTTACTGGCTGTCGTGTTATGATCACACGCGGGATAGCTGAGCTCGGCAATGATGCAGTTCAACACATACTTGGGAAGATCAGAAGCTATGACGCCTTCACACCTGACAATGATCCTTATGGCGAGCACGACTTTGGGTCTTTCCAATGGTGCGAACATCAGGTGTTTTGGCGTTGGGATTACTACGACTTGGACTATTCAATGCACTCGCCTGACCCAGCCGATGAAACTGTCACAGCGCGGGTGCTAACTGTGATGCTGGCAGAGGAGTACTAAATCACGCTTTGATGGGTGGTCTAGATCCTCCGCAACAACCTGAAGGACCGTAAACATTTGGAAGAAGGTGACTGTCAGTCCACCAATGTAAACGTATGTTCGTAGTGACCCGCATCGCGCCGTGTCGTCACCATCTGACCGCGCGCCCCAATGAAGCGGCCCGTACCGCCAATTACAGCCCTGACATGCGGTGAATCTGGCGCCATTTCTGCTTGCTCGGTGGGATATGCTGCCGTTCCAGCTATCACCAGTGTATCTGTATTACCAAAATTTACGACAATCTGCGCGATACGGTCCAGAAACGGGTCATTTTCGCCGATTGGGATCGAAACTGTAATGATGATGCCATGCATCTCACCAGATGTGCCATCATCGGCAGTAAATGCCGCCTCAAATGCCATTACGTCACCATGGGAGGAACCTTGCGCACCAATGTCCACATGCGTGATGGTGGGTAATTCCTGCATTATGGAAAACGTCTGATCCGCTGACGCCGGAACGGCAACCAAGCCTAACAACGCTATAGCTGCGACGTGCGTGTAGAAATAGTTCATTTGATCAAGTCCTTTGTAAGCAACTGTGACTGCTGAATTTTAAAAAGCTCTGCGTCCCTCATTGCTGATATCATGTCATCATACAAGGCGTGTTTTCCTTGCCACGCAACTTTGGTGTCTTAAAACCAGAACAAGGCAGTTGCTTTATCAGACTGCAAGCTAATCTTTTGATAGCGGTATCTGGGTCGGCTGTCACGTTGTTTTCTGGAAGTTCCAGGGCATGAGTTCGTCGATTTTGGCGGCAGGATGCCCGGCGGCGATGGCCTCTAAGGTTGCTTTGAGATATGCATATGGCTCGACGTTGTTGA
>CAJQPW010000355.1 GCA_905480295.1 uncultured Rhizobiaceae group bacterium | reverse complement strand
CAACCTGCATACAACCAAAGGGTGAATGCGGGAAGCATCGCTGGTTGCGGCAGCACTGTCCGCGCGGGTCGGGTGGTCACCGGTTATTTTAGCACGCTGCGAATGTGAGTTTTATCACAGCAAAACCGACTGGAAACGGCCATTATGGATGAGTCGGTATTCGGCCTCCACGGCTTGGCGATCGGCGTTCCTGCCGCAAATGCCATGTCCATTCAATGAGAAATTTGGATGTCATGAGGGATGTGTGGGAAACGAGCCCCGCTTGGACAGTTGCGACACAACATGCCAAGCGGGGTTTCTTTATGTGGTGGGCTGGTGATCATGAGACGATGACCGTTTACCAGCTGCATGGAGTTTAAAGTTCCTTCTGACAGGAGTTATGGGTCGGGCCAGCTGGACATTCAAAAGCTAATCAGATTTATCAGAAAAACTCATTAAATACATGTTTTTAATGGTATTTGTATAGAGGGTTTTCCTCTTCAAATCACCCTGAGCGCCATTGCTGCTTGCCCGGAATGATCGCAATTCAGGTTTTTTCGCGTCTCTCCTTTCACCAGGGCGGGCATCATTCGTGTCCGCACAGAGGATTTAAGGGTGTCTTAAAATTGCTGTTGTATTGGTGCGAGTCCGGACGCCCAACACTGTGTGAACAAATTCTGTCAACAGGGGAATGCGCTCATGGTGGCGCTGACAGGGTGTTTTGGGGTAAACTTCAGGACGCGACGAACAACCGGCGGGATGGTTGTGAGGGGGAAATTAAAATGAAATACCTTGCGATATTTGCAAATTTTATAGCCTTGGGATTGGTTGGCTGGATGCTGTTCACCCGAGGAATTCCAAACGATGAAGAAGTCAGGCTGTTTGCTGCAATAGGCGCGGCAACTGTATTGAGCCTGTGGGTACTTTATCGCCATCGTCCACCGGATGCGAAATATCAAAAATGGTTGGACGATGAAGCCAAGCGGCTGCGCAGCGAGCTGGCTGAAGACGAATAATCAAACTCCCATTCGGTTCTGTGTCTATGGTCATTCGCACCGGTTAGTGTGAATCGACTGCGCCATTCACTGTCGGCGCTATGTTTTGCAAATTGGGAATGGGGGATGCAAAGACACGGTATCCGTCCAATGCTCTTGTTACCCATGGTCAATATCGCAACCGGGATCGCGGTCGCAAATGGCCGTCATTGTTGGAAACGTGCAGATTTTTCAGCTTCCATTTTTCCATTGACACAAGATTAAATTGGGAAATTGGTATCGGATTCAGTTCGAGTAGTGGAATGAATTCTTAATGATGAATTGAAGAAATAATTTTTCAAATACCTCAAAAATTAGTATTATTTATCGCATTTTCTTGGCGATTTCTTGGTCAGATAATGGACCGATTGACGCAAAAATGTTATATTGGGTCATAATATTTCTAGTGGGCATTTGGGTAGGACAATGTCGCAAAATTCACCCGGTCTGAGAGTAAGAGTGTTTGATTCTGCTCAATTTCCCAGATATTTGCGCTTGCAGAAATTCGAACAAAAAGTTCGTGCCGGTCCCAATCAGTTGATGCGAGAAACCTATTTAAGCCCGCTTAGTAGTGACAATGAAAATCACAACACTCTCGAACGGTTGGTGGCACCTGGAGCCTATTTATCGTTCTTGAAGTCAAGCGGATTTGTTTCCGCTTTTGATAAGCGAAAGCTGGATGGGAGAAGTGGCACGGTGACGGTTGGGCTTCTGAAACACGGAAACGCCGAGATAAAGACGGAAAACAATTCTTTTACGATCGGCGCGGGAGATATTTACATCAACGCGACCGATAACTTTCAATTGACCTTTGGAGATACAGAAATCGTTCGCATGATATTTCCTGCTGGTTCGCAAAAAGAAATTTTTAGACGGTGCGGTGAATTTCTCGTGATCAAAAACCATGAACCTGTGTCGCAGCTCCTGAAATCCACTTTGTCAGGATTGGAATCCGCGCTACGCGCTGAAAGCTCCGCAGTTGAAAGCTCGATGAGTCGAATTGCCACTGGTCTGGTTAGGTCGTTGATTAAGGACAACGTGTCCAGCACTTCCATCAGTGGTTATGACATCATCAGAGAACGGGCGCGAGAATACATTCACGACAATTTGCGTCTCCAGATCTCTCCGTTTCTGCAGTTTCTTCTTATGTTGGCACATCGCGCGCAACCCTGTATCGGGCCTTTGAAGGGTTGGGCGGTCTTCGCGAATACATCACATTTATTCGGCTGGAACAGGCCAAGTTGATGATTGGTGCCGGCGTCATGGACCGGGGGAGAATTACCAGGATTGCCTATGCTTGTGGTTTCTCTTCATCCAACCAAATGGGGAAAGCGTTTAAGAGTCGGTATGGAATGAGCCCATCTCAATTTGGATATTATGGTGACGATGGGCATGAAGATCGATAGGGCATTCATCTGAACGCAAGAGGGAACGGGGAATTGCCCCGTTCCGATGTCGATGCAGGTCTACCGCGGCAAAGCGACTGAGAATTTTGCGGTACCACCATAGGCGTCATAATCATCTACACCCAATCCATCAAAGTAACCGTTTACATCAAGGGACCAGGAATTGCTGCCAATGATGGTAAGGCCGGCATCGATGCGGGCGCGCAATTGTTCAGTGCCCAAAGAACCGGTTGTTCCCGCTGCACCGTTTTGAATGTCGAAATTCCACACTCCGGTGATTCCAAGCTTGGGGCGGATCACAGTGCCATTATCTCGGACCACCTCACGGGCCAAACTTGGGCCGAAGCGCAATTCGCCAACAGAGAAACGCTGTTCGCCAATGGTCTGATTAAAGTCATCGGTGTAGGCGAGTTGTGTCTCCTCTAAAATAGGAGACGCTGACCGCTGGACGGATGATCCAATCGTTTGCCTCGATCACGCCACTGAGTTTGGCACTGATCAGCCAGCGTTCCGTGTCAAAGTCGTCATTGGTTCCATCCGCATCCAACTTCATCGTGTTGTTTGATTGTCCCCAGGCTGCACGGGCATCAAGGAAAAGGTTGTGTTCAGGAAATTTTGCGGTGATGTAGGGGCCGGCCATCCAACCCAAACCGTCTACGGAAGAGCCCAGACTGTCATTGGTTTCCTCAGCCCAGTCCAATTGTACCAGCCCACCGATCAGAAGATTTGGACGGACAAAGATGTGACCACCGAAATGACCGATCCACAGGTTGGATTCTGAACCACCAGTTTTTGAGCGGGCGCCATTGACTTGCATCCACATGTCATAGCCACGTCTTTGAGCTTCCGACAGATGACTGGAATCCGAGACGCTTGCTGCTGCGGCAGCACTCGCTGTTGCCTTGCCAGTCGCTAGGCCATAGATTCGTTCTTCAGTGTATTCCGACTGCGAGTTCCTCGAACTCTCCGGTTGTTTTTGCATCGGCTGGAGGGATTGCGCTGCCCGGATCGTGCTATACCGATTAATCATCAATGGATCGGTGAAATCTGCTGAATCTACGGTGTTATGGTCGTTGTTGGTCGCCGCGCCATTGCGCTCTTCGCCCAATTTCTGCTGTTCCCAAATTTGGCCTAGGCTGGAAGAGAACGATGACGTGAATCCCTGCTCGTTGGCACTTAGGGCAAAGCTCCCCAACAGACCAGCACCGCGATTGCTGCTGCCATCAATGAATTGGGTTAAGTTTGGTTGATTGTTCAGCATATTGTTCATGCGGTTGATGACAAAATTGGCTATCACCCGTTGCTTTATTTCTGTCGACACACCGATGGTGACCGATGTTCCATCGGTAGTTGAACTCACGGCTGGACCACTGTTACCGGCGACATCCTGATAGGCGATTTCAAAGTCTGCGGATCCCGGACTCATCGCATCGGTGACGGTAACCGTTGCAACAAAATCACGAGGCCCCCCGGCAACTGTCGCCTCCGCGCCAGCAATTATAACAATTGGTTTTGTGTCGACGTCCGTGGCCAAATCTTCGTCGGCGGAAAATGTGACCTCAATTTCGTCTCCGATTTTCGCCCTTGTAGGGTCCGGGGTGCCAATTGAATTGATCGACACGGCATTCAGACCAGGCAATGAATTTTCAACAACTTCCAGAGCGAACGTTTCCAACGTGGAATTGTCCACGCCGTTTCCTGCCAGGTCTGTGACCCCAGCAACACTGACATCAATGGCCGCTTCATCAAATGTGGTGGCCAAAGAGGCGACCACCACGTAGCTTGCAGTGAATGTTCTCAAGGATCCGTTCCATCCCGAACCGGCAGACTGATAGGTCCAGATGGACATTGGATCTTCATTAGGAAAGGACAGAGCGGGGGTCTTCGACGTGTCCATATCTTCACTGAACGTGACGGCCAAGCTTACTGAGTCGCCGAGCGATGGTGCGGGATCAGAAATGGTGGCATCGATTACCGTTGGCTGTAAATTTTCAACAATTTCCAGCGCGAACGTTTTCAGCGAAGAATTGTCCACGTCGTTTCCTGCTTGGTCGGTGACCTCAGCCACACTGACATCAATGACCGCTTCATCAAATGTCGTGGTCAAAGGGTCGACCACCACGTAGCTTGCGGTGAATGTGTCCAAGGTTCCGTTCCAACCTGAATCGGCCGACTGATAGGTCCAGACGGAAGTTGGGTCTTCGTTGGGAAAGGACAGGACGGGCGTCTTCGACGTGTCCATATCTTCACTGAACGTGACGGCCAAGGTTACCGTATCGCCGGGCGATGGCGAAGGATCAGAGATCACCGCATCAACTACTGTTGGCTCGTCGTTCTCGGTGAAATTCAAAGTTACATTCTGAATTATGGTTGGTGCCTGCCAAGGGTTTGGTGGACCAACTTTGTAATCTTTGGCCCAAATTTTCCATGTCCCTGCCGATGATTCACCCGCAAATAGCGCAAAGCTATCGCGTGCTGGCTTGTAGGCGACATCATTGGGTAGTTGTGCCCAGGCTCCAGTCCGTCCCCAGCCGGGGGCTGCTGATGGCCAATCGGGATATTGCTCTTTCCATTTTTGGTCACAAGCCAGTCCGTCATGAGTCTGTCTGCCCAAATCCGCTCCACTATCTTCAAATCTGTATGTCGCCGGAATTCCTGTGGTTCCGATCGGATCTGGAGAGTCATTCGTCGTTTGGGATTCGTCTTCGTAAGTTCGGCGACCGAATGAAACAGGAATTTGGTTGCAGCTCAAATCGGCAAGCCAGACCGTGGTTCCTGAGGGCGAAATAATCTTGAAGTCAGTTTTGAAAACGTTTGACGCAAAGACAGTGAAATCAACGGTCATCTCAGCAACGGTGAAATCGTTGGTGATCTCGATGTTGAACTCACGAACCTGAGCGGGACTGATGCCCGCCGTCTCATAAGAATATGGAAGATTGCTGGCGCTATAGGAAACCTGTCCGGCCCAGGAAACAGGGGCAGCAATGGGTGCAAGGCAAATCATGCTTATCGGAATTATCCGCATCCACGACCACAGGAACTTCCTAACATTGCACCTGTTCAGACCTAGAATGGAATTGATTTTCATGGATGTTTCTCCGCGGATCAGCTGAGGTTTCTGATCGATTAGGCATTAGATTCTCCAAACAAAAATACTTCTGGAAGGTCGCCAGAACGACGGCGCGGTGTCTCGCAAAGTCATCCCAGCGTCTCAATTTCGGCATGCATGAGCGACTAGAGAGAGCTGTTGTTGCAGGGCTGGAGGAGCGCGGACTGAATTTGGGAATGAGCGGGGCAAAGAGGAGGGAGGCCCAGCAGTCTCCGTCTTAGCTAGGGCAGCTTGAGGACCAGAAGACTGCTGGGGACTTGCTGTGAAATGGTTGGATTACCACGGCAAGTCGTTTCACCATTTGCACAGCAACTTGAACCGAGGCTGGTTCTTAAGTTGGAAATCTGTTATCTAAAGTGCCGGCAGCTTCTTCGCTTTGGGTTGGGCAACTTGGGGACGAAGCAGCTGCCGGCACGCTTGCTCGGTACACCGACAAGCATCTCGTGTGAACGACATCAAAAGCAACAGATCTTGTCGCATCCCTAAGAAATATTGGGGACGATTAGTTGCATTCAAGTGTCCGGTTCCGTTCTGCACAACACTGCTGCGCTGTGCATCACTGTCTGCAATTTATCCACTTTCAGAAGTTTCAAACAGACCGTTGTGTTTCAGTTGATCGCCTCAGCGTCTCACTTTGATTTTTCTGCTGTTAAAGCCGGTCGTCTGCCACCCATTTGCACAAGGGGGCCGCACATCTTCTTCGTAGAATCGTGTCCGCGAGAACGGGTTCATTGCATTGCCCCACAGCAGCAATTTAAGCGGTTGCGTCAAGCGACAAGCAATGCATAAGATTCACATCCGGTGCAGCCCCAGGGGCGTTTTCCGCAAAGAACTGAGAAGGAACGACACCGATGCAACGGCGCTGGATCATCTTATTGGTGTTGTTTTTCGCCCGCGCGACCATGGCATTCCAATTTCAGTCCGTCGCTGCTCTGTCGCCTTTGTTGATCGACAGTCTGCTTCTGACTCTGGTTGATATCGGCCTGCTGGTTGGCCTTTATCTCGGACCAGGCGTTATCGTTGCAATTCTGGGTGGTACCCTCTCTTCGAGGTTTGGTGATAAGCGCACCGTATCGGTCAGCCTCGTTTTGATGCTGATTGGCAGTCTTCTGATGGCCTATAGCCCAAACTTTTCAGGTCTTCTGGCCGGGCGTGTGATTGCCGGTGTCGGTGGCGTGATCGTCAATGTGGTAATGACAAAGATGGTGATCGACTGGTTCAATGACAGCAATATTGCAACCGCGATGGCCGTTTTCATCAGTTCCTGGCCACTTGGCATTGCTACTGCACTTCTGATACTGCCAATGCTGGCCGAAAGCGGGGGGTTGGATCTTGCCTGGTACGCACTGACGGCGTTGACAGTGATTGCGCTGGTTCTGTTTGTCGCAGTTT
>CAJQPW010000354.1 GCA_905480295.1 uncultured Rhizobiaceae group bacterium | reverse complement strand
TGGTCACGAAGGCCTGTGGTTTCGAAAAGGCATGCATCACGGGAAACCTGAGCGTTCAACACCGCCCGTTCTACTACGTGTTGGCGGTGTCGATGGGGCTTTATACCTTGCATATGCTGGTGGAACTGACGCGCGGATTGGTCAATTTTGATGGTGAAGACCCTGATGATCCGGGGGAAGGCTAGTGGACGGTTCGACCATCGCCTTTTTTGGGTTTGCAGCCCTGTTTGTTCTGCTGTTTATCCGTATGCCGGTTGGTCTGGCGATGATGTTGGTCGGTACAGTGGGTATTTATCTGATCCGCGCACCCGCGGCGATACCGAAACTGGCCGGCGAAATTTTCAGCGAAGCATCCAACTATCCGCTGACGATCATCCCGCTGTTTGTCTTGATGGGCAATTTGGCAGGGGTCTCCGGTATGAGCCGGGATCTGTATGACGCGGCTCATTCCTGGTTTGGGCATCGCAAGGGAGGGCTGGCTTCGGCAACAGTTGTCGGCTGCGCCGGATTTTCAGCCCTGTCAGGCTCTTCACTTGCAGCTGCACTGACCATGGGGCGCGTCGCTCTGCCGGAAATGCAGCGCTACAAATATGATGATGGCCTTGCTACCGGCTCGATTGCTGCCGGCGGCACGTTGGGCATTTTAATCCCGCCCTCGGCCGGATTTGTGCTTTACGCGATTTTGACTGAGGAAAGCATCGGCCGATTGTTTCTGGCTGGTGTTTTGCCGGGATTATTGCTGACCGCCCTGTTTGTCGTAGCAATCACAATCGTGGTCTGGCGCGATCCCTCCAAAGCGCCGCAGGCCTTGTCGGTGGTGCCGATGAAGGAGCGTTTGAAAATGCTCGGCAGGGCCGGATGGATTCTGTCGATCATCGTTTTGACCATCGGCGGGATTTATTCCGGTGTCTTTTCCGCTGTTGAGGCAGCGGGCGTGGGAGCGGCGCTGGCCTTTGTGGTGACCTTCATTCGCGGGGCGATCACCGTGCCGAACATGATCGAAGTATTCACCTCCACTCTAAGGGCATCAGGTACATTGTTCATGATCCTGTTCGGCGCCTTCGTATTTAAGACCTTTGTCGGCTTCACCGGGATCACGTTTACCCTGGCGGAATGGGTGGAGGCACAGGGCTATACCGGCAATCAGATCGTTGTGGTGTTTCTGCTGATGTTCATCGCACTGGGTACATTCATGGAGGGGTTTGCCATTCTGGTTCTGACCGTCCCCCTGCTGCAGCCGATCCTGGAACCGCTAGGCATCAACATGGTCTGGTTTGGGGTGCTGATGGTAATCGTACTGGAAATGGGGCTGATATCGCCACCTGTTGGCGTCAACGTCTTTGTCGTCAAAGGCATCGCGCCCAATGTTGCTTTGTCGACAATTTTCAGAGGGATCTGGCCGTTCTGGTTCGCCATGTTTGCCTGCGTGATCCTGCTGGTGCTGTTCCCGCAAATCGCCCTACTGCTGCCCAATACGATGTTTGGTTGATGAAGCTCGTGGGGCCCGTGCAGCAGTCGATCAATCGTCAAGTCGTATAATACTCGCTGACATATTCGGTGCGGGCGATGCCAGGCCAATCAATCACGCCATCGCGGAAACTCGGTCTATCAAACAGGCGCGCCGCGTAGCCCGCCACCGCTGGCCTGGCTTGTTCATTGAGCGGATGGGCACCATTCCAACAAAACGCCATGCCCAACCACTTTAATCGAAACAGTGACACGGCCCAGAACACATCAGCGAGACTGAAGCGATCACCACAGATCCATTGCGGATTGGCCTGGGTGTTCAAACGACCGTCAAGCTCTGACACGATTGAAACGATATCAGCGACTGACCTGCGCATTTTGTCAGGTGTTGCAACAAAGGATCGGCCAGCGGCTTCTTTTTCAATCTTTGCATCAAATGCGTCTTCCAATTGTGCATCACCTTCTGCTGCTGAGCGTGCCAGTCTGATTTTCTCAATCTTTCGATCATGCACGCCGGGCATGTTTTGGCGCAGCCGTTCAGGCCGAAAGTCAATGTCCGGATGAGCACCATACAACACCGCCACATGCGGTGTTGCATCGACAATGGCCATTTCGGAACGCACCATTTGCGCCAGATCGGGAGGCATCAGCGCAGGGGCGCTGGTAACGCTTGTGTCGATGTGTTCACAGATCGCCACGCTATCGACATAGACTTTCTGTTCGCGCAAATCGACGAGGGTGGGGACGACAGCCGGATCAAAACCCTCGCTGGAAACGCTGGATTGACCGGAATAGTTGCCTACCAAAGGCCGGTTTCCGGCTCCCTGCAGGCGTAATCGCACATAGGCCGGATCGTAATTTCCCAGAGATGGCATCTGCAGATTAATATCATGAGCGGCAAACGAAGCTTCCTTCTCCATCAGGCAGACGCGCACTTTTTGTGAACATACCGAAAGGGCGAAATGATAGAGTTCGAACTGTGGTGCGCCCATTCCAATATGGCGATTCATATCGGGGTCAGTTAGCGGCGCATTGGCGGCAGCAACCAGGCTCAACAGTGAATCTTCACGCATCGATTTTCTCCGCAGACAGGAGATGACAATTGTTGGATTACAGGTCGCGTTCGGTGCCGGTGTCAATAACCTCCGCAGCGGTAAAACTTGGGCGGGATTTCAAGCGGGCGTAGTAATCGTCAATTGCTGTTCCTCGCCAATCGTCGGCAAGACCATGAATGGTGAATCGGGCAAGTGCAGCGGTCGCAAAACAATCAGCGAACGAATAGGAAGATCCAGCCAGATAGGCTTGTTTCGCAAGTGCGTCAGCAATCTGTTGAATGAGGCCACGCGCTGCCGACATATGCTTTTCGATCTCGACGGGATCCTTCAATAATTTTTGAAATCGTTGATTGCCGGCCAGTCGGGCATTGGTCAATTGTTCTAGATCAGGTCGGGTTTTCTTCAACCGTTGCAGAAATTTTCCTCGGGCCATAATTTGGGGCGCCGTTCCGTCGGGGTCGAGACGATTTCGGTACAGCAGCACGCCGTAATGTAGCGCCATGATCGCTCTCAGCCAGTCCTGCGTGGTATCGTCACCCGACAAATCTGGTCCGGGCATGGATTGCAACCTGTTGACGATGGTGATCGTGTCGGTAACGACTTCATCACCCATTTTCAGAGTTGGCACGACCGCAAGGGGGTTCAGGGCAATATACCAAGGCTCAAATTGCTCATTGGTTTCCATGATGTCGATGGCATGTCGTTGAAAAGACAATTCCTTTTCCACCAGCGCAAGCCGGGCCATCTGAGAACAGATGGAAGCCGAGTGATCATATAGAACGAGTATTCCAGTCACCGGGCCTCCATCAACTTTAGATTACGAACTGGACGAAACTCACAGATGCAACGCCTCATCCGAATTGATCGTTTGGTCAGCTATCGCGCAAACCCCACTTGCTGTTCCATGTGCACGGCTCCCAACGGAGCCATTGCCTGACGTACGTCCTCGCTCGGCGATCCATATACAACCAGTCGGGTCGGGGTGACTGATTCCATGAAGCGCCCTGCGAATTTTGCGCCGAAATTGCCCAGATGAACCATCGTGGCGGCGGAATCTTCATACCGTTCATAAATATGGCATTGGGTATCGTCGGCGCTGAAAAACCATTCGTAGTTCAAAGCGCCGGGCTCGTCGGCCTGTGTCGCAGTCACCATCTCTTCCATCAGCGATTTGAATGCGTCGAGTTGGCCATCATTGATGTTGACTTCAATTACCCAGTGTACGTGATTGCTCATAATATCTTTCCCTGTGTTTGTGTTCCCTTAGCCATTTGGCCCCATTCGTCCCATTGTCATTTAGATGTCCATGGCAAATTCGCTTACCAGGGAACGGACAACTTCTTTCAATGCCTGATCGGTATCGGCCCCGTTGGTGATTGCTGCGTTATAGACCGCAACCTGTCGGTCTGCACTTGTCCCCCGTTCTAATATAGCCCGCACGCTGCACAATTCGTCCAGGCAGTCCAGCTCCTCTGCATCGGGAGTGAGCAATCCAATCAGTTCTTCCATCTGTTCAGCGAAGGGAACCACTTCGCCGCGCCCGAAGTCGATCAGGCCTTCAGACATGCCGTAGCGCTGTGCCCGCCAACGGTTTTCGCCGATAAGAAAGCGGTCATATTCCCGCCAGCGCTGGTTGTTGCTGCGCAGGCCATAAAGCATTTTGAAAAGGCTTTGAATGATCGCAGCAATGGCGATTGTATCATCCAGTCTCGGAGACACGTCGCAGATACGGGATTCCAGCGTTGGAAATCGTGCAGACGGTCGCAGGTCCCACCAGATCTTGCTTGCATCTTCGATAATACCGGTCTCGATGATGGTGCGCACCGAGCGTTGGTATTCGGCGAAACTGTTGAAGTTGGGTGGAACGCCGGTACGGGGAAGATTGTCGAACACAGTCAGACGATAGGAATGCAGTCCCGTGTCTCGCCCTTCCCAGAAGGGTGAAGATGTCGACAAAGCCAACAGATGAGGCAGGAAGTAGGAAACCTGATTGAGCAGGTCTACACGCAGGTCATCATCGTCAATGCCAACGTGAACATGCATGCCACAAATCAACATGCGTCGGGCAACGCCGGCAAGGTCTCGTTCCAGACTGCGGTAGCGTTCCTTGTCGGTGAAGCTCTGTTCCTGCCATTTTGCGAACGGATGAGTCGATGCCGCCAGCGGGGCTAATCCGTAGTCCTTAGAAACCCGCGCAATTGTTCGCCTAAGATGGCAAAGATCCTCCCTGGCTTCGGCCACCGTTCTGCAGACGCCGGTACCGACTTCAATCTGACATTGCAGAAATTCCGGACTGACCTTGCCCTGCAATTGCGCCAGACAATCGTCCATCAATTGATCGGGAGCAGCGGCAAGGTCCATCGTTTCCAGATCGACCAGCAAATACTCTTCTTCGATACCGAGGGTGAAACTGGGACTTTTCAAAACCATGGGCCGATCCTGCCAAACTTGTTGACCGTCGCGCAAGCCTTATCGGTAGAGCAAAGCAGGGGTATGATTTGAATCAAGCCTACCAAAAAGCAAAATTATTTTGACGTGGCGACATAGACGCCGTCCCAGTCGCGCCCGGGTGGATTTTCCTGGAATTCAATCACCCGCGTTTCGTAGATAAACAAATAGCCATCAAGATCCTGCCCAACCAGGTCGGACTGATCTCTGAGCAGCTCCAGCATCGCATTGACGGTTTCCCAATCCTGGGCGCGATAGGCCGCAAGCATGGAATCATTCAACCGTTGCAGCTCTTTGAATTCTTCGGTGTTCAGCAGATCAGCCTTGCCAAACAGACCGTAGATAGTTTCCGGTTCCTGTTTGCCCTTAACCCGCAGACGATCGATTTCCAGCGTTGCCATTTCCTCTTTGACATAAGCCGCTGTCGCCTGACCGAGAATAATCGAAACGCCGTAGGGTTTGGATTGGCCCTCGAGCCGTGATGCCAGATTAACCGGGTCACCAAGGCATGTGTAATCGAAGCGTAGGTCGCTCCCCATGTTGCCGACAACACATTCTCCACTGTTGATACCGATGCCGATATTGATCTGGTGGAGCTGTCCACGTTCTTCTTCGTTTTCGATCGCCGCATGAGCTTCTGCTTTTTCCTTGTTCAGAAGATCAACGTTTTCCAACATTTCCAAGGCAGCTTCACACGATGAGATCGCATGGTTTTCGTGCGGCACCGGCGCATTCCAGAATGCCATGACGGCATCACCCATAAATTTATCAATGGTGCCGTTGAACTTCAAAATCGAATTGGAAAGCACGGTCAGGAACTGGTTCATCAGATCGGTAAGCCCCTGGGGGTTTTCCTTGAAGCTTTCCGAAATCGCTGTGAAACCACGAACATCGCTGAACAGGATCGACAGTTCCCTGGTTTCACCACCCAGAGTCAAACCTTCAGGTTGGTCCGCTAACTGGCTGACAAGATCAGGAGACACGTACTGACCAAAGGCCGAACGGATTTCCCGTCGTTTCTTTTCCTCACGCAAATAGTTGAACGTCGCCAAAATAATGAACAGCGTGATCACCGTGAAGGACGGGAAAACCGGGTCTATCAGCAATCGGTACTCGTGAAACGCTCCATAAGATCCGCCGACATAGGCGATGACGATCAGCGCCGCGAAGAAGAAGGCCCATGACGCGCTGAGCAGAGGTACGGCGGCAATGGCAATCAGCCCAACCACCAATATCGTCAGCAACTCCACCGCAATGGCATAGTTAGGCCGCACCAGCATTTGGTTGGTCAGAATGTTTTCAACAACCTGTGCGTGAATTTCCACCCCGGCCATCAGGCTGCCCATTGGCGTTGCACGAAAGTCTTCCAGACCGATTGCTGACGTCCCGACCAAAATCAGGTGGCCGCGCAGGCGGGCCGGATTGACCTTGTCTTCCAGCACATCAACAGCAGATACAAAGCGACTGGGTATCGATTTGCTGAAATAAGGCCATACCGTTCCCGTTCGGTCGGTATCAATAAGAGTTCTGCCAATTTTTATCGCATTCACACCGGCGTCGTCGGTGCGCACCGCAAACGCGCGACCACCCGTAGCGATACGCAGCAACTCAGCTGACAAAGACAGGCGCAGCTTGCCGTCAATCTGGAACAGTAACGGCACATGACGAAATACACCGTCTGCGTCGGGAATGACCGTGAACACTCCGCGCCCCATGGCTGAACTCTCCAGTTCAGGAAGGTTTTGCACAATGGCCGGGTAATTGGGCAAATAGGGACGGGGGTCCTGTCCCAAAAACGCGTGCGGCATGTCCTTGATTTCAACGTCGGCGATGCCTTCGACATCCTTCAGGCTCCGAACACTGGTCTGGCCGAGAACAACCCGGGATCGCTTGATCATGTTCGCAAAGACGCTGTCGTTGGATGGCAGATTCAATAATGCCTGTTTGACGTCGTCGGAGAGCGTTTCATTGTCAGTGGCGACCTTGTCGGGTGACAGACGGTCAGATTCGGCAAAGACAATATCGAAACCGACGACCACCGCACCGGCGGACATGAGTTTTTGCAGCAGTTTTGCCAGTCGGGTACGGGGCCACGGCCATTGTCCCAGTTTGCGGATACTGGCTTCGTCAATGTCGAGGATGGCCACAGGTTGGCGATTATAAACCCGGGGCTTGATCCGTTGATACATGTCGAACGACTGGGCGCGTGACACTTTCACTATTGTCGGGTCGGCGATTCGAATCGCCACAAGCCCCACGAGTACCGCCAGCGCCACCAGACGTCCAATTCCAAATTTGCTCAACAAGCTGCACCAATCCCCGGTTTCTCGGAAAAGTGTAAAACACGAAAATTAAAACACAAGTAATTCTTTACCAATTCTTAACCAATCTTCCCAAGCCGGTTTGGCTGTGATAGTAAGCACTTACGTTGGGGAGACGGGCAATACTACATTGGCCGCATCCTCGCAGTGGTTTGGTGGATCGCCCTGGGGCGGCGGTCGTAATGTTGGGAGCCGTTAGACTGCAGTTTTGTGGAGTTTCAGGGTAGGGGTCTGCAATCGACTCGCGAGACCCTGACTGTAAAATTGCAGCATTTGGAAGCGATGTTTAAGAGGGTTTCATCTCTACTGGCGATTGGCGGTGTTCTGACACTGAGCGCTCCCGCTTATTCGATGAATTTAGAAGAAGCGGTGGCTCTTGCAGTTGAGGACAACCCGCGGGTTGCAGCGGCTCAGGCAAGTCGGCGGGCTAATGACTATGTTTTGAAACAGGCGCGGGGTCGCTATTCTCCCGAAGTCGAAATATCAGCAAGCGCTGGTTACGAACGCTACGATCAGCTTGGTGCATTCGGTATTGAAAAGAATTTTATTTGGCGAAAGGCGCGCAAGGGTACGGTGACTGTTCGTCAGGTCTTGTTCGATGGTTTTGATCGCCGGAATGGTCGTTATCAGGCACAAGCGCGCATCTCTGCATCGGCGCAAAAAATTATGGCGCGGGCGGAAACCGTCGCGCTGGACGCGATTGAAGCCTACATC
>CAJQPW010000353.1 GCA_905480295.1 uncultured Rhizobiaceae group bacterium | reverse complement strand
TCTGGTGGGCGTCTTCACCCCGACAGAAGCTTCTGCCGTCGCGGTCGCCTATGCCCTGGTCATTTCGTTCTTCGTCCTGCGTTCAATGAAATTGTCAGACCTGCCTGCAATCCTGACCAAGTCTGCTCTTGGCTCATCCACGGTCCTGCTGCTGGTCGGCGCAGCGGTTGCCTTTAAAACCGTTGTCAGTCTCAGCCATGCGCCGGAACAATTGGCCAGCGCAATTCTCAATCTGTCCGATGATCCGCTGATCCTGTTGTTCCTGATCAACATGCTGCTGTTCATCGTCGGCATGTTCCTCGACGCAGGTCCAGCAATCATTATTCTGGGTCCGATCCTGGCACCAATTTTCGTCAGTCTTGGCGTTGAACCCATTCATTTTGCCATAATCATGAGTGTAAATTTGACTGTGGGACTTGCCACGCCCCCCATGGGGCTGGTTTTGTTCGTGGCATCGTCAGTGAGTGGGGAAAAAGTCGAAACGATCTCCAAGGCAATTTTGCCCTTCTTGGCAGTCGAAATCCTGGTGATCTTCCTGATCACCTACATACCAGCCATTTCAATGACCATTCCCCGTCTGACGGGGTTTGTGCAGTGAAGAAACATTTAAAGAGACCAACCGGGAGGAATAACATGGTCAAAAACTTTCTAAAAACGGTCACGCTTGCAGCTATGCTGGCGTCGACGTCAGTGGTTGCAATGGCCGCGGATTATACAATTCGCGCAACGGCAAACTCGAACGAAAACGATGAAGACTATGATGGTCTTGTCGTCTTCAAGAACTACGTTGAGGCAGCTTCCAACGGCGCTGTAGCCGTCGAGCTTTTCATCGGCACACAGCTTTGCTCCAAGGGCGCTGAATGCCTGCAGGGTGTCTCCGACGGATCGATCGATGTGTATATTTCCACGTCGGGCGGTGCATCGGGTATTTTCCCCTATGTCCAGGTTCTGGATCTGCCCTATCTGATGGCTGATGACCGCATTGCCGAGCACGTGCTGACCGGTGATTTCACCCGTAAAATGCGCTCCATGGCGCTTGCTGATTCCGGCGATACCATTCGCCTGATGACCGTCGGTAACACCGGTGGCTGGAGAAACTTCGCCAATACCAAACGTCGTGTTGCCATGCCAAAAGATATGGAAGGATTGAAAATCCGCACCGTGGTTGCCGACCTGCCACAGGAACTGGTGAGAGCAATGGGTGCATCACCGACGCCGATTCCATGGCCTGAGCTGTTTACCTCATTCCAGACCGGTGTTGTTGAAGGCTCCAAGAACGGCATCACCGACATTATGGGAATGAAGTTCCCCGATGCTGGTCTGAAATACGTCACCCTGGATGGCCATGCTTATATGGGCGCCCTGTGGTGGATGAACAACGCCAAGTTCAAATCCATGCCCGCCGGCCTGCGCCGCGTGGTTGTCGATGGATTTGCTGCCCTTCAGCAGGCAACATTTGCTTCGCCGAAGCGCAAGTCGATCAAGGCGTATCAGGAGTTCGTTGCCGGTGGTGGTGATCTTTACGTACCAACACCTGAGCAAAAGGCTCAGTTCAAGTCCGCTGCAACGCCCGTCTATGACTGGTTCAAGGCCAACGTTAAAGGCGGCCCAGAGGTCTTTGACGCTCTGACGACTGCTGTTGCTGCTGCTGAGGCAGACATCAATGCCGGTGCCGCTAAGGACATCGAATAAAAATCGCGCTCGGGCCGTTGCTTTGCGACGGCCCGTGCCTGCGCCCCTTGCCAGCGTCCGCTTGTTACCGAAACGGGTAAAGCCACGCTTTGTAATCATCGATCAGAATATGGGCTTGTTTAATTTGTTCGGGCGTCATTTTTTTAACGACTTCCTCTTGGGAGATCGCCGCGTCCGGGTCGCCACCGATGGCGGAAAGCACATACCACGTGTAAGCCCGAATCAGATCGGGAGCCGGCATGCCCCGGCCAACCTCATAATACCAGCCAATGCCAGACTGGGCGCCGGGGTGTCCTTTAAGCGATGCCCGCAGGTACCAGTCAAACGCCCGCATGTCATCGCGCGGCACTCCAAGACCCATGGCATACATGACGCCGATCAGTTCTTCCGCGTCGGCATTTCCAGACCGGGCCGCCGGCAAAAGCTGCTGCATCGCCTGTTCGAACTTGCTCTCTTCCATCAGGTCACGCGCCGCTTCAATTTCCGCGTGGGCACCTACCGGAAACATCAAAAATACAAACAAAAGAATCGCACGCATCAATTTCTACCTTATCTGGTCGCGTTGCTGTTTATGGCACCGTTGCCCTTGCCGTTGCAGGCCAATCAGCTGCCATCGACTATAAGTGAGAGCGATTTTCACCCTGTCGATATGCAGCAGGCAAAGCTTGGGCAATTGCTTTTCTATGATCCCATATTGTCAGGCAATCGAAATATTTCGTGTGGAACCTGCCACAGTCCCGATCACGGCACCAGTGATGGATTGTCATTGGGCATAGGGGAGGGCGGCAAGGGAGTCGGTCCCGAACGTACAGCCGGTGTGGGCGATGACCGCATTAAAAAGCGCATTCCGCGCAACGCCTCGGCGTTGTGGAACCTGGGAGCGCGGGACATTGATGTCCTGTTTCATGACGGTCGGCTGAGCTTTTCCGATGCCTATGGCAATGGATTCAACTCACCGGCTGAAGAATGGTTGCCCAAGGGGTTGTCGACAATCCTGGCCGCACAGGCCCTGTTCCCGTTGACCGCACAATTTGAGATGGCGGGCAATCCCAAGGAAAATCAGGTGGCCGGTGCCGCCCATGACCGCATCGATTATGTCTGGCCAATTCTGACCAAGCGGGTGCGGATCATCCCCGAATACGGGCGCATGTTCGTCAACGCTTTTGACGATGTCAGTGTGCCGGAGCAGGTGACGATCTCTCATATCGCCAACGCTCTGGCGGCCTTCATGAACCACGAATGGCAATCGATCGACAGCCGCTATGATCAATATCTGGCTGGAAATCGCTCCGTGCTGTCGGCAACAGAAAAGGCCGGAATGGATCTCTTTTTTGGCAAGGGCCGCTGTGCCACCTGTCACTCCGGGCAATTGTTGTCGGACCAGAAATTCCATGCGCTGGCGCTGCCGCATTTTGGCCCCGGGCGGACACGACGCTTTGACCCCTATGTGCGCGATGTCGGTCTCATGGGGGAGAGTGACCGGCTGGAAGACGCCTATCGGTTCAGAACCCCGATGCTGCGCAATGTCGTGCTGACCGGCCCGTATGGCCACAACGGGGCTTATCCGACCTTGAAGGGCATTATCCGCCACCACCTCGATCCAAAGCAGGGATTCGCCAGCTGGACTCCGGAACTGGCTGCCTTGCCGAAGGCAGAGTGGCTTTCTGCCATCGATTTCGTTGCCTTTCAGGATCGGCGGGAGCGCGCACGACTGGCGTCTCAAATTGATATTCGTCCGGTGGATATGGATGAACCTGAAATTGAAGCCCTTGTCGACTTCATGAATGCATTAACCGGGACCGACTCCGTTGAGGGTCGGCTTGGAAAACCAAAAATCGTGCCCAGTGGACTGCAGGTCGACTAAGGCAAAACCACATTCAATGCGGGAGTAATCGCATGCAACTGACGCCTGGAAAATTATGGGGCATGCGACGCATGGCCGACAAAAATGGCCTGTTTAAGATGACCGCGGTGGATCAACGCCCACCGATCAAGAACCCGATTGCCAGCCATCTCGGCGTTGATCAGGCCCCCTGGGATCAGGTGGCCCGGTTCAAACGGCTTTTGGTGGAAACACTGCAGGATCAAAGCACGGCGATGCTGCTCGATCCCCACTATGCCGTTCCAGAAGCCGTTGACCAGCTCTCGCCTGACAAGGGCTTGATCGTAACGTTGGAGGATTCGCTGTTTTCCGAAACCGAAGGGGGGCGTCTGTCCTCCAATATTGACGATTGGTCGGTGTCAAAAATCAAACGCATGGGTGGAGACGCCGTCAAAGTTCTGGCGTGGTATCGCCCGGATGCGAGTGAGCAGGTCTGTCTTGCCCAACAGGACTATACCAAGCGCATCGGTGAGCAATGTGCCAAATATGACATTCCGTTCCTGTTTGAATTGCTGGTGTACCCGCTGGCTGCCGATGCGCACCAGACACAGGAATATGTTGAGATGAAAGGCAAAAAGGCCGACGATGTTTTGCGATCGGTGGAGGAATTCGCCAAGCCGCAATACGGGATCGACGTCTTCAAGCTGGAAAGCCCGGTCAATGCTTCCGATGCCGATGGATCATCGCAGGTGCAGGCGATCTTTGATGAAATGGGCCGCCTCGCGGGCCGACCCTGGGTCATGTTGTCTGCTGGTGCCGGAAAGGCGGAGTTCCGCAATGTTCTTAAACATGCGTTTAAGGCCGGGGCGTCCGGCTTCCTGGCGGGCCGGGCCATTTGGCTCGATGCCTTCAATCACTACCCGGACTGGGACGCGATTGAACGGGATCTGCGGGGTGAATCCTCGGATTACCTGGCTGAAATTTCAAACCTTGCCAATGCCGGGGCCAGCAACTGGCAACAGCATGAATGTTACGGTGAAGGCGGCGCCCGGTTTGCCCCGGCCGATGCCCGGTTCCGGCACAGCTATGATGACGTGTGAGGCGGTTTGATGCGTATCGGAATTCTCCCCTTCGGCCGACCAACATTTGACGTTGCCTTCGCAGAAGAGAATCTCAGCGCCATGCTGCAGGTTCTTGATGCCTGCGGGCATCAGATCGTCGGTCCACGAACGTTGCTGATGGACGGCGACGCGGGTTCGGCTGCGCTTGCGCAGCTTCAGGGTGAAGATATCGACCAGTTGCTGGTGCTGCAGGTGACCTTCACCGACGCCGGCATGATCGCTGATGCGGTCGCAGGTCTGGATGTTCCGATCTCAATCTGGGCTATTCCCGAGCCCCGAATTGGCGGGCGGCTGAGGCTTAATTCTTTTTGCGGCCTCAACCTGGCGAGCCATGCTCTGGGGCTTCGCAAGCATCGCTTTTCGTGGCTCTATCTCGATCCGCTCAAGACGGATCAATCTGCGCTTTCGGCTTTGCTGGGGGGGGAACTGGCAGTCCGAAATCTGTCCCTTGCCGAACCCGATGGCACCACAGATGCGCAGGCGCAATCCGTTGTCAGCGCTGTTGAGGGAAAAAAGATTGCCTGTATCGGCCAGCATCCCGACGGTTTCGATACCTGTGCATATGATCCCGACGAGTTGAAGGGTCTTTCCGGTGTGACGGTTGACGCGCTGGACCTTGATCATCTGTTTGATGCAGCCCGTGCCGCACCGGGCGATGCGGTCGATGACGTTCGAAAGATCGCCGATGAGACGCTGCCCGACCTGAGCCAGGTTGATCAGCAGGAACTGGACCGGTCGCTGCGGCTCAAAGTGGCGCTGGACGCCATTCGGGGGCAGGGCAATTACGATGCCTTTGCCCTGCGCTGCTGGCCTGAAACTTTTACTGAATATGGTGGCGCGGTGTGCGGTCCGGCTTCCATGTTGGGTGAAAACAGGGTCCCGTGCGCCTGTGAAGCGGATGTCTATGGCGCCCTGACACAGTTGATTTTGCAGGAAGTGGCATCCGCACCGGTGTTTCTGACCGACCTGGTGGACATGGATGTTGAAGACGATACCGGCGTTGTCTGGCACTGCGGACAGGCGCCGCTGTCGATGTGTGATGAAACGGTGCAACCATCAGCGACCATCCATACCAATCGCAAGATGCCGTTGTTGTATGAATTCACGCTGAAGCCGGGTCCTGTCACCCTGCTCAGAATTTCGCAAAGCGGTGGCAAGCTGAAAATGATTCTGTCTGCCGGAGAGATGCTGCGACGCCCGATGGCGTTTACCGGCACCTCTGGCGTGGTGCGGTTCAACCGTCCGGTAGAGGACGTACTGCCCGACATCATGAACAGCGGCATTGAACATCATCTTGCACTGGCTTATGGCGATCATCGGGATCAACTGCGCTCGGTCGCAGCGGCGATGGCGCTGCCTCTGTTGGAGATTTGACGTGACAATTCGCTATGGATTGATTGGCTCCGGCATGATGGGGCAGGAGCACATTCGCAATTTGAACCTGCTCGAAGCAGCGCAGGTCGTTGCCATTGCCGACCCCGACGACGGGATGCGAAATCTGTCGGCTGAATTGGTCGATGGACCGGTGACAACGTTCTCCAATCACAGGGATTTGCTGTCGGCCGATCTGTGTGACGCCTATGTGGTGGTGGCGCCGAACGATACCCACCACAAAATCCTGATCGACCTGCTCGACGCAAACAAGCCCGTTCTGTGCGAGAAGCCCCTGTGCACCACCGCGCAAGACTGTCGTGACATACTTACACGAATGACAGAGGGCAGTGCGCCGGTCTGGGTGGCGATGGAATACCGCTACATGCCTCCGGTGCAGCGGTTGATCCACGAAGTGCAGGCGGGGACTGCTGGCCCGGCAAGGATGATGTCGATCCGCGAACACCGCTTTCCGTTTCTGCCCAAAATTGGCGTCTGGAACCGCTTCAATGAGCGCACGGGTGGCACATTGGTCGAAAAATGCTGCCATTTCTGGGATTTGATGCGGCTGGTGCTGAACAGCGACCCGGTGCGGGTCTATGCATCGGCATCCGCAGACGTCAATCACCAGCAGGAACGCTATGATGGGCGGGTTCCGGACATAATTGACAATGCTTTCGTAACCATAGACTTCGAAAGTGGTCAGCGCGGCATGTTGGATTTGTGCATGTTTGCCGAAGGGTCAAAGTGGCAGGAAGTGATTTCGGTCACGGGACCAAAGGCCCGGGTTGATGCTTGCGTTCCCGGCCCGGCCCGGTTTTCCAGAGACGGCAAGGAACAAATGTCTAAACTGGTGATCTCCGACCGGGTTTCCAAGCTGGAACAGGTTGAACCGGTCGAGGTCGATGAAACCATTCTTCAGGCGGGTGATCACCACGGTTCCAGTTATTTCCAGCACGTCAAGTTTCGCGACATGATCCGTGACGGTCGCAGTGAACCAGAAGTCTCTGTGGAAGATGGATTGTGGTCGGTGCGCGTGGGCGAAGCTGCCGAACTGTCAGCCAAAACCGGAAGAGCGATAGCTCTGGACGATGTTTGACCGGACAGACACGGGGCAGGTGCAATCAAACGGCATCCTTTATATCAAAACCAATCCCTTTGAAATTCTGGGCAGGTGATCCCGTGAATGACAGGCGGGTACCTCGCCTATTTGGATTTTTTCTCTTCAGGAATGCTCTGATCCAGCAACCGTGTGGCTTCGTCGATGACGGTCTGGGTGAATTGTTTGAATGGTTCGGCAATAACCCGGCTGCAATGCCAATATAGAGGCTTGTTGAGAGTTTTCCCGGGCATCAGCTCAACCAGTTGATTTTCTTCCATATATTTGTCCACCATGAGGGCAGGATTCATGCCCCAGGCGACATCT
Organism: uncultured Rhizobiaceae group bacterium; assembly: GCA_905480295.1. GTDB lineage: Bacteria > Pseudomonadota > Alphaproteobacteria > Rhizobiales > Rhizobiaceae > Pseudahrensia. Next base: position 801 of record CAJQPW010000353.1, on the reverse strand, counting down.
TCAAGGCAGGCCGCAACAAACCCGTGGGATGATGGAATGGTGTGGCTGTAAGGATAAACATCGGCATCGAATACCTGTTTGATCCATTGAATTTGCAGGTCATCAAGGGAGCTGTATCGCAGCGATGGCGCCATGGCCAACGCCTCGGTGGTGACGCCATCGGGGAAGTATCTTTTCATGAAGGCCGGTGAAGCTGATGCACGGTAGACATGGGTCCCGAGATAGATGCTCTCAAATCCCTGAACCGGTTCCTTGTCGATGGAAATGGCGGCAAGCGCGCTTCCCGATTTCATCTGATCGATCGAATAATCCTGATCAGCGATCGATACTTCCAGCAGATAGGGGTTATCTCTGAGCGCATTGGCGCGCAAAATTCCCATGAACCAGCTGGACAGGCTGTCATCGTTGACGGCGATTTTGATGTGTCGGTAGGCGTTGTTTGACGCCCCGATTTGCTGTTGATTTTGCTGCAGGACATCGTCTTCCAGCATGATCACTTTTTCCGCATGGCGACACAATATGGCCCCCAATTCGGTGGTAGAAACCGGTGTCTGGCGATTAAGTGTCACCGCGCCAATGCGCTCTTCGAGCAGTTTAATGCGTTGTGAAATGGCCGACGACGTTACGCCGAGTGACTTTGCCGCGCCGTCAAAGCTCTTTTCCCGTTCGACCGCGAGAAGCGCCTCCAGGTGGGCATAGTCCAGCATGTTAAATACTCCTTAAGCTCTATTAACACATAATAATTCGAATAGGGCCGTAAATCCAATTTTGTTTTGACACGGGGTGTGTTGCTGCGGATTT
>CAJQPW010000352.1 GCA_905480295.1 uncultured Rhizobiaceae group bacterium | reverse complement strand
CCGCCAAACTGCACCTCAAAACCAAGCCATTGTAATATATGGGTGATCACTGGTTCCAGCATGTCCATACAGCTCCTTAGATTGCACCGGATTACGTCCGGCCCGGGGAGCCACTTTCATCTCTTAATCTTCAATCCAATTGTTGGTTCAGCCGCCTCAGCGGTGCACTTGCGACCTTTATCAGTCTCAGAAGCGCGATAGGTAATTTAATCCCGCTTTTGACAGATTTCTGTCCGCCAGAGGTGCCTCTGGGACGTGTATGGTTTGATCGTGCCGCTTATCAAGCTCTGTTGCCTCTTCATCTGGAAATTTCTGTGGTAATTCTTGCCGACATTGGCAATGTTGCAGCTGCAAATATCGGCGAAGGAAGCGGAGACAAACAATGCCCGATCAGAAGACTGCCCTCATCATCAGCGCCCATGCGGCCGATTTTGTCTGGCGATGCGGCGGTGCAATCGCCCACCACCAGAAACTGGGATATGATGTGACCATTGCCTGCCTCTCCTTCGGCGAGCGCGGTGAAAGCGCCAAACTGTGGAAAGAGGAAGGCATGACGCTGGAAAAGGTCAAGTCTTCGCGCCGCAAGGAGGCTGAAAATGCCGCAAAGGCACTGGACGCCCATGACATTCAGTTCCTTGATCTGGGAGATTATCCCCTGGACCTGGACCGGGACGCAAAGTTCAAACTGGTGGACATCGTGCGCAAGGTCCAACCCAGCTTTATGATGAGCCACTCAAAATATGATCCTTATAATACCGATCACATGTATACGACAGAAGTTGCCATGGAAGTGCGCATGATTGCCCAGGCATGGGGGCACAATCCGGGAGAGAAAGTACTCGGTGCGCCACAGCTTTATCTGTTTGAACCCCATCAGACCGAGCAGATGGGATGGGTGCCCAATGTCTTTCTCGACATCACCGATGTCTGGGACAAGAAGCGTGCCGCCATCGAATGCATGGAGGGGCAGCTGCATTTGTGGAACTATTATACCAACGTTGCGGAAAACCGGGCCAATCATTTTCGCCGGAATTCCGGCGGCCAGGCAGGAGGCCGGGCGGCACAATATGCAGAGGGTTTCCAGGCCATCTATCCCCGCTGCGTCGACGAACTTTAAGGAGAATCTGCATGGAACATGTAGTTGTACAGAATATTGATCGGGCCGATGCGGCGATAGCTGCTGAGCTCGGTGCAGCCGGTGTGGCAACGGTGCATGAAGCCCAGGGACGCAAGGGGCTTTTGGCGAGCTATATGCGACCGATTTACAAGGGGGCGACGATCGCCGGCCCGGCAGTGACAATTCTCGCCCCACCCTGCGACAACTGGATGCTGCATGTGGCAATTGAGCAGGTGCAACCCGGCGACGTATTGGTGCTGGCTGTGACGAGCCCCAGTGACGCAGGCTATTTCGGTGATTTGATCGCCACCTCACTGAAGGCACGGGGCGGTTTGGGACTGATTATCGACGCAGGCGTTCGTGACACCCGCGATCTGGAAGAAATGGGCGTACCGGTCTGGGCCAAATGTGTCGGATCCCAGGGAACGGTCAAAGAAACTCTGGGCTCAGTAAACATCCCGGTGGTCTGTGCAGGGGCGGCGATCGACCCCGGTGATATCATTGTCGCCGATGATGACGGCGTTTGCGTTGTCAAGCGCATGGAAGCTGAGCAAGTGTTGAAACACACGCGGGCACGGCTGGCCAATGAAGAGGAAAAACGCCAACGGCTGGCGGCTGGGGAATTGGGCCTCGACATGTACAACATGCGTGAACGGCTGGCTGAAAAAGGCCTCAAATATGTCTGACGCCAAGGCCAGCAATGGTGTGCCCTGCATGTGGATGCGCGGTGGGACATCCAAGGGAGGATATTTCCTGGCATCCGACCTGCCCCCTGCGGGCCCGGATCGGGACGCACTGTTGCTCTCGGTCATGGGATCTCCGGACCCTCGGCAGATTGACGGCATGGGTGGCGCGGATCCGCTGACCTCAAAGGTGGCAATCATATCCAAGTCCAAACGTGAAGGCGTTGATGTTGATTACCTTTTCCTGCAGGTGGCCGTCGATCGTCCCCTGGTCAGCGACGCCCAGAACTGTGGCAATATCCTGTCCGGTGTGGGCCCCTTTGCTCTAGAGCGCGGGCTGGTTGAAGCTGCAAATGGCGAAACCAATGTTTCGATCTTCATGGAAAACACCGGTCAGATCGCGATCGCAACGGTCAGCACACCCGATGGTGTTGTGAATTACGCGGGTTCTGCCCGGATAGACGGGGTGCCGGGAACATCAGCGGCCATCCCGCTGGAATTTCAGGACACGGCCGGTTCGACCTGTGGCGCATTGTTGCCGACGAGCAACGAGCGAGACACAATTGATGGCATGGACGTGACCATGATCGACAATGGCATGCCCTGCGTGGTTTTACGGGCAAGCGAAATGGGAATAAGCGGCCGGGAATCGCGGGAAGATCTGGAGGCCAACACCGATTTGCGACAGCGGTTGGAAGCGCTTCGGCTAAAATGCGGTCCCCTGATGAATTTAGGCGACGTGAAAGACAAAACCGTCCCCAAAATGACCATGGTCAGTGAGCCGGTTGATGGGGGCACCATTTCCACCCGAACTTTTATCCCCCATCGCTGTCACGCGAGCATTGGAGTGTTGGGTGCGGTCAGTGTCGCAACAGCGTGTTTGCTGCCCGGATCACCGGCACACGGTCTGGCATCAATCCCGCAGGGTGATTCAAAAACCCTGCCGATCGAACACCCCATTGGGGAGACAACCATCGTCGTCAACATGTCAGGTTCAACAGTAGACAGTGCAGCCATTTTGCGCACTGCAAACAAGCTGATGGATGGCACGGTTTTCTTCTGAGCCTTGATCCATGAATTCTTCATCAGCCAATACCGATATCCCCGTCCATCTGACGTCAATCCGCCCGAAAGATTTTTTGCGGATTGATACCGGTGACCGGACCACTTTGTACAAAGTTCTGGTGAACCGGTCAGGCATACGCCTGCGTCCGGCAAACCGGATCGAGGCCTTGGGAACGATGTTGGGTGCAAGCCTCGCGTACAGGCAGAAACCCGGTGACAGGATCAGAATGTTGGGGCTGGTTTTTGTTGTGGACGTCGAACCTGATGGCGGAATGGCCAGGTTGGTCGCAGAAGATCAAGATCTCAACTAGGACCTGCGCCTTTTCGGATGACAGCATGACGGGCTGCAGGCTGCAAATCAGGGCTGCGCAGATTCCGCAGCCCTGCCCTGAGCTATTTCATTCAACAGCGATCAACCGCTGGTGATTGGATCAATCTCGATTTCCACACGACGGTTGCGAGCCTTGCCGTCTGCGGTGGAATTGCTGGCAATCGGACGTTCTTCTCCGTAGCCAACGACATAATAACGCCGCTTATCCGTACCCTGACTGACCAGATAACGGGTCACATTCACACCGCGCTGCTCAGACAATTGTTGATTGAATGTCGCACCACCATCGCTGTCGGTGTGCCCATAGACGTTAACAACGGTCTTGTTGAACTCGCGCAGAACCAGAGCCACCGAGTTGAGCACCCGATAGAATTCCGGGCGAATTGAGGAAACGCCGGACGCAAAAGTAATATTGCTCGGCATGTTCAGGATGATCGTATCACCATTACGGGTGACGCTTACTCCTGTATTGCGCAATTCTTCCCGCAATTTTGCTTCCTGGCGATCCTGGTACAATCCAATCCCGCCACCGGTCAGAGCGCCAATTCCCGCTCCAATCAATACGGATTTACGCGTGCTGGCATTGGTCGTCTTGCCAATGATCAACCCACCCAGCGCACCCAAGGCGGCGCCGGTTCCTGCTCCGATTGTGGTGTTTGAAACTTTTGACCGGCCGGTGAATGGGTCGGTTGTACATCCAGCGACTGTTGCTGCTGCCACCAGGGCGATAAATATTTTTCTCATAAGTCTTCTACTTTCAGGCGTGTCGGTTTGCCACATGATGATCGGTTAAACCCAACATCAGGCTATAGTATGACTCTGTTGGTTTGTGAAAGATAGTCGCCCGTCAATTTGATCTGGCACACGCGGACCACACCGGAGAATTAGCGAATATGAACTCATCATCACCGTCGAACCAACCCATAATTGTCTGGTTTCGACAGGATCTGCGCCTTTCAGACAATCCAGCACTGTGGCACGCTGCTCAGACAGGGAAACCCGTTCTGTTTCTCTATATCCGCGACGACATTTCCGAAGCGGTTCGTCCGCTCGGTGCCGCTCAGAACTGGTGGCTGCACCATTCTCTGACATCGCTGGCGTCCGACATCATGCAGTGGGGTGGACGCCTGATTTTGAAATCCGGCCCTGCGCAGGAAGTCGTCGATCACATCATGGCAGAGACCAGTGCCGATGAGATCGTTTGGAACCGCCGCTATGGCGAAGGCGAGCAGCAGGTCGATCGGGCAATCAAAGCGGCCTATGCGGGAAAAGCCACCAGCTTTGATGGTCTGTTGCTGCACGAACCGTCGCAGGTCCGAACCGGCTCAGACCAACCCTATAGGGTCTACACACCGTTTTGGAAAAAACTGTCATCCGGTGCGCCGCCCCGCGCCCCGCTGCCGCGGCCCGAACAGGTCACACATTTTCAAAGTTCAATGGAATCCGAACAACTGGAATCATGGGCGCTGTTGCCCACCACCCCTGACTGGTCAATTCCGTTGGCCCGGCACTGGCAACCGGGTGAGGCAGGCGGGCAGCAGAATTTGGCAACATTTATTGATGGCAATATCGATCACTACGCCACCGCACGCGATAACCCTGGCGCTGATCTTACATCGCGTCTGTCACCCCATCTCCGGTTTGGAGAAATCAGTCCACATCAGGCATGGCATGCCGCGTCGAGCACACCGAACAAAGATGAATCTTTACATCAGCTAACATGGCGCAAGCAGTTGGTTTGGCGAGAATTTTCCTATCATCTGCTGCAGGAGTGGCCACGACTGGCAAGTGAAAATTTCAATCCGAAATTCGATAATTTTCCTTGGATTTGGGATGATAATGCAGCATCGGCCTTGAAAGCCTGGAAAGAGGGGCAAACAGGGTATCCGATTGTGGATGCCGGTATGCGGCAACTCTATTCGACAGGTTGGATGCACAACCGGGTGCGCATGATTGTCGCTTCGTTTCTGGTCAAACACCTGATGATTGACTGGCGACGGGGCGAGCAATGGTTCTGGGATACGCTGGTGGATGGAGACCCCGCCGCCAATCCGTCACAATGGCAATGGGTTGCCGGGACCGGAGCAGATGCTGCGCCCTATTTTCGCATATTCAATCCTATATTGCAGGCACAGAAATTCGACCCGTCCGGCAGCTATATTCATCAATATGTGCCGGAACTGGCACGTCTGCCCGCCCGCTATCTTGCCGCCCCCTGGGAAGCTCCTGGCTCTGAATTGCGACAGGCTGGAATTAAATTGGGCGAAACCTATCCCCTTCCAATCGTTGAACATAAGCGCGCGCGGGAACGAGCGCTCGACGCGCTTCAGTCCACCCGACAGGAAAGCTGAAGCACAGTCTTGACCAATTGGACAGTCGGGTTAAAATTTCAGTCCAATGTGCGGGATTACCCGTAACTTGAGGCGATGGTTTGGGAGGCACAGCCTTGATGAAGAATGCCGCAGCGTATCCTGAAGAAGCATTTACGCTGACGAAGGAAAATATTGATGAAGCCGCCAGGGGATTGCCAAGGCGCGCTGCATTGGTTTTGCGTGCAATGACCAATCTGCAGCATGGCTCGCTTAAGGTGACCGTGCCAGGTGGCAAGACGTTACAGTATACAGGTCCCGAACCCGGGCCCCATGCAGAAGCAGTTTTTCACAATTGGGGAATCGTGAAGCGGGTATTTGCCCATGGCTCATTGGGCGTCGCTGAAAGTTACATCGAGGGTGAATGGGACAGTCCCGATGTGACGTCGTTTTTGCAGATGTTTTTGACCAACGCCTATGGCGGTGGTGCAGAGAGTTTTTTCAACCGCAATCGGCTGCTCAACCTGATCAGCAAGTTCAATCATTGGCGGAACCGCAATTCAAAAACCGGTTCAAAACGCAACATTTCCGCCCATTACGACCTCGGCAATGCGTTCTACAACCAATGGCTGGACCCCAGCATGACCTATTCCAGTGCGATATTTCGCGATGGGGCAAATTCCCTGGAAGAAGCCCAGGAAGCGAAATACAAGTCGCTGGCCAAACTGACGGACATCCAGCCCGAACACCATGTTCTCGAAATAGGATGCGGTTGGGGTGGTTTTGCCGAATACGTAGCCTCAAAAATCGGAGCGAAAGTAACCTGTCTTACGATTTCCCAGGAACAGTTCGACTATGCGCAAAAGCGCATGCAAAAGGCCGGACTAAACGAAAAAGTAGATATCAAATTTCTCGATTACCGTGAGGAAACCGGTGTCTATGATCGAATTGGTTCGATCGAAATGTTCGAAGCTGTCGGTGAATCCTATTGGCCTTCCTATTTTAACCAGCTGAAAAATTGTTTGAAACCGGGAGGTCGCGCAGGATTGCAGGTCATCACAATCCGCGAATCAGACTTTGAAGATTACCGCGCTAAACCCGATTTCATTCAAAAATATATTTTCCCGGGTGGCATGTTGCCGTCGGATGACATCATGCGTGTCATGGGTGAAAAATATCAGCTGCAGCAAATCGCAAACCGCGCTTTCGGCACAGATTATGCAGCGACCCTGGAGGCGTGGCGCCTCAAGTTTTGGGAAAAATGGCCAACCATCAAACCATTGGGGTTTGACGAGCGATTCAAGCGCATCTGGGAATTCTACTTCCACTATTGCGAAGCCGGCTTTAAAGCCGATTCCATCGACGTGCGGCAAATGGTTTTCGAAAAATCCTAGAGCGGCAAACTTTGTCGCCCCCCGCCGCGTAAATCCTTCATGACCAAAACCCTTTCCAGCGGCAAGATTGCCCTTTATGCCCTGCCAGCGGTGCCGCTTGCCGCACTGACCTTGCCGCTTTATTCATTCATCCCGGTTTTTTACGCCGAAAGCCTTGGCCTTTCGCTGGCGGCGCTCGGCCTGACCTTATTCTTTGTTCGGCTGTTCGACGCAGTCAATGATCCCGTAATCGGATGGTTGAGTGACCGTTTCCGCCCCGCATACGGCCGTCGTCGGGTTTGGTTTGCCTGTTCCATTCCGCTGCTCATGCTGGGGGTATGGCAATTGTTCTGGCCACCCGCAAACGCAACCGTTGGATATGTCGGGCTTTGGACGCTTGTGCTTTCCGTTGGTTATACCTGCGCCATCCTGCCTTTCACGGCGTGGGGTGCGGAGCTGCAAACAACGTATCAGGGGCGGTCGCGGGTGGCGGGCTGGCGTGAGGCGCTGACCCTGGTAGGGACGTTGATTGCCATTACAGTGCCGTTTTCCCTTGGCTGGTCAAACCCTCAAGAGTTCCATGGCTTTGCTCTGCTGGCGGTCATCATTGTGATCAGCCTGCCCCTGTTTGCTGCTGTCACCGTCCTGTTCACACCAGAGCCGCCTGAACGAAGTCGAACCCGCATCGGTCTGCGTGAAGGGCTTTCGCATATGCGAAACAACCACCCGTTTCGTCGACTGCTACTGGCTTTCTTTCTCAACGGATTTGGCAATTCCATCGCAGCCACACTGTTTCTTCTGTACTGCGCCCAACGGCTTGAACTGGAAGAACTGCGGGGTGCCTTCATTTTCATCTATTTTCTGTGTGGCATTCTTGGCGTGCCGCTCTGGACATGGCTTGCCGGAAAGACATCCAAACACCGCAGTTGGTGTGTGGCCATGATTTTTGCTGCAATCGTCTTTTCACCGGCACCCTTGCTTCCTGTTGGTTCGGCAGTGGCATTTGGCGTGATCTGTGTCCTCAGTGGCCTCGCCCTTGGTGCAGATATCACCCAACCCGCTGCAATTCAGGCCGATGTGATCGACATCGATACAGCAGCATCGGGTGAACAGCGATCCGGCACCTATTTTGCCTTGTGGAGTCTGGTAACCAAACTGTCGCTGGCGCTGACCGTCATCGCGATCTTGCCGCTGCTGGAATGGTACGGATTTTCAGCCTCAGCGACACCGCCTTCAACAGCAGTTGGAATCAGCCTGCTGGGATATGTATATGGTTGGGGACCAATCATCATGAAACTGCCTGCAGTGGCACTGATGTGGCATTTTCCTCTCGACCGTAAACAGGTTGACAGCCTGCGCCAGAGCATTGGTACAGACCAACTGAAAACCTGAGCAAAACCAAACTACAATTTATCTGCAGCAGACAATGGCTTTGCTTGCTCCCCTTACTGAACGAGGCTATTTTCGCTAAAACCGCGTCAGCTTCGGAACATCCCATGACAATCCATAATTCAGTGATCTCGGTCATTGGCAACACACCACTCATCCGCCTCAACAAAGTCTCGGAGGAAACAGGTTGCGAAATTCTCGGCAAGGCGGAATTTCTCAACCCTGGTCAGAGCGTCAAGGACCGGGCGGCGCTCTCGATTATTCGCACCGCTGAGAAAGCCGGCGACATTCGTCCGGGCGGTCTGATTGTTGAAGGCACTGCCGGCAATACCGGTATCGGCCTCGCAATGGTTGGCAATGCCCTCGGTTATCGGTCGGTCATCGTGATCCCGAACACCCAGAGCCAGGAAAAGAAAGATGCCATCCGCGCCTTCGGTGCCGAACTGATCGAAGTCCCGCCCAAGCCTTACAGCAATCCAAACAATTTTGTTCGGCTTTCAGGCCGGTTGGCACAACAGCTGGCTGAGACCCACCCCGAGGGAGCGATCTGGGCCAATCAGTTTGACAATACCGCCAATCGTCAGGCGCATATTGACACGACCGGGCCCGAAATCTGGGAACAAACACAGGGCAAGGTGGACGGATTTGTGTGTGCTGCAGGATCTGGCGGAACGCTGGCCGGTGTTGCGACTGCGCTTCGTGCGCGCAAATCCGGCGTAAAAATCGGACTGGCTGACCCCGGTGGAGCCGCTCTTTACGGTTACTATGCAAATGGGGAATTGAAGGCAGAAGGCACCTCCATCACTGAAGGGATCGGACAGGGACGCATTACGGCCAATCTTGAAGGGCTGGAAGTCGATTTCCCCTATCGCATCCCCGATGAAGAAGCCCTGCCCTACGTGTTTGACCTGATGGAAAAAGAAGGCCTGATGTTGGGCGGATCATCCGGAATTAATATTGCGGGCGCAGTCCGGATGGCCCGTGATCTTGGCCCGGGACACACCATCGTCACCGTGCTTTGCGACTACGCCACGCGGTATCAGGCAAAAATGTTCAATCCTGAATTCCTGCGCTCCAAGGACATTCCCGTGCCGGGCTGGATGGACAGGCAATCTGATATCGATATTCCGTTTGAAGAGGTGCCCGAATGAGCGTCACGACTCAGATTTTTGCCGAGGATGCTTACGCCAGCACCTGCGACGCAACGGTTTTGGCAATCAACGAACTGGGCGGGATCATCCTCGACCAAACCGTGTTCTATGCAACAAGCGGTGGCCAACCGGGTGACAGCGGTTATCTGGAGCGGGCAAATGGTGAGCAAATTGCGATTGCAACCACCGTCTATGAAAAGGGCGGCAAGGAAACCATTGTCCATGTGCCTGAAGCCAATCAGCCACAAGTTGAGGTCGGCGAAAAGCTGATCGCACATATCGACTGGGACCGCCGGCACAAATTATCGCGCATGCATACCGCCTGTCACATCCTGTCCGTCGTTTGCCCCAATCCCATTACGGGCGCTGCCGTTGGCGAAAACGAAAGCCGTATCGATTTTGATATGACGGAGACCGCCGACAAGGCTGAACTGAGTGCCGCCATGATGGCCCTTGTCGAGGCCAACCACACGATCTTCTCCCAGTGGATCACCGAACAGGAACTGGACGACAATCCCGGATTGGTGCGCAGTAAAAACGTCAAGCCACCCCGTGGCGTTGGGAAGATTCGGCTGGTCTGCATTGGTGACGACGCGGCCATCGACTCACAACCCTGTGGCGGCACCCATGTCAGCGAGACCGGCGAAGTCGGCACGATTCACATCGGCAAAATTGAAAAAAAGGGGCGTGAGAACCGCCGCATGCGCATCCGTTTCGGTGCACCACCTCCGGGCTGATCAAGAGCCAACGCGCTCGACCCCTTCAGCCACAGCCAATAAGGGCCAATCAATGACCGAGAATCTATTCACTGTCGACGCAGACTGGCTCGCCGCCCGTTTGGGCGATTCTGACCTGTCCATCGTGGACGCGTCCTGGTATCTGCCAACCATGTTGGTTGATGGCCAACCCCGTGATGGCAAGGCTGAGTTTGATGCCCAACACATTCCCGGCGCGGTGTATTTTGACATCAATGCGATCACTGAACCTGCAAGCACCCTGCCCCACACGCTGGCACCAGCAAACGTATTTGCCGAAAAAGTTGGTGCCCTTGGCATCTCTGATCAGGATACGATCGTGGTCTATGATGGCATGGGATTGTTTTCTGCGGCCCGCGTCTGGTGGAATTTTCGCCAAATGGGTGCGCGCAATGTCTTTGTATTGGACGGTGGGCTTCCGGCCTGGCTCGACAAGGGATTTGAGGTAGAATCTGGCTCGCCAACAGTTTCAGCGAAAACGTTCAGTGCCCAATCC
>CAJQPW010000351.1 GCA_905480295.1 uncultured Rhizobiaceae group bacterium | reverse complement strand
GATCGGCGTGCAGCTGGGGCTGAGATTCAACCTTGTGTTCTGCTGGCGGACCGGTTTGCAACAATACAAGAGCCCCAAGCGCCCGGCGCTGCGCCGATGATGGGGCTGCCTTGCGCACATAGTACCCCCCTGTGGCATTCTCCTGATTGGCCTTGCCCATGTCACCAAATTGCGCACGGGCGAACATGTCGGTCCGTTTAGGCACGCGCGCGACACGCGGTTCGTCAATATAGGTTGTTGGATCATCAACGCGCTTAAGCTTTTCAAACGGATGCGCCCCATCAACAAACCTTCGTTTGCTAAAAGGTTCCCGGTTAAAGGCATTTTTTGCAAAACCCTTGCCCATTTTCCATGCCATGCCGTGGGTATGAGAGCGCGGCTGTTGCTCCAACGGCACAAGCGGCCTGTCGGTCGCCAATTCCAGATCTGTCGTGACCACAGCAACACCGAAACGGTCACCCAGATAGGGATTGACCAACACCCCATCCTCAACGCTGGCCAGTCCGCTGGCGACCGTCAGAGCATTCAGGTCAATTTCAGATGTGGTTCCCGAATGGGCACGAGCATCGCGCCCTAACAGGCGAACATAATTTGCAATCACAACCGCCGTCTCGTTCGCCCTCAAACTGGCCCGCGCCGCCTGTGCGTCGCCAATCCAGTCACAGCCAACTTCGCCATCTTCCGGGTCACGGGGATATTCATACAAGTAGACAATCGCGTGAGTGTGATGATCCATGGTCGATGGTGGCGCCTCCATCGATTCCCGAAGGTCGGCCATAATCAGGTCAATTCCAGCTGCCAGGGTTGTCGTCTGCTTGGTGCGCAGACCTTCCGCCAACCGGTCGATATCCGGATTGCGGTGCGGCGTCGACAATCGGCTTTTCTCATCGATCCGGCAGATTGCCACCATCGACGCATCGTTGAAATAACCAAACCCCTTCAGATGATTGGCCCGTTCCTGCACGTCGTCAGGAATTTCCGACTTCACCTTATTGACCAATCCATCGCGAATGGCATCGAGCATGGCCTGATACTCGCCCATTGCATTGACGATGCTGTCAGGAGTTTCCGGCCTTTGAAAATCCAACGGTTGAAACGGTGGGACATCTCCAGGTTCAGCCTGATCCTGTCGCGACAGTCTTTCCAGCGGATAGGGGCCCATATGGACTGGCCGATCCTTGTCGGAAAAAAATCTCATAGTTTACTCGCTGTCATCTGTTCCTGATCGAAATCCAGTTGCCCGATCGGCTCCCACACGGCCACAGGCTGCATGGAGAACGCCAACTGCGCAACCCTGATATTCCCGAAGCTTTGTAGCCGCATGCTCAGGTTCCGCAAAATGTCTGAGCGACCACTTCCTGCGGCTGCGGCGGCTGCATCAATTCCTCATGATCCGGCTGATTGTCAAACGGGGTTCGCAACACCTCAACCAGTCGTTGGAAGGGTGCGAAATCATCTTCCAGAGCGGCTCGAATGGCCTGCTCGACCCGGTGATTACGGGGAATGAAAGCGGGATTGCTTGCAGTCATGCGCCGTTGTCGGGCTTCTTTCGTGTCGCCTTGCCGATCAGATCTGTCGCGCCAGTTCCCAAGCCAGGTTTCGATGCTGCCCTGGTCGTCGCCGCTGCCGTTGCCAGAGAGGCTGTTGGCTAAGGCTGACAAATCACCATCAGCCAGACATCTGAAGGTCAGGGTAAAATCGGCCTTGTTTACGGCCATCAGCGACAGCAGCGCATTACCCAATTCCGCGTCTCCCTCTTGCGGCTCACCCAACCCCAGTTTGGCGTTAAATCCTGTTTGATAGGCTTTCTCGTAGTGAAGCGGATAAGCATTGATGGCAAGCTGTGCCTGTTCGACCGCCTCTTTCTCGTCTCCAATGCGCTCAGACAAAAGAGGCAAAAGCGACTGGGCAAACTGCACGAGGTTCCAGTGGGCAACGCGGGGTTGGTTCGAATAGGCGTAGCGGCCCGTCTGGTCGATCGAGCTGAAAACCCGGTCCGGGTGAAAATCGTCCATGAACGCACAGGGGCCATAGTCGATCGTTTCCCCTGCAATTGAGACATTGTCGGTGTTCATAACCCCATGGATGAATCCCATATTCATCCAGCGGGCAACCAGCCTGGCCTGGGCTTCAATGACGCTGTTCAACAGGCCGATATAGGGCAGTGCCTCATCCTTGTGCTGTGGATACAGACGGTCAATAGCATAGTCGGCCAGTCGCTCCAGTCCTTCGTCGTCGCGCCGGGCGGCAAAATACTGAAACGTGCCCACCCGCAGATGACTGCGGGCCACACGGGTCAGGATCGCTCCGGGCAAAATCTCCTCCCGTATGACCGGATCCCCGGTTGACACCGCCGCCAGTGCTCGGGTGGTTGGCACTCCAAGACAAGCCATTGCTTCGCTGACGATATATTCCCGCAAGACCGGTCCAAGCCAGGCTCGACCGTCGCCCATTCTCGAATATGGGGTGGGCCCCGACCCTTTCAGCTGAATGTCAAAACGTTCGCCGCTCGGGTTGACCACCTCTCCCAAAAGCACCGCTCTGCCATCACCCAATTGCGGCACCCAATTGCCAAATTGCTGCCCCGCATAGGCCATGGCTATCGGGTCAGACCCCTCAAACTGCCCATTACCGGCCAGGGCACTGATCCCTTCTGTTGATCGCAGATCATCAGCATCCAGGCCAAGCGATTTGGCCAGATCATCATTCAGGGCAATCAATTGTGGCGCTTTGACAGGCTTGGGCCTCACGCGCGAGTAGAACCGTTCGGGCAACCGTGAATAGGAGTTGTCGAAGGCAATTGACGAATTCAAAACGCTCTAATCCTTCTGCCGATTATCAACCACGCGCACGGCTTTGCCTTCGCTGCGCGCAACGGCACCGGATTGCCCGACGTTCACATGGGTGGTTATGCCAATCACGTCCTTAATGCGTTTGACCAGGTCCGCCGCAGCGGTGGCGGCGGCAGCCGCGGCAATCGGGGATTGGTCTCCCTTGCCGGTTTCAGCAGCTTCCACATGCACAGTCATTTCATCCATGCGCCCCTTGCGCGACAGTTCAATTTGAAAATGTGGCGCCAGCGCCGGAACATTCATCAACTGCTCTTCGATCTGGGTCGGAAAGACATTGACCCCCCGCAGAATAATCATGTCATCAGAACGGCCGGTGATTTTCTGCATTCGGCGCATCGATCGGGCGGTGCCCGGCAACAAGCAGGACAGATCTCGTGTTCGGTAGCGAATGATCGGAAAAGCCTCTTTGCTCAGGGACGTAAACACCAGCTCACCCATCTCCCCGTCCGCAACCGGCGCACCGGTTTCGGGGTTGATGATTTCGGGATAAAAATGATCCTCCCAGATTGTTGGACCATCTTTGGTTTCAACGCATTCGCTGGCGACACCGGGGCCAATGATTTCCGACAGGCCATAAATGTCGACCGCATGCATATCAAAGGCCTGTTCGATTTCTTCGCGCATGGCATTGGTCCAGGGCTCGGCACCAAATATGCCGACCTGCAGCGATGTTTCGCGCGGGTCAATTCCCTGTTCTCGACAGGCATCGAGAATGGAAAGCGCATAGGAGGGCGTCACCATGATCGTTGTCGGTTTGAAATCATCGATCAATGTGACCTGACGCGCCGTCATGCCGCCTGAGACAGGGACGACGGAGCAGCCAAGCTTTTCCACACCATAATGCGCACCGAGCCCGCCGGTGAACAGACCGTATCCATAGGCCACATGCACCATATCACCAGGGCGGGTTCCTGCTGCCCGGATCGAACGGGCGACAACGTTGGCCCACATATCCACATCGTTTCGGGTGTAACCCACAACCGTCGGCTTGCCCGTGGTGCCAGAAGAAGCATGAATTCGGGCCAATTGTTCGCGTGGCACCGCGAACATGCCAAATGGATAGTTGTCTCGCAGGTCCTGTTTGACCGTGAATGGATATTTAGCAAGATCTTCAAGGCTTTGAAAGTCATCCGGATGAACTCCGGCGGCATCAAAGGCCTGTTTGTAATGCGGCACGTTTTGATAGGCATGTCCCAGCGACCACTTCAATCGTTCGATCTGCAGTGCGGAAATCTCATCACGAGACGCAATTTCAATAGGGTCCAGCGAAGCCCTGTCCGGCGTTAGATCCATCATGTTGTGTTACAAGGATTTCCTTTTGTTCGATCTCGTGTAACGCTTACATGGGTTTGACGTATGGTCAATCCAACCCATCAAGCGGAAGGGGTGCCATGTCGGCCGATCTCATCAATGTACATTCTTATAGCGCCGGAAGCTGGCTGCCTTCAATGCAAATGCCGGATAAAGGCGGACGAGCCATTTATAACGCCGTCGACGGGCAAATTCTGGGGTTTGCTGGCAACAACAGTCTGGATATCGAAGCCATGCACCAGCACGCGACAGATGTCGGCGGTGCCGGGCTGCGCGCTATGGGGTTTCATGGCCGCGCCCGCGCATTGAAGGCCATGGCCACTCACATCAATGCCCACAAGGAACGCCTGTACACATTGGGCTATATGGCCGGCGCCACACGGGGTGATTCCTGGATCGACGTTGATGGTGGCATTGGCACTTTGTTTGCCTATGCTTCGAAAGGTCGGCGCGAACTCCCCGATTCAACTGTATTTCTGGACGGCGATGTTGAGCAGTTGTCCCGCAAGGGCAGTTTCGTGGGGCAACATATCTGCACCCCGAAGCTAGGCGTCGGCATCCACATCAACGCCTTCAATTTCCCGGTTTGGGGAATGTTGGAAAAACTGGCGGCGTCATTGTTGGCCGGTGTTCCTGCCATCGTCAAACCGGCGACTGACACCTGTTATATTACGGAAGCCTGTTTTCGACTGATGGTGGAAAGCGATGCGTTTCCCGAAGGTTCCTTCCAACTGATCGCAGGAAGCACCGGCAACTTGCTCGATCTGCTTGGCCCTCAGGACGTGGTCAGTTTTACCGGCTCCGCGCAAACCGCTTTGCAATTGCGCAGCAATCGTAATCTGCTGCAATACTCCATCCCTTTCATCGCCGAGCAAGACAGCCTTAACGCGTCGGTTCTCGGCCCTGACGCGGTAAACGGCACACCGGAGTTTGATCTCTTTGTCGACGAAGTTGTGCGTGAAATGACGACCAAGGCCGGACAAAAATGCACCGCCATCCGCCGGATCATGGCACCCGACAATCAGGTGGAAGCTGTAAAGGATGCAATCGCGGACCGGCTTCAGTCCATTAATGTGGGAGACCCGGCACTGAAGGAAACAGACATGGGTCCCCTGGTTTCCGCAGCCCAGCGGAACAACGTTCTGGCAATCAATCAACAGATCGGCCAGGAGGCTGATACCGTATTTGATGGTGGAACCTTGGCGGTCAACGGCGTTGAAGGTGCAGAAGGGGGGTTTGTGCGGCCAACCTTGTTTCATTGTCCTCAACCGGATGCAGCCGACCTTGTGCACAGACTGGAGGCCTTCGGGCCAACATCCACACTGATGGGATATCAGGATACAGACCACGTCTGCGCCCTGTTGAACCGCGGTGGCGGCAGTCTGGTTGCATCGCTGATTACACATGACAGCGGTTTTGCCCGCGACGTGGTTGCTGGATCTGCCGCGTGGCACGGTCGGTTCTATATCAACGACCGCACTTCCATGAAGGAAAGCACCGGCCACGGCTCCCCCCTGCCCCACATGGTGCATGGTGGCCCCGGTCGTGCTGGTGGCGGTGAGGAACTCGGCGGTATTCGCGCCGTCATGCACTACATGCAGCGAACTGCGATACAGGGCTCCCCCGATATGCTGTCAGCGGTGGGGCACACCTGGATCGCAGGGGCAAAGACGGTTGAGACAGACAGCCATCCGTTCACCCGTGGATTTGACGCGCTGAAATTGGGGGAAATTTTTTACAGCCCCAGCCGAACCATCACCCTGGATGATATTGAGCATTTTGCCCATTTCACCGGTGATACTTTCTACGCCCATATGGACGAAGAAGCGGCAAAGGCGAACCCGTTTTTCCCTGGTCGGGTGGCCCATGGTTATCTGTTGTTGTCGTTTGCGGCAGGTCTTTTCGTACAACCGGATCCGGGACCGGTTCTGGCCAACACCGGGCTCAGTGATCTGGTCTTTCAAAAACCAGTTGCGGCAAAGGACACCATCCGCGTTGAACTGACCGTACGACGCAAAACCCGGCGCAATGATGACTATGGTGAGGTGCGTTGGCACGTCGCCCTGTTCAATCAGGACGACGAGGCGGTCGCCACCTACACGTTGCACACGATGAACCAATATCAGAGCGGCTGATGGATCCTGTCCTCGATCTTGTGCACCGCATCAATGACAGCAAGAAATTGCGTGTATGGTCGCTTATCATCACCTTTTTTGGCGATGCGGTCGTTCTGCGCGGCGGCGCTGTTTCGGCCCGGACAGTGCAGCAGATTCTGGCCCGAATGGGCATCGAATCTGGTGCGGTGCGCACCGCGTTTTCCCGGCTGACCAATGACGGTTGGGTGGTGAGAGAAAAGATTGGACGGTCAAGCTTCTATCGTTTGTCGGAAACCGGAATACAGCCCTTTCAGGAGGCAACCGACCGAATTTATGCACCCCTGACTGTCCTTTCAGGCGAAGCAGCGGACCAGCATGCAAGCAAATGGACAGTGAGTATCGCCCGATCGGACTATCCAAAAATTCGGCTGCAGAAAAGCCGCTCAGAATCTCAAACCGCTCAACTGGTCCAGTCGGACAATCTGATTTTGCAAGGTGAATTGGTGCACGTTCCCGAATGGCTTAAACAAGCCAACGCCCGGGCCGGTCACGCCGACAGTTATCACAATCTGATGCAAGCGTTTGAACCGGTTGTCGACACCAAACTGGAACCGCTGGACGCGCTATCCGTGCGCTGTCTTCTGATCCATGAATGGCGGCGCATCCTGTTCCAGTACGACACCGTTGAACCAGAATTCTGGCCCGATGACTGGCCTCAGGCCCATTGCCACAGCTTCGTGCGAAATCTCTATCATCATTTATTACCAGATTCAGAGCGATGGATGAGCGACAATGCCACGGGGCCGGATGGAGCTATTGGCAAGTCCAAACGGGACCCAGCGCAACGGTTCAACTAACATGTTACAAAAATTTGTTGAATTCTTCAATTTTGTAACATAACATGAAATTTGACGAACCGACGCCGGGAGTGTGTGTGCTCATGCGGCAAATGGAGATGACCGGATGTATTCTCAAGGATTGATTGGTGCCGATAGCGAAACCGAGGAATCGGAAGAGTTTCTGGCGGCGTTTCAGGCTCGCATCGACCGCGAAGAAAAGATTGAACCAAACGATCCAATGCCGCAGGGCTATCGCAAAACCCTGGTCCGGCAAATTGGTCAGCATGCGCATTCAGAGATTGTTGGCATGTTGCCTGAAGGCAATTGGATTACCCGCGCACCAACACTGCGGCGCAAAATTGCCCTTCTGGCGAAAGTCCAGGACGAAGGGGGGCACGGACTCTATCTGTATTGCGCTGCCGAAACCCTGGGCGTATCCCGCGAACAAATGACCGAAGAACTGCTTTCTGGAAAGGCAAAATATTCTTCAATCTTCAATTATCCCACACCCAGCTGGGCCGACATTGGAGCGATTGGCTGGCTTGTCGACGGGGCGGCGATCATGAACCAGGTCCCGCTGTGCCGCTGCTCCTTCGGCCCCTATGCAAGGGCGATGGTGCGGGTTTGTAAGGAAGAGAGCTTTCACCAACGGCAGGGCTATGAACTGATGATGACCTTGACTGAGGGGACCGACGCCCAGCGTGAAATGGCGCAGGATGCCCTGAACCGCTGGTGGTGGCCGTCTTTGATGATGTTTGGGCCGCATGACAGTGAAAGCAGCAATTCCGATCAGTCGATGCTCTGGAAGATCAAGCGCTTCAGCAATGACGAACTGCGTCAGAAATTCGTTGATGCAACTGTGCCCCAGGCCGAACGAATTGGACTGACCGTTCCCGACCCGGATCTGAAATGGAACCCGGAAAAAAACGATGGCGAAGGCGGCTATGATTTTGGTGCCATTGACTGGGATGAATTCTGGCGGGTGGTAAAGGGGGGCGGACCGATGAATCGGGACCGCATCGCTGCCCGGACAAAGGCCTGGGAAGATGGAGCCTGGGTCCGTGAAGCCGCGCTGGCCCATGCAGAAAAACGCAAACAGCGCATGCAAGCCGCAAAGGTCGCAGCCGAATGAGTAAACAACCCGCATCCACTCCGCTTTGGGAAGTCTTCATCCGTCCACGCAACGGCCTAAACCACAAACATGTGGGTTCGCTGCACGCGGCTGACGGAGACCTTGCGCTGCAGGCAGCGCGAGATGTCTATACCCGCCGTGGAGAAGGAAATTCGATCTGGGTTGTATTATCGAAGGAGATCATTGCCTCCGACCCCGATCTTTCAGAGGAAAATTTTGACCCGTCGAGCGACAAGATTTACCGCCATCCCAGCTTTTACGAAATTCCTGACGATATCGGCCATATGTGATGACAAACAATCAATCCTATGGCGGAGCCGATCACATCGAGGCGCTGCTCGCACTGGCTGATGATCATCTGATACTGGGACACCGTCTGTCCGAATGGTGCGGCCACGCGCCCATGTTGGAAGAAGATCTGTCGCTGCCGAATATGGCACTGGATCTGCTGGGGCAGGCCCGCAACCTGTTTGCCCACGTCGCTAATTTGGAAAATTGCGGCAAAAGCGAAGACGACCTGGCCTATCTGCGCAGCGATCGGGAATACAAGAATTGCCTGATGGTCGAACGCCCCAATGGTGACTTCGCCCATACAATGCTGCGGCAGCTCTATTTTGCTGCTTTCATGCAGCCCTATTGGCAGGCGATGGAAGACAGCACCGATGACACCCTGCGTGCGCTTGCTGGCAAAGCCGAAAAGGAGATGTCCTACCACATTCGCCATGCCGGTGAATGGGTGGTCCGGCTTGGAGACGGGACAGAAGAGAGCGCGCACCGGATGGTCAATGCCGTTGTCGCGCTGCATCCTTACACCGATGAACTGTTTGAGATTTCAGCACCCTTGCAGAATTGCATCGAGCACGGCCTGCTGCCCGATCCAACACCCATTCGCGCCCCATGGCAGGCGATGATCGAGGACATTTTCAGTCAGGCCTATCTGACAATTCCCGATGTGCCTTTCCCACAGGAAGGCGGGCGTCATGGTCGCCACACGGAAGATTTCGGTCACCTGTTGAGTGAATTGCAGTATATGCAGCGCGCCTATCCGGGCATGGCCTGGTGAGCGTTGCGGCCAAACAGGATCTGTCCACTGCCCGGGCGTGGGCTGCTGCAAGTGCGGTGGTCGACCCGGAAGTTCCCTGCGTCACAATTGCCGACCTCGGCATTTTGCGCAGCGTCGAGTTGCAGGGGGATACGGCCATCGCCCATGTCACGCCGACCTATTCAGGATGTCCTGCCGTGTTGGCAATCGAACTTGCCGTCGAAGCCGCGCTGTTGGAAGCGGGATTTAATCCCCGGGTTGAACGGGTATTGTCTCCCCCCTGGACCACCGACTGGATTACTGAAGAGGGGCAGAGCAAATTAAAGGCCTATGGGATTGCCCCCCCGGTTAAGGCAAGCGGGTCCAAACGCGCATTGTTTGACGACACGGTCATCGCCTGCCCGCGTTGTGAATCGCACAACACGCAGAAAGTTTCGGAATTTGGCTCAACCGCCTGCAAGGCTCAATATCGCTGTTGCGACTGCAGCGAACCGTTTGATTATTTTAAGTGTATTTGAATGACTTCTACCCGTTTTCACAATTTGACCATTCAGGCGGTTCGTCCCCAATCCGGCGATGCGACCGCGCTGCGTTTTGCAATTCCTGAGGATCTGAAACAGACCTTTTCCTTCATTCCAGGCCAATACCTGACCCTGATGGCCACCATCGATGGCGAAGAAATTCGCCGCTCCTACTCGATCTGTTCTGCCCATTTGGACAATTTTCTCGAAGTCGGAATTCGCCGGGTGGAAGGGGGACGGTTTTCAAACCATGCGCTTTCACTAAAGGCTGGTGACACAATCCCAGTCATGCCACCGGAGGGCCGTTTCACAGCGCCGCTCGGCGGAAAGCACAACTATCTCTTATTGGCCGCCGGATCCGGCATAACCCCGTGCCTGTCCATCGCGAAGTCTGTTCTTGAAAGCGAAGAGGACAGCGAAATCACGTTGGTTTATGGCAACCGCACAGCCGGTTCCGTCATGTTTCTCGACGACATTTCCGACCTCAAGGACCGCTACACCAAGCGCTTCAGCGTGATCCATATGCTAAGCCGGGAACAGACCGAAGTACCCCTGTTCAGCGGCCGGTTGGACGGCGATCATCTGCACAGGCTGTTCGAGCGCGGCGTGGTCGATCCTGAACTGTTTGACGCTGCCTATATCTGCGGGCCACAACCGATGATCGAGAGCGTCAAGGACACCCTGTCACACTGGGAACTGTCGCCCCAAAATATCAAATTCGAACTGTTCGGCACATTTGATACGCCTCCGCCAGCCAAGGCACGGTCTGAAGATGCCATTGACGGAGCCATAGTGGAAATCATTCTCGATGGATCGCAAAAGACAATTCAGATGGACGCCAGCAAACAAACCGTGCTTGCTGCAGCCCAACAGGCCGGACTCGATCTGCCGTTCTCGTGTGCCGGGGGCATGTGCTGCACCTGTCGCTGCAAGATCGTCGAGGGAAAGGCTGAGATGGACCTGAATTATTCCCTGCAGGATTGGGAAATTGAGGCTGGCTTCACCCTTGCGTGTCAATCGCGTCCGCTGACCGACAATCTGGTGCTGGATTTCGACGCCAGTTAGCGTCTTAACCGCTTCGCGCTCGGTCCGGTCTGACCACGAACACTTCCCGACGCAGCAGGCCATCCTGCACCGCGTTCAGTTTCGACTGCCACATCAATATGCGCTCCTCCACTGCATCGGAATCAAGCAAAGTCTCGAGACTTTCCCTATGGGCTATGTCGGCATCAAGTTGCCGTTGCATCGTTTCGCAGAATGCAGCCGTAACGTCTTGACGGCTGGTGACCAGCCAGCCTGTGGCGTCAAGCATATCCTGATAACTGGTTGCAGACTCGACAAATTCCGGACCGTTTTCGACCGCGTGCAGACGTTGGGTGTCCGACAGGTCCGGCACAACCGAAATGACTGTAAACGCCATGCAACCAAGCGGGTTGATGACCCGCCGGCAGGAAGACAGGACCGATTGCTTTTCGACCAGACAACACAGCAAGTCGCTATGGCTGATAGCGTTGAAGCTATTGCTAGGAAAAGGCAGGTCGGTGGCGCTGACATTGACCGTGGTCAATTGCCCGGCAATCCCGTCCTGTCGCGCCCTCTTTTCGGCAATCTGCAGACCACTGACCGGCAAATCCACCAGCGTGACCTGACAACCCGTCTGTTGTGCCAGATATAAGCCCGGCCAGCCCGAACCGGCCCCCAGGTCCAGCAATTGAGATCTAACGTTGAGGTCCAGTTGGGTGATCAGTTGTTCCGCCTGTGTCCTGGTGGTCCAGCTGGTACCACCGAAATCACAACCACATACCGACCGTTCTATGGTCAACATGGTCGGTGACTGGGCCAGGACGTAGGAATCTTCCAGCCGATCGCGCTGCGCCAATTCTTCAGGGGTACATGTCATCCATGCAGGATTATCACAGGTTTGGTCCCAAGCACACCGCGCCCAGGGCCGCGTGGGATGCGGGGATCAGGCCACCTGATCGATCAACGGTTTCAGGCGTGGATGGACATTGGATGCTTCGACCTTGATGAACATCAGCAAAGCTCTTTGCGCGTCATCAATAGACTGCTCGTTTCCAATTCTGTCGATCAGCCAGTCGGCCTCGCGCGCATCAATGGCTTCATCGAGCGCAGCCTGCATGTCCCGGTCTGCAGAATTGTCTTCGTCATTGCGCGAATAGGCGTCGGCGACGCCGCGCAGGCCACCGGCCAGGATTCGATTGAAGAAGGAGCCAATATCCACGGCATCATCATTCAGCCAGGACTCGCGACGCAGGGCGTCTTCGCGGCTGACGGGTTGGAAACCGCGAACCGCCATCAGATAATTGGCAATGACTTTCACAAAAAAATCGGTCCACAGCGCGTCTTTGTGCTCGGCTGTGATTTCATCATTGATGTCAAAAATCAATTCCGCTTCCGAACGTGATATCGCAGCACTATCCCTGCTGGCGCAAGCATACAAAATGCGGCGCAACAGCTCGATTTCTGCTGCTCCAATCTTTCCCGCTACAAGCTTGTTGCCCGACCGGGTTACACCATTGCCGCAAATCACAGCATTCTTGACCTGAAGCATGGCAAAAATCTCGAGGCTTTCAGGAATAGATTGCGCCGTTTCCATCAATTTGATCATGGCTTCAAGCTCAGTCGCACTCTTGACGATTCCGGATTGGGAGATGTGTTGCATCAGCCATTCAGCTTGCTGGTCAGAGATATAACCGCGCGGCTGGCTGTTGCTGATCAGGAAATCAACGATTGATTCAACAAAGAACAGCGGCCAGCTCTGGTCAGATTCGCCAATAATATCATTGATTTGAAACAAAGCTTTCGCTTCGCCATCACTGATACGATGATCGTCACCAAACATTGTCCGCCGCAGCGCAAGAACATCGGTTTCATCAACCACGCCCTTGGATACCAGCTCTTTCACCACCGCTTGCGACGTCATCGTGATCACCCATCTTACCGCTAGAATTGCAGTTCAATGTAGCGCGCAATCGCTTTCAATTTCCCTAACATCCCCGGAATGCTCTAAACCCGGCGCTTTTCAAAGCCTAAGATCGGGTGTCATCAATCAGCGACTGGGCACCCTTGGCGATCATCGCGAGACCAACATTGCGGCCCAATTCGCGTGGATATTCCGAGGGGCCTCGCGCTTCATGAGTCAGTATCGTTTCACCGTCGAGAGACATAACGGCAGCATTCAAGGTCATCACTTCACCGTCGATTGTGGCAAAACCGGCCATCGGTGAGTTACAATGTCCATCCAGCACCCACAGCATTTCCCGCTCTGCCTGAGCGCAGGCGCGGGCAGCGGGGTCGTCCAGCCGTGCAAGACGCTCCCGTGTTGCCCAATCTGTTTCAGCACATTCCACCGCGACAATGCCCTGCCCTACGGCGGGCAGCATTTCGTCAGTGGAGAAACGGTAGTCTGACCGTTCCGCCATGCCGATACGGGCCATGCCAGCGGTCGCCAGCAAAATTGCATCGGCTGGCCCAACTTCACTTCCATCGACCTGTTGCTGCATCTTGCCATAGTCGAGTTTGTCAATTCGTGTATCGGCGGCACCTCTGAAATGGATTACTTCAATTCGTGGAAACAAATTTCGAACCAACGCACCGCGTCGAACCGAGTTTGTGCCCAGTTTCAATCCTTCGCCCTCAACTCTGCGCAACTCTTCCAACGTAAGTCCGGGACGCAAAACGAGCGAATCTGTTGGGTTTTCGCGCTTGAGATAGGCGCCAATGACCAGACCGGGTGTTTCTTCATTACCGGGCATGTCCTTAAGTGAATGCATTGCACACTGGCTGCGCCCGGCGAGAACGTCCGCACGGATCTCGGCTACAAATGCTCCACCCTTCCCCCCGTGGCGATCAAGCCTGCTGATCTGATCCCGGTCGCCGCGCGGATCATTTTGGGCGAGCGATACATCAAGATCGGGCTCGGCCTGGCGCAATAGATCAGCCACCAACTCGGCCTGCGCCAGGGCCATTTTGCTTTTTCGCGTGGCGATTAAGAATCTGCTCAACTTACGTCCTGCCTGCAAAGTACAGGTGCCTGCCCCTATCGGGCATTTACCGCTTTATGTCATCCGGGAATTCATAGTCTTCCGGCAATCGCAAGGCAAACCCTATTGCTAATCAGATGCACCAACATGCTCTCGTGGCAGGTCATCAAGAATGGTGGTTTATCCAGCCCTTTCGGCCAGAGCCGGGTAAAGCGCGCGGTACCGCTGATACCCCGCTTCAAAAGCGTCCTTCATGCCAGGATCCGGCACATAAGAGCGGTCTATTTCTGGGGCGCAGCAAATATCTGCAGGGTCAGTCCCTTCAGCGGCAATCAGACCCAGTCTTGCCGCGCCAAAAGCAGCGCCAAAGTCTCCGTCCTGTGGCAGATCCAACGGCCAGTCCAGCGCATTGGCGACGGCGTCCAGCCAATAGGGTGACCGCGTGCCACCGCCCACTGCCATCACCCGATCAAGGGACGTTCCCGCTTCGGCTAATGCCTCAAGACTGTCCCGAAGGGCAAAAGCGACGCCCTCCAGCACAGCTCTTGTCATTGCCTGCCGGTCATGGCCGTGATCCAGACCGATGAAAGCTCCCCGAATGGCAGCATCATTGTGCGGGGTGCGTTCGCCTGAAAGATAAGGCAGGAAACTGATTTCCCCAGGCGTTTGCAGATTGTCACCCAGTTCTGCGGTCAGTTCGGCTGCTGATGATCCACAAACATTGGCCCACCAGTTCAGTGAGTCGGTGGCTGACAAAAATACGCCCATCTGATGCCAGGTGTCCGGCAAGGCGTGGCAGAAGGTATGCACCGCGCTTTCCGGGTTGGGCAGGTAGGAACCATTGGCGGCAAACAGCACGCCGGACGTGCCCAATGATACAAAGGCCGAACCCGGCGTGACGACACCAAGCCCAACAGCAGACGCCGCATTGTCGCCTGCCCCACCAGCGATGGCTACGCGATCCATGCCCCAGCGCGCGGCAAGGCTCGATCGCAATTGTCCGGAAATTTCAGTTCCTTCCACCAGACGGGGCATTTGACTTTGATTCAGTTCACACGCACTCAGCAAAGTGTCCGACCATTCGCGTTTGGCGACGTCCAGCCAACTGGTGCCAGCGGCATCTGACATTTCAGATACGTGATCTCCCGTGAGCCAAAACCGAAGATAGTCCTTTGGCAACAGAATTTTGGCAATCCGGGCAAACAGTTCCGGTTCACGTTGCCGGACCCAATCGACCTTCGGGGCCGTAAAGCCGGGAAAAACGATATTGCCCGACAAGGCACGAAACTCTTCTTTGCCATCCAGCACTGAAGCCTGTTTGTGACTGCGCGTATCGTTCCATAACATGCAAGGACGCAGAACTGCGTCGGAACTGTCCAACAGGGTGGCGCCATGCATCTGACCGGAAAATCCGATGCCACGAACCGCTGCCAGTTCCGTCGGGTGCGAAACTTTCAACGCATCAAGTGCCTGTTCCGCAGCAGTGATCCAGCTGGCGGGATCCTGTTCCGACCATCCGCTGTGGGGCCGACTGACCTGCAGGGCAGAATTAGCTGATGCAACGGTATTTTGGTGCTCGTCGATAATCAGGGCCTTCAAGCCCGATGTTCCCAGATCCAACCCTAAATACATGATGCTTCCTTCCCGAAATTTTGCCACACAATGTCAGGAACTCCGAAGCAGGAGAAGCACACAAGGCCTGATTTCCGCAAGAACCTGACAGAAATCTGCCTTAGTATGTTCACGGAGCTCACATTACTGTATTGGATGACGGAGCACGGCAAACGCCCCATGGAGGCAGGAGAAAACCGCTCATCATGGTTTCGATCACTTTGCCGCTGGCGCTGGCGCAGACAATCATCTGGGCCTCCATATTCTATCTGTTTCCTGCCCTATTGCCGATCTGGGAGAGTGAAACCGACTGGTCAAAAGCTCAACTTACCGGTGCATTCACAATCGCGCTGATATCGGCGGCAATCGTTTCACCGATGGCCGGGCGGCTGATTGATGCAGGATGGGGCAGAAGTCTGATGCTGGGTGGCACCCTGTGCGCCACGGTTTGTCTCGTTGCCCTGTCGCAGGTCGCGATGCTCTGGCAGTTTTATGGGGTGTGGTTTGGGCTCGGCCTGTGCATGGCCGCCTGCCTTTATGAACCCTGTTTCGCCAATCTGGTGCGACACCTGAAGGGCAATGCCAAGCCGACCATCACCCGCATAACACTGATGGCAGGCCTTGCGGGCACGGTGGCATTTCCCACGGCTCACGGTCTTGCCACCCTGTTCAACTGGCGTGAAACCGTTTTGTTCTTCGCGGCCGGTACGGCACTGATCACGCTGCCGTTGACGGCCTATGCTCTTACCTGTCTCCAGCGCCAGTATCGGGTCAATGCGCCCCCCAAAACCCGGAAAAAGATCAAGGTCGAAATGAACCGGAAGTTTGCCTTGCTGGCCGCAGCGTTCATGATCGTGGCCATTGTGCATGGCATGATCATCACCCACCTTCTGCCCATGTTGGCCGAACGCGGTGTGGTGCCAGCACTGGCAATATTGACCGCGTCGCTTGTCGGCCCGATGCAGGTGGTCGGGCGCCTGCTGATGATAGCAACGGAAGGCCGCACAACAACCTTTACGACAGCCTTTGCGTGTTATTTCGGCATGGCCACGGGAACAGCCATGTTGTTGCTGGCCGGTGCCAACCAGGTCATGATTTTAAGCTTCGTCGTGCTTCACGGTGCCGCATATGGGGTAACCAGCATATTCCGACCGATCCTCACCCGCGAAGTATTGGGTGAGACAAATTTCGGTTTGATATCAGGCCGTATCGGCGGCCTTTTCATGTTGGGCACGGCCATCGCGCCTTTTGGCGGCGCGATGATCTGGCAGTTTGCCGGTTATCCGACGATGCTTGCTCTGGGCGTCGGTCTTTTGTTGAGCGGCGCCTTTATGCTGCGGGCAGCCATTCGCCTGCCGTGATCATTGCACC
>CAJQPW010000350.1 GCA_905480295.1 uncultured Rhizobiaceae group bacterium | reverse complement strand
TAAACAGTGCCGCCGATACCATCGCCGACCATCACGCCAAACTCATCACACCAAACCGAAGACAAAACCTTGTCACCACCTGACGCACGAACACGCTTCACCAAAACACGTCCACCTATGCACTGAACCGTAAAACCGGTGGTATGGATTGCGACAATTACCCGCAATATTCCGTCACCGGAAGCTCAGGCAGCAGAAACTTGCGGTACCACCGACGCCGAAGCAGATGCAAGCAAAAATATGCGACAAAAGTAGAAGATCATTGCCGATTCCAACGACACGCTTTCTGGGAATTTGAGATGCGTCATTTTCCAACCGCTGCACGGCGAACCAGCGGGCTCAATCCGGTAAACACAACTCCCTGATCGGCCATTTCAGTCACCCGATCTTGCACCCTGGGTCGGATACATTTGAAATCCTTGGTCCTGCATATGGTAAATGTAATCGATTACAACTATAATCAGATCGGTATCGCGTTCCCACCGCATGGACTTTTACCATGCGGTGATGGAATTGACGCAGGCAGGGGAAAGACATGATGGAGGAGGGACGCACACCCAAGATTGTTGACGTCGCCCGTCTGGCGGGTGTTTCGACCGCAACCGTCAGCCGCACCCTCAGCAAGCCTGAAACGGTGGCTCAAAAAACCCGCGACGCGGTTCTCAAAGCGGCCAAAGAATCCGGGTACCGGGTGAACCTGTCGGCGCGAAGCCTGCGCAGTCGGCGCACCGGTGTTGTTGGCGTTCTTGTTCCAAATCTCGGCAACACGTTTTTTTCCCGCATTCTTGCCGGCATCGAATCCACCCTGGCCCGCAAGGGTCTCAGTGTTCTCATGGTGGACACGATGCACCAGACAACAAAACCGGAATTCATTCTCGACTATCTCAATGATTCCCGGGTTGATGGCATATTATCGCTGGACGGTTCCCTGTCTCCCACCCTTCTGCAGGCTGGCCAGGCGACAGCTGGACTGCTTCCAACGGTGTTTGTCTGCGAGTGGCATGACCAGGGAAACCATCCCTCCATTCGTGTCGACAACCTGCAGGGATCGGCCCTGGCAATCGACCATCTGGTCGCGCTTGGCCACACGAAAATTGGCCTGATCAACGGTCCCCTGGACAATGTGTTGAGCAAGGCGCGTTTGTCTGGTGCGCTTGCGGCCATCAAAAAAGCCAATTTGAAAATCGACGACAGCTGGCAGTTCGAAAGCGATTTTTCGTTACAATCTGGTGTGGCCGCAGCTGATTCATTGCTGACGCTCCAGGATCGCCCGACCGCCCTCTTCTGCGCCAATGACGAAACCGCCATCGGGCTGATTTCCCAACTGCACCGCCGCGGATTTTACGTCCCAAAGGATTTTTCAGTTGTTGGTTTTGACGATATCGATATTGCCCGGCACTACCTGCCTGCGCTCACCACCATCTGGCAGCCCCGCATGGAGCTTGGGGAAATCGGTGCGCAAATGTTGATCGAAAGATTGGAAAACAAAGCGTCTCACACGCCTCAGCCCGCCAAAGTGCTGCCGGTTGAACTGATCATCCGCGAAACCACGGCCAAACCGGCATAAGAAACCCACGCCCCGGTTTAAGGGGATGGGGCAGACAGGGCGCAATTCACGCTGCAGCAACCGCCATCGCTTGCCATTGCTTGCCATCGTGGTAATTCATTCGTAATTTGCAAGAAACACGCTAATCTTCGACAAGAATGTTATGAATTTACGGCAGTTGGAAGCCTTTCGTGCAACGATCGAATCCGGATCCATCACCGGTGCCGCCGAACTGCTGCATATTTCCCAACCCAGCGTCAGCCGCCTGATTTCCGATCTGGAGCGTTCGGTGGGGTTTCCGCTGTTTCTGCGCATTGGCCGGGGCCTGAAGGCCACCGTTGAGGCCCGCCGGTTCTACAAGGCTGTCGATTCAATGTTTTTCGGCATTGGAAGGTTGGAGGAGCTTGCCCAAACCATTCGCTCGACCGCAGGTGGCGTGGTGTCCGTCGGTGTCATTCCCAGTCTTTCCCAATCTGCCGTGCCGGAAGCGGTCCATGACATCATCGCGGAACGACCGGACATTCACATCATGCTGTCGACGCGAAACACGCCGGCCATCATCGACGCCGTTCGCATGCAGCAATTTGATCTTGGTGTGGTTGGACGCGAACCACCCTATGACGGTGTGGAAACCCTGTTCCATACCGCCCTCCCCTATGTCTGCCTGATACCAGCGGACCATCCAGCCGCCGCTGAAGCGGAACCGGTGGATCTTCAACAAGCCTGTCTGAACGAAAGTTTCGTCACCTTTGGCGGCGCCTATCCTGATGATATGATGGGCATTGAACGGGATCTGTCCGAGGCCTTGCAAAGGGGGTCGCGTCTGTCTGCCACCAATATGCCAATGGCCGCGGCGCTGGTTAAATCAACCGGCGCATGGGCGATCGTTGATCCGTTCACCGCCAGCATTGCGCGTCAGTTGGGAGGGGTTGCAAGCCGGGGAATTCAGCAGAAACTGACCTATCAGATTGCGATCATCACCCGCGGCCTCGATACCCTGTCCCGCGAGGCCCGGGAATTCACCAACAAGCTGATCGATCAATTGCAATCGGTGTGAACGGGCAACCCGGCCTGTCGCTCAGTCCCGGCCTGTCGCTCACTCAAAGGGAAGAAGGCTGACACTACCGGGACGGTCGACCCCGGCGGTATCGCGAACCTCAATATCCTGGCCCGCATCCCAATATCCGCGCTCGATCATGGAAAGGCCGACATTGCGCTGCAGCCGCGGTGACCAGATCCCCGACGTCACTTGCCCCACCTGTTGATCACCAACGAAGACCGGCAGGGGTGCCGCCACCGTCTGAACCGGACCGCCGTCAAACAATACGCCACGCATCAACCGCTCAACCCCGGATTGCGCAATCTCCTGCAACGCGTCGCGGCCGATATAATCAACCGATCCGTCCACCGAACAATAATGCGCCAGTCCGCATTCAAGCGGATTGTTCTGCAGGGTGAATTCATTGCCATAGGACAGCAGTCCGGCCTCGATTCTTTCAATCAGATTGGGACAACCCGGCGTGATGTTAAAACGCCCGCCGGCCTGCCACAGCTCATCCCAGAGCGTCGACCCCAGATGACCACCCTGCAGGTAGATTTCAAATCCACCCTGTTTGGAATAGCCCGAACGGGCGATCAGCTGGCGTGTGTCGAGAAAGTCAAACCAGGCAAATTCAAAGAAACCAACATCGCGTATCGCCGGGCCAAAAACACGGGCCATCAGATCCTCTGCCCTGGGACCCTGGATCGCCAGCGGTGAAACGTCGGGCTCTTCGATTCTGACGTCAAAGCCGCGCCCTAAGGCCAGTCCCTTGGCCCAGAGCAGAACATCTGAATCGGCAATCGAAAGCCAGAAGTGATCCTCGGCCAGCTTAAGCAAAACCGGATCATTGATCATGCCACCATGTTCATCAACAAGCGGCACATAAAGACACTGGCCGATGCGGGCACGGCTGATGTCCCGTGGTGTCATCCACTGCACAAGCTGTGCGGCATCGGGACCGGAAACAGACACCTGGCGCTGGGTTGCCACATCCCAGATCTGGACATGTTCCCGCAGGTGCCAGTAGTCGTCTTCAACGCTGGGTTGAAAGGCCTTTGGCAACAGCATGTGATTGACGACGGTGAAACCGCGCACGCCACATTGTTCGACCCTGTCAGTATAGGGGCTGCGCCGAATTCGCCGCGACATATTGAGCCCGCTGCCCCTGCTCATCTTCGACATCCCCGATCCCCTGCCATTCAGCCCGAGACCCAAACACTGTAGGAATTCGGTGCCAGCATGAACGGGATATGATAGCGGCGATCGGCATCCGGCATGTTGAATCTGACCACCACCTGGTTCAGGACCTGCTCTGCCTGGCTGCGCAGGGATGCCGCATCAAAATAATCACCGGTCTGCAGCACCAGCTCGTAATCGGCCTGAATATCGACATCTTCAGCCGCGATCTCCTGCAAGAATCGGCCGCCTTCATCGGTCCTGCCGTCGAACAGTTTGACGGACCCACCGCCCCTGTTGATTCTGAACACCGCAAGAGCGATGCCCCCGGCATGGGTGCCGTCAACGGAGTTCAGGGTATGGGTTGAAAGGACGGCCATGGTTTACTCAATCGATGCCTTGTCGCGTTTGCTGGTCGTTGCCAGCACGATGGGACTGATTACACCTTTGGTTTTTACATTCAGGCAGGCGGGTTTGCCACTGGCGATTGCGCGTCGGAGCGCCGGACCAATTTCACTGCGCGATTCGACCAGTTCGCCATAGCCACCCATGCCTTCGAACAATCCGTGGAAGGGGATGTCGCGGAAGTCGGTGGCAAAATGGGTACCGTTTTCAAACAGCCGTTCCTGCTGCTGGGAAATGCAGTCCAGCCCCCCGTTATTGTCGACCACGACAACAATCGGTGTGCCCTCCTGAAAGGCGGTTTCAATGCTCAGCCCACCCGACAGAAATGCCCCGTCACCGCTGATCAGAACCACCCGGCTGTCAGGGTTGGTGTTCTTGGCCGAAAGCGCAAAGGAAACCCCGACGCCCAGCAGACTGTAGGACCCGGGATGCATCGTACCGGCAAGCTTGTGCCCCTGCCATCCGGCAACATTGACCGCGATCTCTGACCAGAAATGGGTGTTTCCTCCATCAAACACCAACCAGTCCTGTTCGGTCAGTTCAGCGTTTACATCCAGCGCCAGTTGCAGGGGATGGATCTGTTCCCCCCAATCGCCTGCCGCGGTATTCTGCTCCAATTCCGCCAGCGTCTGTTGAACCCATGCGCCCCGTTGCTCGCGGTTGGTTTCAATCCAGCTGCGGTCGAAGGCCGGCAGATCAAGCATGGCGTTGAAGAAAGCACCGGGATCGCTGAGCAGCACGCTGTCGGCGGCCCGGTTATAATCGAGCTCCTCATGACTGCCATTGACGCAGACCAGATGACAGGATTCGGGAAACAGGGGTGGATTGCCGAAATTCATCTGATTGTCGAGCCGTCCGCCGACCATGATCGCAACATCACAATTGTGCAGCGCAATTTTTGACGGCGGATACTGATGAATATCGGCCAGCCCCATATAGGCTTCACAATGCTCTGCCAGCAGTTTTTGGTGATAGGGCACGTTGAAGATCGGAATGTTGAGACGGGTGCCGATGGTTTCCAGCAGCGCTTCGTTCTGCGACCACCAGATACCATGACCACCGATCAGCATCGGGCGTTTGGCCTGCCCGATCAGCTCCAGCAACGGGTCCAGATCCCGGGGATCGGGCCAGGCGCGCGGCGGCGCGGCGCTGACATGGTGGAACGGCCGTTCCTGCCGACCGACATCTTCGTCAAAGGAGGAAAACATAATATCGACCGGAAGGCTGAGATGCACCGGGCCGGGATAGCCGCTGGTGGCGATTTTCCATGCGCGGTCAACAAACTCCCCAATGCGCTCACCCTCGGTGATCTGGATTGAATATTTGGTCAGCGGTGCCGCGATCGCGACATCATCGATCTCCTTGAACCCACCGGCACCCTGGCGCTTCAATGTGCTTGACCCGGTGACGAAGATCACCGGAGACCGTTCGCCCCAGGCTTCCAGCATCGCCGGTACCGCATTGGCAAACCCTTCCGGTCCGACCAGACAAACGGTCGGTTTGCGGGTGAGCCGGGCATGGCCATCGGCCAGATGGCCTGCAACCTGTTCATGCGGACAATTGATGACCGGCATCTGGCATTCCATGAACCCCTCCAGGGCGGGATTGCAAAAACCGCCTGCCAGCGTGAAGACATGGTCGACACCTTTTTCGTGCAGCGCCCGGGCGAGCAGGTTTCCCCCGCGAATGCGTCTTGGTTCAGTCATGATTGTTTCCAGTTGAATGATCGGCCAATACCGAGCGGTTTATCTGATCGATTGTTGTCACCCCGATTTGCGCCATCACTGATTTGAGATCATTTTCCAGATGCTGCAAAAACGACGCCAGACCGTCGGCCCCCCCTGCCCCCAGGGCATAAAGAATGGGCCGTCCCAGCATCACAAAATTTGCCCCTTTGGCCAGTGCCCGAACGATATCGTCACCGCAGCGCACGCCGCTGTCAAACAACAGCGGACAGTCAGGTCCGACAGCTTCACGGATGCGGTCCAGACAATCAATGGCTGCCGGTGCGCTGTCGAGCTGGCGGCCGCCATGGTTCGACACGTAGATCGCATCCACACCTGAATCCCTTATCCGCAGCGCATCATCGGGGTGGGTGACACCCTTGACGATCAGTTCGCCTTTCCAGCGATCGCGCAGCACCTGAAGGTAATCCCAGTCCACACCTCCCCGGCTGTCGCCACGAACAAATGCCGATTGGGTGGTTGATGTGTGATAATTCATCGGCTTTGGCGGTCCGGCAAACAAGCTGCGCAGCGCCCACTGAGGATGGGTGGCAAAATCGAATATCTGTCGGGGACCCATGCGGAACGGAACCTGAAACCCGTTTTTCACGTCGCGTTTCCGCAGCGACAACCGGGGGGTATCGACGGTGAAGATCAGTTTCGAGTATCCGGCGGCCTCAGCCCGGTCGATCATTTCATCGCTGGCGGCCCTGTTGGTACCGGCATAGAGCTGGAACCAGGCATTTTCACCCGACAGGTTTCGCGAATCTTCCATCGTTGTGGATGACGCGGTGGAAACACAATGAGGGAAACAACGGGTCAGCGCCTGACGGGCAATGGTTTGATCAGACTTCGGCCAGGTCAGATTGCACATGCCCATCGGGGCAACGCCAAAGGGCACAGATGAACTCTGACCCAGTATTTCGGTGCTCAAATCGATGTCTTCTACATTTACCAGCACGCGGGGTTGCAACTTGATGCGCTGCAGCGCGAGACGGTTCTCCCGCTCGGCCTGCTCGCGACCGGTTGATCCATCGATAAAGTCAAAGACCAGTTTGGGCAGTCGTTTGGCGGCAAAGTACCGGGCATCTTCGGCATCAAAAATGGTTCGGGTCGTAAAAACACCCATGGATCTTCACCGGTAACGCAACCGCGCATCGGCGGTCGGGACTAACTCTCAGCATTAGATGTCCCACCCTTGGCGCCAAACATCAAATACAATTCATTCGAGCTCTCATGCAATTTTACTATGAGTTGGACCAGCCCCTTCATCCTTGTAAACCAAAGTCACGCACAGAGAAATCCAAGGCTTTCTTTCGGCTGTTGAATTGTCCAAGATGCTGTCACTGAACTTCAAGCTCTGGGTTATTACAGATGGAACGTATTTGGACGAAGAACTATCCCGCCGGTGTGCCAGCCGACATCAATGTGGAGCAATTTTCTTCCCTTGTGGCTCTGTTGGAAGACAGTTTTACCAAATACGCTGACGACAAAGCCTATGTGCTGATGGACAAGGCCATCACCTATGGCGAACTGGATACCTATTCCAATGCCTATGCCGCCTATTTGCAGAGCCTGGGACTGGTAAAAGGTGACCGGGTCGCGATCATGATGCCCAACGTGCTGCAATATCCCGTGGTGGTTGCCGGCATTTTAAGAGCCGGACTGATCGCGGTGAACGTCAATCCGCTTTACACGGCCCGGGAACTGGAACACCAGCTCAACGATTCCGGTGCCAAGGCGATCATCATTTTGGAGAATTTCGCCGCCACGCTGCAGGAAGTGGTGGCCCGCACGTCGGTCGAACACATTATGGTGGCATCGATTGGTGAAATGCTGGGCACGTTGAAGGGCGGATTGGTGAATTTCATCATTCGCCACGTCAAAAAGGCGGTTCCCGCCTTCAACCTGCCCAATTCCGTCTCGTTCAAAGCCGCACTGGCGGCCGGAATGACGATGAAACTCGATGCGCCGGAAATCGGTCTCGATGATGTTGCCGTGCTGCAATATACCGGCGGAACAACCGGCGTTTCAAAGGGTGCCGTGCTCCGGCACAGCACGATCATCGCCAATTTGCTGTCGTCCGAAGCCTGGATGCAACCGGCGCTGAACCAGAAACCGATATCGGGCCAGCTGGTCACCGTCTGCGCCCTGCCGCTCTACCATGTCTTTGCCTTTGTAACCTGCAGCCTGCTGTGCATGCGGGCGGGTGGCCTCAACGTGCTGATACCAAATCCGCGCGACCTGGACGCCACGATCAAGGCGATCAAGAAATACAAATTTCACCTGTTTCCAGCCGTGAACACGTTGTTCAACGCGCTCAACAACAAAGCGGAATTTGCCGAACTCGACTTTTCCCAGCTTCGCATCTCCAATGGTGGCGGCATGGCGGTTCAGGAAGCGGTGGCCAAACGCTGGCTGGAAATAACGGGTTGCGCCATTTGCGAAGGCTACGGACTGTCTGAAACATCATCGGGCGTGACCTGTAATCCAACCGACACGGATGCCTTTACCGGTACGATCGGCCTGCCCCTGCCGAGTGTGGAAATCAAGATTCTCGACGACGACGAAAAGGAAGTTGCCCTGGGCGAACGCGGCGAAATTGCCATCCGGGGTCCGCAGGTCATGGCCGGCTATTGGGAAAGACCTGAGGCAACCGACGAGGTGATGACCGATGAAGGCTTCTTCAAGTCGGGCGATATCGGCGTGATGGACGAAACCGGTTATGTGCGAATTGTCGACCGCAAGAAGGATATGATCCTGGTGTCCGGCTTCAACGTCTACCCCAATGAGGTGGAAAGCGTGGCATCCAATCACCCCGGCGTTTCCGAAGCCGCCGTGGTTGGCGTTCCCGACGATTCAACCGGTGAGGCCGTCATGCTGTTTGCCATCAAGCAGGATGAAAATCTCAGCGAGAAAGAATTGTCGGACTTCTGCTCGGCCAATCTGACAGGCTACAAGAAGCCGAAATTCATCGAATTCCGCGAAGACTTGCCCCGCACGAATGTCGGCAAAATTCTCCGTCGGGAATTGCGAGACGAAACCCTCGCCAATTCCAAAAAATAGCGAAAGCGGCAAATCCGTCCTTAACACGCCCCCAGTATTGCAGCTGGGGTAATCCTACGCGTCTGGTCGGGATGTTCACAATCTCGATCACGCGACCCTTCTTCTCTGGCGTATTTACATATTATACATTTTGTATAATATTGTCCGGTCACGGGAGCGAACATGAAAACCAATTCAAAGACCGACTGCATTTTAATTCTCAAGCAGCGCATCCTGTCGATGCAGATGGCCCCCGGGCGATTGCTGGATGAAACCGCGCTTTCCGAGGAATTCGGCATTTCCCGCACCCCTTTGCGTGAGATCATTCAGCGGCTGTGCGGCGAAGGTTTTCTCAGCATTCAGGAAAACCGGGGGGCCAAGGTTGCCCCCATGGACATTTCCACAATTCGTAATTTTTTCCAGGCCGCACCGATGATCTACGCCTCGGTTGCGCGGCTTGCCGCCGAACAGGCAACGGGTGAGCAGGTCGAGCAACTCGCCGCCATTCAGAAAAGCTACCGACAGACCTTGTCTGCAGGGCTGGTTGAAGAAACCGCAATGCACAATCACCGCTTCCATGAAGCGATCGGCCGGATGGCAGGCTCGCCCTATCTGATGCCCAGCCTGAACCGGCTGTTGATCGACCACACCCGCATCGGCCAGGTCTTTTATCGAACCCGTACCCAGGCCGACCGGGACCGGACATCCAAAGCGGCTGAGCAGCATGACGCGATGATTGACGCCTTTCGGCGCAACGATCCGGCCAGTGCTGTGAAACTCACGCTGGAGCACTGGGAATTATCGCGAACGCAAATGGAGCAATTCGTCAAACCCGACCCGCTGCCGTTTGAACTGGGCGAAGACAGTTTGGAGCAAAGCCATGCAGTTTGAAGGCATTTATACACCCGTCGTCACCCCCCACCGGGACGATCATTCGATCAATGAGGAAGGTTTTGCCGCTGTCATTGAAAGCCTGATCAAGGCTGGTGTGCACGGGCTCATCATCGCAGGAACCACCGGTGAATATTACGCCCAGAGCATGGAGGAACGCTTCCATATGATGGCTTTGGCGAAAGAGATCATTGGCACAAGACTGCCGCTCATCGTCGGCACCGGCGCCATCCGCACGGAGGACTCCATCGCCTATGCGCAGGAAGCCAAGAAGATCGGCGCCGACGCCCTGCTGATCACCACCCCGCCCTATGCCTATCCAACCGGACGGGAAATCGCCCTGCATGCACTGGCGATCGATCAGGCGGTCAACCTGCCGGCGATGTTGTATAATTATCCAGGCCGGATGAGCGTCAACATGGATGAGGAAACCCTGGACCGGCTGGGCAAGAGCCCCAATTTTTGCGCCATCAAGGAATCCTCCGGCGACCCCAACCGGCTGCACATGCTGGCCCGTGAATACCCGCATATCCAGCTGTCATGCGGCATGGATGATCAGGCGCTGGAGTTCTTCGCCTGGGGAGCCCGTTCCTGGGTCTGCGCCGGATCAAACTTTGCACCTGAAGCGCATATTGCCCTCTACCGGGCCTGTGCCGTGGAAGGGGACTTCACCAAGGGACGGCGGATCATGTCTGCCCTGCTGCCGCTGATGGCAATGCTCGAACAGGGTGGGAAGTTCGTTCAGTGTATCAAATATGGCGTCACCCTTCGCGGCATTGAATGCGGCCCGCCCCGGCGACCGTTGCAGCCGCTCAACAAGGACGACAAACGCCAAATGGCCGAAATAATCCGCACGCTCAATGCGGCGCTGGCGAATATCGAAGGAGAACCGGCATGAGTGACCTCTTGACCCACGACGAATATGACGCAACCGCAGCTGCCTTGAACCTGCCCCGCTCGGCCTTCATTGACGGTCGGTTTCAGCCCGGCAAAGGCGGCACGCTGGATGCCATCAACCCGGCCACGGGCGAAACCCTGTGCAGCATCGCTGCCTGCAACAGCGACGACGTGGACCTGGCGGTTGCCAAGGCACGCGAAGCGTTTGAACAGGGCCACTGGTCGCGTCTTCACCCTGCCGAACGCAAAGACATTCTCATTCGGCTCTGCAAATTGATCACCCGCAACGCCCGCGAGCTGGCGGTGATGGAAAGTCTGGAATCGGGGAAGACCATTCGTGATTGCGTGACCATTGATGTTCCTGAAACCATTCAGACGCTGAAATGGCATGCCGAAGCCGTCGACAAGATCTACGACCAAACCGCGCCCGTGGGTGAGGACGCCATCGCGATGATCGTGCGCGAACCTGTCGGTGTTGTGGCGGCGATATTGCCGTGGAATTTCCCGCTGCTGATGATGGCGTGGAAAATTGGCCCGGCCCTGGCCGCAGGCAATTCGGTTATCGTCAAACCAGCGGAACAAACCTCCCTGACCGCTCTGCGGCTGGCCGAACTGGCAATGGAAGCCGGCGTGCCCCGCGGCGTGTTGCAGGTCCTGCCCG
Source organism: uncultured Rhizobiaceae group bacterium (assembly GCA_905480295.1). Lineage (GTDB taxonomy): Bacteria > Pseudomonadota > Alphaproteobacteria > Rhizobiales > Rhizobiaceae > Pseudahrensia. Next base: position 7,181 of record CAJQPW010000350.1, on the reverse strand, counting down.
GTGACGGGCCACAGGTCGGGCAACCGCTTGGTCTGCATGGCGATGTTGATATGGTCAGCTTCACCGGCTCGACCGAAACCGGCCGAAAATTCCTCCGCTATGCAGCGGATTCAAACCTGAAAAAAGTTGTGCTGGAATGCGGTGGGAAAAACCCTGCCATCGTCATGGACGACGCAGAAAACCTCGATCTTGTCGCAGCGCACGTCGTCAACGCAGCGTTCTGGAACATGGGTGAAAATTGTTCCGCCTGTTCTAGACTGATCGTGCACCACGCTGTCGAAGATGCGCTGATGACCCGCATTCTGGCCCGCCTGCGCGACTGGAAAACCGGGAACCCGCTGGACCCGGCAAATCATCTCGGCGCACTGATTGACACCGAACACTGCAAGAAAGTTGCCCACTACCTTGAAGAAGGCTCAGCGCTGGCCGGAGGTGTCATGCAGGGCGCCTATCTGCCCCCCACCATCTACAAGGCCGAGCCCGACGACAAACGGGCACGGGAAGAGATTTTTGGCCCGATCCTGTCGGTCATCACCGTGCAGTCACTGGAAGAAGCCATCGAAATTGCCAATGACACGCCCTATGGCCTGTCGGCCAGCCTGTTCACCTCCCATGCCAGAAACGCGCTGACCACCGCCCGCGCCATCAGGGCCGGAAATGTCACCGTCAACTGTTACGGCGAGGGAGACATCACCACCCCGTTTGGCGGCTACAAGCAGTCCGGGTTCGGTGGCCGCGACAACGGTCTGCATGCCCATGACCAGTATACCGAGCTGAAAACCATCTGGATCGACCTGTCCGACCCGGCTTCTCAAGACACGATAGGATAGCGGAGATGGAACAGGTTCCAGCCCAGAGTGAACCGCGTGGCCGCCGAGGCGGTCGGGGCGCAAGGCGTGAACTGCGGTCCACGTTCAACACCACCATGCTGCCCGCCTTGAAACGCAACGTGCCGCTGGTCGAACCTATGGATGCCGAACAGATCGACAAGATCGACAACGCATCAATGGCAATTCTGGAAGACGTTGGTGTGGTGTTCCGGGACCCGGAAGCAATCAGCGACTGGAAAAAGGCTGGCGCCGATGTGCGGGAAGATGACCGCGTGCACCTGGACCGTGACCTGGTGCGCGGCCTGATCGCCAGCATCCCTGAGACCTTCACCTATCATGCCCGCAATCCAGCCCATAATCTGCCGTTTGGAAAGGACAATTGCCTGTTCGTGCCGATGACAGGGGCCCCTTACCTGCGGGATCTGGAAGACAAGCGACGCGGGCCTACCCTGGAAGACCTGGCGAATTTTCACCGGCTTGCCCAGATGCTGCCCGCCATGCATTCCTCCGCCCATCATATCGTTGAGCCGATGGATCATGTGGTTGCACACCGGCATCTGCGCATCACCTATTCGTCCATGAAACACAGCGACAAGATGTTCATGGGCATGACCACCAGCCCCAAAAATGCCGAAGACGTATTGGAAATGTGTGCCCTGCTGTTCGGCGACGCGTTCATGGAGGACCACCCCGTGGTCACCGGCAATTGCAACGGCAATTCACCACTGGTGTGGGACGAAACCATGCTCGGCGCCATGCGGGCCTTTTGTCGGCGCAACCAGCCGGTGCTGTGCTCGCCCTTTGTTCTGGGCGGTGCCAATACCCCGGCTTCGACCGCCGCCGCCGTCGCCCAGTTGAACGCCGAGGCGCTTTCAGCCCTTGCCTATACCCAGGTCGTGCGACCCGGCTGCCCGGCCATTTACGGCCATTATTTGTCCACCGTATCCATGAAATCGGGAGCACCGATGGCCGGCACGCCGGAAATCAGCCTGATGAATATGATGATCGGCCAGATGGCGCGGCATTATAAAATTCCCTGGCGCACCTCAAATACGTTGGGTGGTGCCAAGACATTTGACGCCCAGGCCGGGTATGAAAGCGCTTCAACAATGATGGCCGTGCTGATGTCGGGTGCCAATTACATGTGGCATTCCGCCGGTTGGAACGAGGCGGGCATGCATTGTTCGATGGCCAAATTCATCGTCGATGCCGAGCAATGCGCCATGGGTTACCGCATGGTGGAGGGCATTCAGTGGGACGACTTTGACGAGGCTCTGGCGGCCGTGCGCGACATTGGTCCCGGCGGTCACTATCTTGGCCATCACCATACAAGGGAAAAATTTCAGCAGGCGTTTTTCATGCCTGAAATGTTCGACAACAATTCCATCGAGCAATGGATTGCCGAAGGCAGCCAGGACATCACGGCGCGCGCACTCAAGCGGGCCGCAGACCTGCTGGACGCGTATGAAGAACCCACGCTTGATCCTGCAATCAACGAGGCATTGCTGGACTATATCGCCCGCCGCGAGCAGGAAATTCCCGCCGTTGATGCGCTGAACGACGAATTTTAAGCCTGTGATGTCGATTGCAGTGAACACCCAACCGTTTGATCCCGGCCTGTCAGGATGGAATGGCATGCTCCCGGAAGATGCCGGGTTTGCAGTCCTGAACGGCAAACAAACCGTTGATTTCCTGATCATCGGCGGTGGATTTGCCGGTCTTTCCGCGGCTCGAAAATTACGCCAGCTTGATAGCAGCGCCCGCATTGCCGTGCTGGAAGCCCGGGGCATTGCCGAAGGCCCCGCAGGGCGCAATTCCGGCTTCATGATCGATCTTCCACACAATCTGAATTCCAGCAATTATGCCGGGTCACAAAACAATGATCGCATTCAGACAGACATGAACCGCGCCGCCATAGCCTTTGCAAAGGACGCCGTCTCAGAATTTGACATGCCCGCCGATGTGATGATGGCCCATGGCAAGATCAACGCCGCGGCCACAGCAAAGGGAACCTCCCACAACCGCGATTATGCTTCGCATCTCAAGGCCATGGGGGAGGCCTATCAATGGTTCGATGAATCCCAGATGCGCGACATCTGCGGATCAGATTATTACCAGTCCGGTCTTTTCACCCCCGGAACAGCCCTTTTGCAACCCGCACACTATATCCGTTTGCTGGCAAAGGGACTGGTGCAGTCGGGCCTATTGCTGTTTGAAAATTCTCCGGTACAGGCCCTGGAAAGGGCGGGCGACGCGTGGCTTGCCAAAACGCCAACCGGCCAGGTTTCAGCGGGCAAGGTCATTCTTGCCGTCAATGGCCATGCGGAGAGCTTCGGGTTTTTCCGTCGCCGGCTGATGCACATCTATCTCTATGCCTCCATGACGCGCAGACTGACGAAACAGGAAACTGCAGATTTGGGCGGAGAGACAGACTGGGGCATTACGCCAGCTGACCCGATGGGCACATCGGTTCGCCGCATCAGCGGCGGCGGCAGCGGCAGCGGCAATGGCAACGGCAGCGGCAGCGGCAACAACGGGGAAGGCGATCGAATCCTGATCCGTAACCGGTTCAGTTGGGCACCTGGCAGAACGGTCTCTGAACGGAGCCTGGAAACCATTGCGCCGGTGCACAACCGCTCCTTTGTCCGTCGTTTTCCAAAAATTGCCCATGTGGACATGGAATATTGCTGGGGGGGCCTGTTGTGCCTGTCGCGCAACAGCGCGCCGGCCTTTGGTGAATTGCAAACTAACCTCTACTCGGCCTGCTGCCAAAATGGCCTTGGTACCGTGCAGGGCACACTTGCCGGAATGTCGGCGGCAGAACTGGCCTATGGTGCGCCCTCCGATCACGCCACATACCTGCAGGCCCAGTCTGACCCGCAGGTGCTGCCGATGGAGCCCTTCGCATCGATTGGGGCCAATGCCTATATGCGCTGGTCGGAATTCTGCGCCGGAAAAGACCTTTAGGTCTGACCTATTTGGCAATTACCCGGTTGATCGTTTCGCGCCCCTGCCCGTCGACCCAGACCAATATATCGGTGGCAGGATCATAAACCACCCGGTAGCAGCTCCACTCCCGGGCCGGTGGCCATTGTGAACAATAGGCACCGGCATCGACGCGCCAGCTGCCATAGGTGTCACGCCCCTGCACCTTATAGGTGGTGGCTCCGGCTGCAGAAAATATCTGGCGGGTTTGATCCCCGTCCAGAATAACCGTTGGCAACAACGCCTGGATTTCCGGACCGGACAAGGTTTTGGGCGCCGCCGATACTGAGCCGCACAGGCAGATCAACGAAAACAGAATCCACAGACTATCTTCATCCCAACCCCCTCTGGATCAATAACAGAGACGCCACCGTTGCAATCATCAGCAAAAAGACACGGTAGCGTCGATCAAACTTTCCACGCACCCGGCGCCCGATCCAGCTGCCGAGCAATGCGGCGGGTGCCATCATCAGAGCCAGCCAAAGATGGGTCAACCGCCCCCAACCCACGGCATTCAAAATCAACAGGGAAGCCATACCGCCAATGGCAAAAAATGCCGACAGGGTTGCCCGGGTCGGGTTGGCAGGCCGGTGTTGATAAATCAATGCCAGCGGCGGTGCACCGACAGACGTGATCACGCCTGTAAACCCACTGATGAAACCCATGCTCAACAGGTTTCGTACGGTGATTTCAAGCCGCCACCCGGCAATCGACAACACGACAGCGAGAAGGATTACCATGCCGAACAGCAGTGAAAACGTCTCTCGGCTGGTCATCTGCAGTAACAAAATCGCGCCACAGACGGTGCCGGTGAGCCTGCCGATCGTGCCAGTTTTCACCTCGCTCCAGACCACGGCGGAGCGTTCGTTCAAAGTTGCAGCAAGCGCGGTCGCCGTTCCGATATAAAGTGCGGGAACCGGCACCAACACCGGATCAATCAGCGCCAGAACCGGGGCAGCGGTCAAACCAAACCCCATTCCCAGCGCCGTTTGTACCATCGCAGCAAATGTGACGACGACGAGCACAGTCGACAGCATCCAAAGAGATTGGAGAACCTGAGGTTGAAGGTCTAGCAATCAGTATAGTCCTGCAAGGCGACGGTGGGAGTCCCGCCCTACTACGCCCGTCTCCCAATGCATAGATGTGGCGCCTCGATTCCCGCTAAGGATGCGATTTTTTACCCGCTGCCAAGCTGACGAACCCGCGCTTCGAACATGTGTCCATCGTCTTTGTCGGCCTGTGCCGTGGTGTATTCAAGCGGTTGGATTTCTCCCGTCGGTCCGTCAATCGCAACACCTCTTGTGATCAGTGAACCATCCTCCATGGCGGCGCTGATCTTGAGATTGAGATCCCACAGATTGGCCGGGCGTTCAGCCACGACAAACCCGTCGCGCACCACGCGGATCCAGTCCGGCAGTGGTTCGTCATTTGCCATCGTGACGCGGTATTCTTTCACGGTGCCCTGGATTTCAGGGTCAAACGTATTGGTCACATCGATGAACAGAACCCGATCGCGAACATAGGTTTCAATCACCAATTGCCCGGTCGCTGCCAGCTCAGTCACGGTATCGGCCGTTTCTTCCTGATAACCGAATTTAACCGAATGACCGGTCAGGCTTTCCACACTCAGTCCGCCCGCGCCAGCAACGCGTTGCGACCATCCTCCAGATGTACCTGTTTGAGGGCATCAATGGCGTGCACAGCCTTCAATACCGCAGGGTCGACTCCGGCCGCAGCTTCGGTCGCATCAATGCTGACAATGTCATCGATCGTGTCGTGCACGATTCCTTCATCACCATCCAGGCGGCTGGTGCCTCCCAGGCTTTCCAGTTCATTGACCGCCGTGACAACAATCGGGCTGATGGTCTCATCCAGAAGATCAGATGGACTGTTGTCGTTTACCGGATCATCCGGACTTTCGGCAATCGAGACGCCCCCGTCGGGACCACGCACCACCGTGAGGTCAATCGTTGCCGTACTGCCGGCGTCGGACAATCCCTCATCATCCGCGGTTTGATAGATCAGGGGGTCGACCGGGCCATAATAATTTTTAGTGGCGGTGAAGACGATCGTGCTCAGCTCCTGGTTGGTCAGAACCAGTCCCGCGGCAAGGGGTGTCTCAACCGATGATCCTGCATCGGGAACATAGCTCATCAAACCCTGGCTCCCGTCCGGCACCTGAATGATCTGGGAACGCAAAACATCAGCCGGATCGTCAACATCGCTGGGCAAATCAAGGTCCAGCGGTGTGGGACGGATGGATACAGCCTCAACAGATTTGGAAAAGGCATCCGGCGCGTCGTTGACTGGAAGCACCGTAACGTCAACCGTGACAATTGCCGTTCCACCCTGCGTATCATCAACGATGACCGTGAAGGAATCATCGCCGTTGTAATTATCGTTGGGCGTATAAGTCCAACTGCCATCCGGATCGACAACCACCGTTCCGTTCGCGGGTTGGGTTCCGGGCTGGGCAACGGGAATGTCCCCATCGACATCAGCCATGGTGATGGTGTCGCTGACGGGTGTGTCTTCCGGCGTTGTGCGGGGTGTCACAACCCCGGTCGGATCGTCATTTACGGCTGCAACATTAACCGTCACTGTGGCCGTTTCCGTAACACCACCTGACAGCACGGTGCAGGTAAATGTATCGGATCCATTGTAATCGGGATCAGGAGTGTAGCTCACATCTCCGTTGCCGGAGAATGTCACGGAACCGTTGCTGCCCTGCGTCACTGCGGTGACAATGGGTGTGGCCTCAAAACGATCCGTTCCGGCACCACCAACACCACCGACCGTGCCCTGGCCTGAAATAGCGTTCATGACAACGGCGGTGTCTTCGTTCGTATTGATCTGGTCATCTGCAATGTCGGCAACCGGGTCAATCGTGACATCGATGGTTACCGTTGTTGTGCCGCCATTTTGGTCATCAACCAGAATTTCAAATTGATCAGATCCGTTAAAATCCGGGTTCGGTGTGTAGGTCCATGAACCATCATTATTGACGATCGCAACACCATGGGTTGGTACACGGGAAAGACTGGTCACGGGAACATCTCCATCTGCGTCAAACAGGGACAGGGACCCATTGGCAACGGTGTCTTCCGCCATGAAAACGGGTGCTGCTGCAGCCGTCGGCGCATCATTGATCGGATCAACCGTGATATCGAGGGTCGCGGTGTCCGTCAGGAAACCATCGGTGATCGTGTAGGTCACCTGCGGAACGGGGCCGTTTAAATTAAGCGCAGGAATGAACTCGTAAGATCCATCACCGTTAAGCGTGAGATCGCCCTCGGCGAGATTGGCGGTGTCGCCAGCCACATAAACCAGACCACCAACCGCAAATCCACTGACCGTCACCCCATC
>CAJQPW010000349.1 GCA_905480295.1 uncultured Rhizobiaceae group bacterium | reverse complement strand
TCTTGGCGTCCAGACCCGCATATCGGTTGGCGATGTCGAAAAAACCCATCTGTCCCATTTCTTATTCCCCTAATCACTGCGTCGCGCTATCGTGATTCTACCCGATAAAGGCTCAGGTGTGGGTATTTTTAGAGGCGCCCTCAAAGTGAATGGATTCCTGAAAGCAAGCCGATCATTTTTACCGAACTGGGATGTCCGGCGGTGAACAATGGCGCGGTGCAACCGAACGTATTCGTCGATCCCAAATCCTCGGAAAGCAGTTTGCCGCATTTTTCAAATGGCGGCCGCAATGACCTGGTACAGGCAAAATTTCTGGAGGCGCATCAAAAGCACTGGTCAAACACCCATCCGGAATTTGAGATCACAAACAACCCGATTTCTTCGCTATATGGTGGCCATATGGTCGACTTCACCCGCTGTCAGCTCTGGGCATGGGATGCGCGACCCTTTCCCCAGTTCCCGGAATTGAAAAATGTATGGGGCGATGCCGACAACTGGACCACGGGACATTGGCTGAACGGCCGACTCGGCACGGCGCGGCTTGGCGATCTTATTGCAGACTTGTTAAGCACCAGCGGATTGAGTGACTTTGACACAAGTCAGGTTTCGGGCGTTGTCGATGGGTACCTGATTGCTGACAATTCATATGTCCGACAGGCACTTGATGTTTTGTTGTCCTTGTTCGGGATATCGGTTTTTGAAGATGCCGGTGTCTTGAATTTCCGCTCCGCCGGATATGATGCGGTCCAAGTGGTGGGTGAAGAAGACGTTGTAAACCAGCCGCAAATGCCAATTTTTGCCCGCGCCCATGAACCGGAAGCAGAATTGCCTGTATCTGTTCATCTTCGCCATTTTGATCCCCTAACGGACTTTCAAGATGCCGAGACCAGCGCGGCTCGCACCAACCGCAACTCCCATCGCACACAGACACTCGTTGCTCCCCTGGCAGCACGTCGGGATGTTTTAGCACCAATTATGGCGGTCTGGCTGCACGGCCGCTGGACGGCGCGACAGACCGTTTCGTTTTCGGTCAGCAAGGCGCAGGCGCATCTTACGGTTGGAGATACGATTACTCTTGGTGAAGACAGTCTTGCCCAGCCATGGCGCATTGTCCGCATTGAGAGCGCCGAGGGCATGACCATCATTGCACAGGCGATTGAAAACCATGAGTCGGAATCTCCAACCTCTGCTGCAGAAACTGCACGTTTCAATCGGCATTCTACGTTTTCCCAACCGTATTGTCTGTTTTTGGATCTGCCCAAACTGCCGGGCGTTGAAGGTGAAAATGGCAATTTCCTGGCTGCAACTTCAACACCCTGGTCTGGGCCATTGGCGGTTTACGCCTCTCCGACCAACACCGGCCTCACCTATCGGCAGAGCATCGACAATGCAGCCTTTATCGGTGAATTGGCATCCCCGCTGGAGGCGTCATCGGTGCATGGTCGCTGGCAATATGCACAATCGCTGACTGTAACATTGTACAATGGAGCGCTGTCTTCACAGGATCTGGGGCTGGTTCTGAACGGTGCCAACGCGATGGCGATCGAATGTGAACCGGGGCGATTTGAAATAATCCAGTTTCGTTCCGCGCAATTGATTGCCGAGCAGACCTGGCAAATCAGCCAGTTTTTGCGCGGCCAGACCGGTACGGAAGATGAAGCGAAACTGGGCGCGCCGACCGGCGCGAGGTTTGTTCTGCTCAATCAGGCGGTGGTGCCATTGGCCAATTCTGCGTCGCTCCGTGGACTTGAATTCAATTGGTTTGTCGGGCCCGTTGGCAAGGCGCTGGATCGGCCATCCTACACGGCTTATCGTTTCACCCCCGGCTATCGCTATTTCCAACCGTATTCGCCCGTGCATCTGACCGCGCATAAGCGTGAGGATCTTCAGATCCAATGGATCAGGCGGGATCGCGCTGGTGCTGACGATTGGTATCCAGCGGAGATTCCTCTCTCTGAAGATGAGGAGAAATATCAAATCTCAATTTCATCTGACACGGTGGGATCAATTGTTCGGATCAGCCAGGAAACCAGCCTGTCGATCAGCGACGCCGAATTGATGGACGGTTTTGGAGAAATTCCAACCCATTTGAAAATTGCTGTTTCGCAACTGAGCGAAACGGTTGGCGCAGGACCGGCTGCTATAAAGACCATAGACCTGCATGCGGGTTGAATTTTTGTTGAGCGGGCAGGGTTTGCTGCTGGAGACGGCGGCTCCAGCGTTGAGAAGTTCTGTCTTGTTGGCAGCCGTCAATGCGACCATGATGGCTTGCATTATCGTGAAAATGATCGGAAAACCGTTCATGTCGCGTTCAGACCAACACTGGTAAGACGGATTCATGAATAAGAGAGTTCCATCTTTGATCGTTAATGTGCTGCTAGCCGGCACGATCGTGCTGTCGCTGGCTCTGACCGGCGGTCACGCCTATGCAGCGGGCTGCAGCGCCAAGGCGGCCCGACTTGCTTCGTCCAAGGGGGGCAGTGTGTTAAGCGTTGCCGCGGTGGGCAAGAAGTGCAAAATCAAACTGCTTATCCGATCCTCAAATGGGCCACCGAAGCGTAAGACATTTGTTGTTTCAAAATGACAGTCGGGTTCTTCAATTCAACTGAAGGGTATTGCGAGGGCAACTGATATGCGCATTCTGGTCGTTGAAGATGACGTCAATCTCAACCGGCAATTGGTCGAAATGCTGACCGAAGTCGGCTATGTCGTCGACAAGGCATTTGACGGTGAAGAAGGCCACTTTCTCGGTGATACCGAACCCTATGACGCGGTCATTCTGGATATCGGCCTGCCGGAAATGGATGGGATAACCGTCTTGGAATCCTGGCGCAAAGACGGGCGCAATATGCCGGTTTTGATGCTTACCGCCCGCGATCGTTGGAGTGACAAAGTCGCCGGAATCGATGCCGGGGCTGATGATTACGTCGCCAAGCCGTTTCACATGGAAGAAGTGCTTGCCCGTCTGCGGGCGCTCATCCGTCGTGCTGCCGGCCATGCCAGCTCAGAGATCGTGGTGGGCGACGTCTGTCTTGATACAAAACAGTCGCGTGTCACCTATAAGGACAATCCTGTGAAATTGACCTCGCACGAGTTTCGCCTGTTGTCCTATTTGATCCACCATAAAGGTGAGGTGGTGTCGCGTACTGAATTGATCGAACATTTATACGATCAGGATTTCGACAAGGATTCCAACACCATAGAAGTGTTTATCGGCCGCCTCAGAAAAAAGCTCTATCCGGAGATTGTTGAAACGGTCCGCGGGTTGGGATACCGGGCGTGATGGGACCGTGGTAGCACGTCTTTTTCCTAATTCCCTGGCATTCAGACTGTTGGCCATGATTGCCATGTGGACGTCGTTGGCCCTGTTGGCGACGGGTCTGATACTATCGACCATATTTCGCAACAACAGCGAACGGGATTTTGAACGCCTGTTGCTGGCCCATGCTTATAACATCATGGGTGCAATCGATGTTGATGACAGCGGAAAACTGGCGGGTTCGCCCAATTTGGGTGATCCACGGTTCATTAGTCCTCTGTCGGGATGGTATTGGGCGGTTTTGTTGGCTGAACAACCGGACCAGCCCATCATGCATTCGCTGTCCATCGATCGTGATGGCATTGTGGTGCCTGACAGTTCGGTTCAACCTTTTGACGCAGAGTTCCGCCGGCTGTCGACGCTGACAGATGCAACGGGCAACAATATTTTGCAACTCGAAGCCCAGTTGTTTGTTGGCGAAAGTGACAAGCTTTTTCAGGTCCTGGTTGCGGGCAACAAGGGCAATGTTGAAGAGGATGTTGTCCGTTTCAACCGAACAATGGGGTTGTTCTTCTCTCTGTTTGGCATCGGCACCATATTTGCGACCTATTTTGTCATCCGCCTCGGATTGAAACCCCTGTTTGACGCGACCAATGCCTTGCACGATGTGCGGGAAGGACGGGCCCAGCAACTGGGTGGAAGCTATCCGCGGGAAATCGAACCGCTGGCGGGAGAAATCAATGCGCTCATATCGGCCAATCGTTCAGTTGTAGAACGCGCTCGCACGCAGGTCGGCAATCTTGCGCATGCTCTCAAGTCCCCACTGGCTGTGATCTCAAACGAACTTCGAAGCGCCAACGACCCCACCTCAACCTTGGTGGCCGAGCAGGCGGGATTGATGAAATCTCAGGTTCAAACCTATCTGGACCGCGCCCGCATTGCTGCCCAGCGCAATGTAATCACGGCGAATACACCGGTGGTTCCCGTTCTGGAAAAACTGTTGCGGGTGATGAAAAAACTGTCTCCGGATATCAGTTTTGAACTTCAAAAGAGTGATTATGCGGTTGCCTTTCGCGGTGAAGAGCAGGACCTTGAAGAGGTGTTGGGCAATCTGATGGAGAATGCGTCCCGGTTTGCAAAGGCAAGGGTTGTGATCGACCTGAATGGTTCAGCCGAAGACAAGTCTTCTCCCAGCCAGTTTTCTATTGCCGTGTCAGACGACGGCCCCGGCCTGTCCAAGCCGGACCGGCTTCGGGCCCTTAAGCGGGGAACGCGACTCGATGAATCCCAACCCGGCTCCGGCCTTGGGCTATCCATCGTATCTGATGTAGTCTCCGAATATGGCGGCCGGTTTGAATTGAATGAAAGTCAAATGGGGGGTTTGAAGGCGATCGTTTTTTTGCCAAAACAAGGTAACGAGCGGAGAACGGGTTAGCTGTGAAGTTAAAGGCATTCAACATGGGCATTCTAGCCCGGTCATCAATCCTGTTGTTCGGGCTTTCATTGCTGACGGCCTGCAGCCTCACCACGTCAAAAAAACTTGGGCTTTCCGATGGGCAAACAGAATCTCCAGCGCTTGCTTTTCAGTCTGACCAGGAGTTTGGATCCGGCCTCTCCCAACATGAGCGCAGCAAATTGTCTGCAGCGGAACAAAAAGCCTTCGAATTTGGAAAGCCCGGCACTCCGGTGACATGGATGGGTGAGGGCAAATCGGTTTCCGGGTCAATTGTCGTTTCCCAGCCTTTCAGGGTAGGGCAGTCCAGCTGTCTGCGGTTTTCCCACAAGTTGAAAAACGACAAACAAAATGAACAGACCAGCGGCACCGCATGCAGGCGCGATGGAGGCCCCTGGAAACTGGTAAAATAGCGGCATTTCAGCCCAAATTTGCCGCTTCGCGATGATTTGATGGATTTTTACATTGCGCTGCAACGCCACGTGTATATCTAGGCCCCATGCTGTTTTGGACACTTGCATTACTGATGTTAGCTGTAGCGGTGCTCTGTGTGCTGCTGCCTTTGGCACGCCGTGCGGAAAGTCCGTCCGACGATGATGGCTCCGTCGATCTTTACCTCCAGCAATTGGCGGATATCGATCAGAAGTCTGCAGAGCTTGAAGCGCCAAGTGAAGAAATTCAGCAGGAAAGGGCCGAGATCGCCCGCCGTGTGCTGAAACAGTCACGCATCAAAGGCTCGTCGTCAAAGCATGCTGTGCCCGGTCGCACTAATCTGATTGTCGCGAGTTTTTCCGCCCTGATTCTATTGCCCGCACTTTCGGTCGGCACCTATTTCTACACCGGTTCCCCGACCTTGAAAGACCAGCCGCTTTCAGTCGTGCGCGGCGGAAGTCTGGAAGACCGCTCCATCGAGGACATGTTGCAGATGGCCGAGCGTCACCTGGCCAAGAACCCTGATGACGTGAAAGGCTGGACCGTGTTGGCCGGCGTGTATGGTCGAACCAATCGGCCAGCCGACAAGGCGCGCGCCTTGACCGAGTTGATCCGGCTTTCTGGACCGAATCCGGAACTTCTCACCGACCTCGGAGAAGCATTGACGGTCGCTGCAGGTGAAATCGTTCCCATCAGGGCGAGAAAACTGTTTGAACAGGCCCTGTCTCTGGATCCCAACTATTCCAAGGCTTCATTGTATCTGGCGGTTGCACAGGAACAGGAGGGCAAGTTCGAGCTCGCCCTGGCCCGATGGCAGGACTTGGCAAAAATACGACGGCAGGATCAGCAATGGCAGGTCATGACGTCGACCAAAATTGCCGAATTGCGTCAGGCGCTGAATGATAATTCGCAATCCGTTTCCGGCCCCACCAGAGAAGATGTCGAGAACGCATCACAGATGTCGACTGCTGACCGTATGACCATGATTGAGGGCATGGTCTCCGGATTGGCTGAAAAATTGCAAAGCGAACCAAAGAACCTGGCTGGCTGGAACAGGCTGATCCGTTCCTATAGCGTACTGGGAAAACGCGATTTGGCGCGTGAAGCGTATCAGTCTGCCGTTGCAGCATTTGCTGATGACCCGACCGTCATTGCGCAACTGGAAAGTCTGGCAGGGAATTTGGAACTTTTGCCAGTCGCCCCCCAAAACGGGGAAACCAAGAAGGAAGACAGCCCTTGACCCGCCGAACCAACAGGCTGATGTGGATCGCTGCGATCGGACTGGTGATGGCACTTGCCGTTGGATTGTCCCTTTATGCCTTGCGATCCGGCATATCTTTCGCGCTCAGCCCCAGTGAGCTGAAGGCGGCAGAAATTACACCGGGCCAGAGAATCCGTCTGTTTGGATTGGTCGAGGAAGGATCGGTCAAACGCGGTGAAGGGCTGAAGGTTCAGTTCACCCTGACCGACAGTGAAGAAACCATTTCGGTAAGCTACAATAAAATTCTGCCGGACCTGTTTCGCGAAAATCAGGGGATCATCACCGAAGGTGTGCTGTCACCCGACGGGCGTTTTATGGCCGACAATGTACTGGCCAAACATGATGAGAATTACCTGCCGGAAGGCATGGCGGAAAAACTGAAGACCAAGGGCGTGTGGAAAGGGGCTGCACAATCCGAGGGGGGCGAGAAATGATCGTTGAACTCGGACATGTGGCGCTGGTGCTGGCTTTCGCCCTTGCGGTGATCCAGTCCATCGTTCCGCTTTGGGGGACCTTGACCAATGACGATCGGCTGATGGCCACGTCCGATACCAGCAGTCTTGGCATTCTGCTTTTTGTTGCGATTTCCTTTGCGAGTTTGATGTGGTCCTACGCGAGTTCTGACTTTTCGGTGGTCAATGTCTGGCAGAATTCCCATTCTCAAATGCCATTCCTCTACAAATTGACCGGAACCTGGGGCAATCACGAAGGATCGATGCTTCTTTGGGTATTCATTTTGGCGCTCTTTGCAGCTGCGGTCAGCGTTTTTGGCCGCAATTTGCCCCGGCGACTGAGCGCCAACGTGCAGGCCGTCCAGGCTTGGATGCTGTCAACCTTTCTGCTGTTTATCCTGCTGACTTCCAATCCTTTCGAACGCCAGGCGGTTGTGGCGGAAGGCCAGGACCTCAATCCGATCCTTCAGGACATCGGCCTGGCGATACACCCGCC
>CAJQPW010000348.1 GCA_905480295.1 uncultured Rhizobiaceae group bacterium | reverse complement strand
GATCAACTTTCTGATGGGCGCTCGTTTCGGGCGCTCAACGTGCTGGATGATTTCAACCGTGAAGGTCTTGGCATTGAGGTCGACTTCTCATTGCCAGCAGAACGGGTTGTTCGATCTCTCAATCAAATCATTGAATGGCGCGGTAAGCCGGATACTATTCGTGTGGATAACGGTCCTGAATATATCAGTGCCACACTGCTGAACTGGGCGGCAAACCGCAACATTGCGATCATGCACATTCAACCCGGCAAACCCCAGCAGAACGCCTATATCGAGCGATACAACCGAACTGTTCGCCAGGAATGGTTGGGGTGCTATATCTTTGAAACAATCCAGGAGGTGCAGGATCACGCCACACGATGGCTATGGACATAGAACAACGAACGACCAAATATGGGCATCGGCGGAATAACACCGATACAGAAACTTAAAATAGCAGCATAAATTCTACAATCACATCCCGTTAAAAATGGGAGGATTACCCGGCCTCCTGGCGGCAAGCATTGGTACATTTGAGTCTCAAATCACCAGCCAAGTGCGCTGATCACGGTGGAAATTTCACGACAGGAGATTGACCAGCGAGACGGCGCACCCAGTACGATTGAACCAGACCGAAGGCCAACACAGCTGCAATCAGTAATTCCAACAACAGTATTGCTGAAAAGGAATCCAGGCCTCTGTAAATGTGAAACTCTATCTCCAAAAGACACAGCGATACGATGAAACAAAAAACCGCAAACCACGCCATTCGATCGAGGCCAGCAAATGAAATGCGTAAGATCACGACCCAGCTCAGCAGCAGTGTAAACCCAATAAAAATACGAACCGAAGGGCTAAAAATGTCGCTGGCAACAAAAGTGGTAAGAGAATAAAGTGATGGATTATATGTTGCAAATGTGAGGAAACAGGACAGCATATAACGGGCTGCTACACCCCACCACGGCAAATTCCTGCGAACAACAGCATAACTCATGAAGAACGATTAAGAATCGAAAGAAACGTAATTCTCCTGATTTCAGAAACAGCAGCATCGAGTTTCAAACGCTGTTCCACGTCTGACCGCCAGTCAAAAAACACCTGCTTGTATTGCCCATCGAATTTGTCAAGCGCGCGGAGTGCTTCTGTCAATTTGCCAGCCGCAACCAACACCGTCATTTCTTCACTGATTGCCTTGCGCTGTTGAGTTTGCGTGGTTATCCCGACAATTGAGCCGATGCTCGAAGTCGCCTGGTCAAGCAATTGCTTGGGACCATAACCATGGATTTCGGATATGGTGTCCGCATAGGAAGTTGTGATGTCCTCTATGCTAGGCACTCCGGTTTCGGCACCACTCAGGATCTCATCAAGCACTTTGTCGATCTCGGGGTGAGTACCTACCATTTGATAGGCCACCGCGAGTTCGGTACCAAACGGCTCGGACTTTCGCGTCGCCGAAGAGAGATATTGAACCAACGACAGCAGGGTGGCCATGTCCGGCGAAGATTGTTCCGCGCCAATGGCTGTATTCGCCAAACCGGCGTTGGCTGATATTTTCCGCAACCCGTTATTGGGCCCCAGACTGAGCACGTAAAATAATGAGAAGCTTGCTATGACAATGGCAACAACTGAAAGGATTAGAGGTAAGTTGCGCCCCGATGAATAAGTGCCTGAGGCGGCCGCGACCGTTGCCTGTGACGGTATCGTCGCGGTCACACCAGAAGGCGGTTCCTCATCGGGAGAGTCGGGATCGATATGGTGAGACTTCTCCGATATCGTTTCCACATCGGCTGATGACGGGCTGGCCTCTGGCTTCACATCGACCTCATCAGCGCGATAGGGTTCTTCATGGCCGGTTTTATCAGAATGTTTGTTTTCCGTGTCATGTCGACTGTTTTTTTCGAGCTCTGTGGTCATTGTTTCAAACCGTGATATTGGGCAGATATGACGTTCCACAATTCGTTCAGCGAAATTCTGGTGCGGTCAATCAGTCCACCTGGTTCTGCTTGTCTCTTTGCTGAGGTGCTTTCCTGCTGCACTTTCAGATCAGGCCTGTACTGCCCCGCTGTAGGGGCAACGATCATGATATCATCACAAACTGTCGTGGCGTCGGGCCCCAGTGACACTCCAAGAACTTCGCTCGTGGAATAGGTCCTTGGTTTGAAGCGTTCACCGGCTGTTGCCGTCGCTGCCACCGTCGTCATAGTCAGAACCTTCAATCCATTGGTTTCATCCAGCACCTTCGATGTATGGTCTTGACCCACTGGCAAAGCTCCAAGCGCCAGCGCACCAGACGCCAATCCCGACGTTATCGCTGCCCCAGAGTTGACTGAAACCGTCCGTTCTTCACCAAGGCCATATGCGCCCAAAAGCGCTTCCAGAATTGCTACCGTATCACCTGTCGCCGAGATGTTTGTCGTGTCAGACAACACCGCCAGATCACCAACTTGCGTTACTTGCGAATCTTCGGGAACCACCAATGCCATGCAAACCTCCAGCCCTGTGGGAGCGCTGTAAATCGTGTTGGGAAGTTGCAATGCTGACTGCAATTCCGATTTGCTTAGCAAGCCAATAGACGACTTACTATTAGCGACTTTTTCCAACAGGGCCTGACCGGAGGAAATCTGTATTTGGGGTCGAAACAACGAACCCTCAGACAACTCCTTGGCCTCAAACCATGTCGTGAACCACGGTGCGTTAACATCGGCGACATGGACAATTTCCAGAGTTGCCAGTGAATTGTTTGTGCTCTGCCCCTGCGCAGCCGCAAGAGAAAGCGAGCCTAAGGCCACTACGGTTGAAAACAGTTTCGCCCAATTCTTCAAACGCTGCGATTGTCTCCCAACGACCGTCTCCGGTTGGGGTGCGGATTTTCTACGAATTTGCCGAAATTCAGATTTTTTCATGATTTAGTACCTCTAATTCGAACGGCGGTCCCAATCGCCGACATCTTAATTCTCCGCTTCCCACTGTCATCTACTCCGTGCACCGACTTGATCGTTGTGGAAACAACAGCGTCTGCGCCCATCTGCATCGCCTTGCCCTTCAATTCTGAAATCAGCTTCAGCAACACGCTATCTGCGACCGTGTAGTCACGAAGTTTTCCGCCACGGATAAAATGCTCGAAACCATGGAACATTCGATACTCAAGGTCTTCACTGGACTCGACTTCAGAAACGATAATATCCATCGGTTCTCCGGCGTTTCCACCAACGGTTGGCTGTTGAGTGACAATCGGCGAATGACCATCATCCGCCCATTTCTTGACATTCTCTGCTGGCTTTTTCTGTCCGCCCGACCACACAAACTTCCATAGACGGGTCAAATTCAGCCAACCGAACACTCGCTTCGATCCATGAGACACGGATTCTAACCACCGATGTGTTTCTGGCCGATCTCTCATATGCCGAGCTCCAGAACAATCAGCAGCGAATGCAACCCGATCACAGCCAACACGCTGCACAGAATTGCCAGCGATGCGGATGATGTGATGTCGCGACCAGAGTTTGCGCGTCGTTGGCCAATAAACAGACTGACAACGCCAATGGCAAAACCAGAAAGCAGGGTCTTACTCAATATCCAAGGCCAGCTCACCAACGAGCCATTTTCACCGACTATGTCTGCAACCACCAAAGCCCGTAGCAGCGCCAAAGGCGTGCCAGTAGCAATGTGCACTGCGATTGAAATCATCAACAGAGTAATGACAATGCCGATCGCATACATAATCAACGTCGACAGAGCGAGCACCAACAACAGGCTGGTCTGGCGATAGAAGTTTATTGGCACACGCAACAGCTTGAGCGCGATCGTCTCACCCGACATCGACTTCATCGATACGTTGGTTGTGACCAAGGCGCCGCTTCTGGCTGCAACCAGAATTGAGACCAGCATAGGCACTGTGAAGCGAAAATTGGCTGCTCCAAGTTCGACCACCAACACATCAAGAGTGAGGTCCAGCAAAACCCCGGAAAACGGATATCGAATAATGGTCACGTAGGTTGCCGTAAAAGCCAACAAAGCGCACGCAATGCCAACATACAGGACATTTGACGGTGCCAGAACTAAGCTCCAGAGATCCCGACTAAAAAACTTGAGTATCCATTGGGCGTGAGACTTGCGCTGAATTGCAATTTCACCCACTGGCGCCAAACTTTGTTGATTGGCTTGCGCGGCTTCAGAAAACGCTTTGCGAACACCGTCAATCGACCGGGTAACTGCCTCAATCCTGCCCTTGCCATCGAGGAATAATACCTGCGTAGCATGAGCGAGAAATGGTTCTGGATGATGCGTCGTCACGACAACATGGCGGCCAGTTTTTGCAACGCGACCAATGGTATCCACGAGCACTTGTGAACGTATCAGATCAAGCCCGGAATTTGGTTCGTCCATCAGCAGCAAGTGATGATCGGAATACAGACTGCGGGCAATTGCAACGCGCTGGCGTTGACCTCCTGACAATGTGTTGGGCAATTGATCTGAACCAATTCCTTCCAACAGTTTTTCAACCTCAGATAGCGTTGCTGCATCAGGCGGTGGATTGTTGCTGGCAATCAGTTCCAGGTTTTGGGCGACAGACAATTCGTCATAAAGGGCTGCGTCTTGAAAAACGATGCTTCCGCGCAGTCCATTTTCGGCTGTCGGGTTTGCTATCGACGAGTCAGCAGAGTTGAATGTTTTGCACGTTACCTCAAGACCGGCTGATTGACCGATACCTCCCAATGAGAACAAAAACGAGGTTTTGCCTGCTCCACTTGGACCCACGACTGCGGTGATGCCATTTTCTGGAAATTCCAGCGTTGCGCTGGTGACGATGTACTGACTTCCGCGTCGTATCGAGAGATTTTCAAATTTCATCACAGCAATCCTACCTACCGTGCCAAACGGTCACGGTGTTCTCTGTGACGCTCCAGTCGGCAGCCTGAACTTTGTCTGTCAATATTAGGATGGCATCAGATCTTTGGCGTTCTGGCTTCATGACATTTGACGCCACAGCCACCACGACCGGGTGGGCAGAATCTTTGCGATAGATTTGATCTTCAATCAAAGACAAAAATTGCCGTACCAAAGCCTCAGTCCGAGGTCCTGTATTGTTGCCCGGCAAGCTGGGAAGTTTTGAGTAGTCTTCAAACAATTTGTCAGCATATTGGGCGGCGAAAACTCGGGTCGCTTCAATGACGTTTGGATCGTCGAGCAACTCGTTTTGCATCGCAACCACCAGGTCAAGCATTCTGGGGTCGGCCAAGATACCATCAACCGCTTCAACAATTGGTCTCGTTTCGAAACGGCCGCGAAACAGGTCTGTGCCGTAATTCTCGAATGCGTCCTTCAGAGTCACATGCAACGCGTTCTTGATCCGATCAAACAGTAAAATCCGCAATTCTCGTGACACCCGAGGACTGAGTTTTTTCTGCATGAAGTCCGATATTGCAGTTCGAGAATCTTCCAGACTTGAACTGTCAAGCGTTTCGCGAAACGCAATCTGAAACGAGCTTTGAGGCGTGCCACTGTTTCGGTTCTCCCGAAGAATCGAGAACAACTCACCAACAATGGAAGAAATCATCTTCCCTACGTCTTCGCGCATGGCTGCCAGGTCATTTGATGACTGCAGCTTGACAAATTTGCTGATGTTGGCCGGCGTTATTGCGGCGACGAGACCATCGTCAAGTTGGGGAACAACATCGTCCAGTAGTTTCAATCTGTGTCGGGTGCCACCAGAACCGACAACCCGGCCCACACGCGAATATCTTTTACCATCATAAAAATATATTGCCGCGTCCAGGCGAATAGGTTTGGCGCTGATCACCTGGGCGGTGGTTAGACCATCAAGCGGACTGCCGGGAACCAGTGTCGCACCCGCAAAAATCGTGGCCAGGAGGATAATGCCAGACAAAGCCGGAGCAATCCTCCAGACAGACAGGCGTCCGAACACGGCAAAAAATCGGTTCTGCACTCGCCTTTCACCGATTGAATCCTTAGTCATTTTGCTGACCTGCTATGCAATTGCTCTGCACCTTCTGCTGTTCACTAGAATGAGAGCCTGACAGAGTCTGATTCGCGACGTCGGATTTCAATCACGCATAACAGCACCAGGAACGACCAGAAATTCAGCCAGTGCAGAGCCCAGATCGCAGTCAGAGACCAGATCGAGAAAACCAGCGCAGTGGACAATGACAAAATTACATGTGCCGTCAGCCCACGGTATGCCTGCACCGATCTCCAGCCCACAATCGCCACCAGTCCATTTGCCAACGTCAGCATTCCCGCACAGACGAGCAAAAACGGAACCGCCGATACAAAAATACCCGCTGTGTTTTCGGCACCACCTTGGATGAGCACAGAAAGGAATGCGGTCATCAGCACCAAAAGCCGGCCGGTTTGCCAGGGAACATCAAACCCCCATAGCTGGGCAGGAACAGCGTTGCTGAACACCCCCGCAGTCGACAAGATCGCGACCGCGAGAAGAACTCCACAAATCGTTGAAAGGCCACTGCAAAAGGGAATCCCAAACATGTTGCGATTGTCTATAGCCTGGGCAGATGACTTCGCTGCTGCCCGAACCATCAGCGGCAAGAGCAGAACCAGAATACCATTTTCAATCACTACCAATATCAAAGTCATACGATGATTTTTTCACGGGTACATTTCATTGGATCTTTGCCAAAAGATCAGTTCTCGACAGCGTCTTCACTGATCTTCAATTTGCTGATAACTGTTTCGATGTCGGCCAGTCGTTCTTCCAATTTCAGCTCAGCTTTCTTGACTACATTTGCAAGTTCCATGGTCGACTTTAGTTTGTTTGCGTAATGCGCTTTATGCTTGAAAGGGTCAAACTTCACGACCAGCCCTGGCAGCGGAAATAGCTTGATCCTAACGGCTGATAGCTCTGTATTTCCAGCGTATCTGCCGGCATAAGCCAAATTGTGCAGGATAACGGACTCAACATAACCCAAGCTTCCGCCTTCATGAGACGTGTGTTCGTCTATCAGTTTATTTATTTTCGAAAATTCTTCGTCCGACAGATCGCGCACATGCACGAAATCAACGGCAAGGTCTGGAATAATACCAATGCCGACTTTGATGTCGGCCAGAGCAAAACCAGTTTCATTTACCAGTTCACTGAACTCAACAAATTCCTCGCCATGCATTTTATCTACAAATGTATCGACGATGTTGTAGGGCCAGTAAGCTGAACTGGTAACTTTGGCGGATTGCTCGGCAATGGATGCTCCAATTGAACCAATTCCAGCTAAAGCAGTCTGTATTGTTCCCGAAGACTCAACCCATACCCACTGTGCAGATTTGCTCGCAGCATCGACGGTTGGGTCAATGGCTTGTTTTCGGATAAAGGTTCCGACTGCCGCAACATGACCGGCGACGGCTTGTACCGGCAGGCTGACTTCCCTTAGGCCGGGAGCCGTTTCGATGATCGATTGAACCCGCCGATTCTCGAGTGCAGGTGCAGGTATTTCTAACTTTTTTACACCTTCAAGAATGGTATCTTTTGTCGAAGGCGATGGCAGATCCAGACTGTCCTGAACGATTGCAGGAGGTTTCACTTCAAGATCATTGCTTTGCGCAGAAACGCCCGTGGCAACCACGCAAAGCGAGAGACACAGCGTAATTGGCAGTATTGATGAATGCGACATTATCTAGACTCCACACTATTAGCTTTTGAAAATTGAACTGATTCAGAGGCCGCCAATTTGTTGCGGACCCGAGACATAAGAGCTTTCTTCCGCTTCTCGATTGCGGCGTCTTCATCTGTGTAACTCCAACTGCCATCCAGCATGTTCAGCGCTGCCTGAGCAACTTGGGCGGCTTGGGCAGTTTGAATGCCGAATGGCATTCTCGGCTCGGCATTGTCCTTCGAAATCATATTTGACGAAACGACGGTCACGCCAAGTGCAAGTAAAACGCCCGTTCGAGTAGATTTTTTCATCGCATGAGTCCTTACTACAAAACTGTTGGTCGATCTAAACTTAAGACTTAGACACTAATTTTTTTTAACAGTCTACATGCGCCGGGTTGAGTTGACCAGAGGTTTGCAAGCCACACCAAACGATCGAGGTAAAAGTTTGTTTCGAACTGAACATGAAGTGATGTGAAAGAGACAATTCACACCCGATCTGTTGCTTCGATACGTGGTACATAACACAAACCTCTGACTTACTCATTCTCTTCTCTCTAATTGATTCCTAATGTTTATTACACTATATAGATAATTTCGACAGCTGACGTGGGGATGCATGCGATGAATTTTTCTGGTACGCACGCAATGTCAAAACTGTTCCCGTCGCGGCCCTTTCCACCGGGCTGATGTCCAAACATTGTCGGATAAAAACCAAAAAGCGGGGCCACAATATAGACATTATATGGCCCCATTTGAACTTCAGACAGCGATAGTAAGAGGGAGAAATACTCTATGTATCCAATGCGAAATCCTGACGCCAAAACTTCAATAATTAGCTGCGTTTAGGAGAGGTCTGATGGGCTCAGATATTAAGAATAGTGGTGATTTTGTTCATGTCGGCGGATCAGGGGATCGGGTATATGATTACATTCGTCTTGTTGTTGCTGAGTCTAAATATTTGGACAGTGAATCCGAATGGCGAATAATTGATAACGCTGTATTTCAGCTGGGAATGATGCCGTCGGACGTGAGGAGCTATCTTCTCGGCGCCGCGACTCTTAGCAGGTTTTCTACCGAATCGATGATCGTGCGGATCCTTGGCGACATTGCACGGGGAATGCACGCCAAATCGTCGAAAATATCGCGCAAGCAATTCAAGTATCTGGTTGAGACTGCAATCGCGCTTTCGCAAGGCGAGCTTTCAGCCGAAAAAGCCGAAGCTATCGCAAAAACCGTTTGTAACAGCACCAAATTGCGCCCCCGCCGCAGATGGTATTCCGGGAGCCGGCGTTGGTACATCCGGATTCCATCCACCAAAGATCAGGTAGAGTGACAATGCCAATGCAGGAAGAATATCCCGGTAGCATATTGAATTGGATTGCTGGCCAACCACTCGATGTCGCATTCATTCTCATTGTTTTGCCGATCATGCTTCTGGCCATGACAGGAACATTGCTGGTTCGAGGCGTTTTCGGCCTGCTGATTGCACCTGGAAGCAGTGTAGGCCAGGCCAAAGCCGGTGCCGCCGCAGAAGTTTATGCGGTTGTTTTGGGGTTCATCATCGTAATCGGTTTTTCTGATTTCCAGGATGCCAAACGAGATGTATTGCAAGAAGCAACGGCTCTCAACCGGCTCGCTGCACAGGCAAAAGTTCTGGATGTTGTAACTGCTTCGAAAGTAACAGAAGCTGTTGGAGTATATGCCACGGCTGTTGTTGATCACGAATGGCCGGCAATGAAGTTTGGTCGCGCCAGTTCTGAGGCAAACGAAAAAATCGTCGCTTTGAATGACTTGGTGATGACGTCAGCAGGGCAAGACAACGCCCTGCTGCAAATCAGATTGTCTTTTCTGCTGGACGAGGTCATCAAACTGAGGGTTTCGCGGTTGTCAGCTTCGCCTGATCCATTGGTAGCGGGATTGATTTTTCAAGTATTGGTTCTAGGTGCCGCTTTGGCGCTGATAACAGGTTGGTTTGTGCGGGGCCCCAGCGCATTAGTGCATATCCTATTGTCTGCAGTGCTTTCGGGGTCTGTGGTCACGGTGATGATCCTGTCGGCACAACTTCTCTTTCCATTCACTGGGGTCGTATCAATTTCAGCAGAACCATTCATGGAACTGGCAAAGCTGTCGAAGGGTTAGAGAGTAAAAACAGATGTTTGGCCCGGTGAATTTTGCCCTGCGGTGGTTGTTTTCATTATTCCTGGTTTTCGCAACCTACAATCCAAGTCGCATGTCATATTTTCACTGGGCCGTGAGTGGCGAGTCGCCGCTTACCCTTGTTGCTGTTGTGGGTGTAGCTTTACTGGCAATCTACACATTCCTCTTCAGAAGTACATGGCGATCCATTAAACTCACCGGGCTCTTGATCGGTGCCGTCTTCATGGCGTTATTTAACATAATGCTGGTTGATCTCGACATTGTATCAGTAGATGGATCTTCCATCGTGGTGGTGATGATCCTGGCTTCTGTGGCGACAATTCTATCGGTTGGCGTATCTTTCTCTGCTATCAGGGCCCGTTTGGCAGGTCAGATTGATTCCGATGACGTGGGTAGATGACAACGAAAATGGCCGGTCGGCTTCAATCCCTGTTGGCAGCCGAAAAGAATCACGAATTGGAAAGGGAGATCGAATGTCACGTTTAAGTGTCTGTATTCTGGTTTTAATTGGTTCATTGACCATTTCCACTTCTCTTGCTGCGGCGGGTGGAGAAACACCGGTGGGTTTACAAGGGACAATCGTTTTTAAGCCAACAGATTGGCGGATGGGGAAAGTGACCTGGTAGAAAGATTCAGACGGAATCAATCCAGGCAAAGCAGGCTGCCATATTGGGACCGACATCAACGGCAAAGCCAATGGCCGGATGTTTGGTGAAATCTGTCTTTCGAACGATCTGCTGATCGAAACCACCCCCCACAACGATGTGCTTCACAAGCACGAAAACGATATCGGGCATCCGACAAAATACAGTTGCTTGGTGTATTAGTGAGGGATCGAGCAAAGGCATGTGCCGGCCGGAAGCTGCTCCACCCTGTGCGCTATCTGCTCGATGTGTTTGCGAATAACCATTTCAGAAGTACCCGTCCGGTGAAGGCGTCCAGATAAGTTGGTTTGTTTTCCAGTTAGGCTGCGGATGCAGCGTAACGCCAAGGGAGCAGTTGGTCGATACGAGTGATCTTGTGATCGGCGATACGAGCAAGGGTATCGGTGAGCCATGCCTGCGGATCGACGCCGTTAAGCTTGGCTGTTTCAATCAGAGTGTAAGCAATCGCGGCTGACTTTCAGCCGTTCTCAGAACCCATGAACAGATAGTTTTTTCGCCTCAGAGCTACACAGCGCATGGATCGCTCGGCAGAATTATTGTCGAGTTCGAGAATACCGTGGTCGAGGTAAGATCGCATTTTCTTCATACGGGTCAGGGTGTAGCGGATCGCTTTGGCCAGTTCAGATTTTCCGGAGATTTTGGGCAATTGTGTGCCAAGCCATGCCTCCAACTCATCGAATAACGATTTCGCCTTTTCCTGCCGGATGGTGACGCGGTCTTCTGGTGACATGCCCCGCACCTCTTTCTCGATACCATAGAGCGCGGCGATGCGCTTGATGGTCTCTTCGGCAACGGCCAGGCCTTGCGACTTGAACACATCGACGAATTTGCGGCGGGCGTGGGCCATGCACGCCATCTCGCGAACGCGGGCCGAGCGGTATAGATCGTTGAAACCGGAATAACCGTCCGCGTGCATCCAGCCGGTGTAGTCCTTGAGATGTTCGCTCGGTTGCTCAGCTTTGCGGTCCCGTGAGAAACGATAGAATGCTGCCGGTGGTGCTTCGCCCACCCACGGCCTTTCATCCCGGACATAAGCCCAAAGCCGCGCGGTCTTTGTCTTTCCGGCACCTGGGGAAAGCATATTCACCGGTGTATCATCGGCAAAGATGGCTTGCCCCGAC
Organism: uncultured Rhizobiaceae group bacterium; assembly: GCA_905480295.1. Lineage (GTDB taxonomy): Bacteria > Pseudomonadota > Alphaproteobacteria > Rhizobiales > Rhizobiaceae > Pseudahrensia. The sequence goes on along the minus strand of CAJQPW010000348.1, from coordinate 609 downwards.
TGTACATGACGCTGAATGGCATCAGCCAGTGGTTCGAGCAGAGCAGCGGATTTGCCGACCCAATCGGCCAGCGTTGAGCGATCGAGATCGATGCCTTCACGCTCGAAGATTTGCGACTGGCGATAGAGTGGCAGATGATCGGCGTACTTGTTTACGAGGACATGCGCCAGCAATCCTGGTCCCGGCCGGCCTTTCTCGATTGGGCGAGACGGCATTGGTGACTGGCAAATGGCATCGCAGCAGATACACGCCATGCGCGGGCGAATGATCCGGTTCACGACGAAGCGTCCCGGTACGTATTCCAGTTCCTCAGTGACATCTTCACCGAGCGTCTTCAGCGACCCGCCGCAGTCGCTGCATTCGTCACCCGGCGATAGCACCTGATTGTTGCGGTGAAGATGGTCGGGCAAGGGTTTGCGGCGCGGCTTTTGCTTTGTTGTTTCTTCTGCGCCGTCGTTGATGTCATAAGCTGAGTGCGTATCGACAGCCTTTGCGATCTCGACTTCTTCCAAAGTCAGTTCAAGCTGGTCGAGGGCTTCGGACTTCGATCCAAACCTGTGACGGCGCAATCCGGCCAGTTCGTGCTTGAGCTTCTCGATCTGGTAATCG
>CAJQPW010000347.1 GCA_905480295.1 uncultured Rhizobiaceae group bacterium | reverse complement strand
TTTGCCCTTGCGGCGGTCGACATAACAACCGGTTCATTTCATGTCATCGAATCCGGTCTGGACCGATTGTTGAGCGATATTGCCCGAATTGATCCACGCGAACTGGTCGTGCCTGACAGCCTGTTTGATGATGATGAATTGAGACAGCTTTTTGAAACGGTGGATGCGGCGGTACAGGCTCAACCGGCGGCCCTTTTTGATTCCTCCAGAGCTGCCCAGAACCTTCAGCAATTTTATGGGGTATCCACGCTGGACGGTTTTGGCAATTTCAGCCGGGCGCAGCTGGCGGCTGCCAACGCGGCGATCGCCTATATTGAAAAAACCCAGATTGGAGAACGACCATCTCTTTCACATCCGGAAAGGGAAGAAACGTCGCAGGTGATGTATATCGACGCTGCGACCCGCGCTAATCTCGAGCTGGTTCAGACCTTGGGAGGGTCGCGGGAGGGGTCGTTGCTGAAGACCGTCGATCGCACCGTGTCGGGTGGCGGTGCGCGCCTGCTGGCACAGCGCTTGATGAACCCACTGACCGATCCCGATGGGACTAATTCCCGTCTGGATGAGGTTGCCTATTTCCTGGCGCATGACGGATTGCGAGATCAATTGCGCAGCCTGCTCAAGGGTGTGCCGGATATGCCCCGTGCCCTTTCGCGGCTGTCTCTCAATCGGGGTGGACCGCGTGATCTGGTAACTTTAAAGGTTGGGTTGCAGGCGACGCGGGCGCTGGTTAAATTATTGCATCCTGCCTCTGGAGAATTGCCAGATAATCTTGCTGATGGCCTGTCAGCGTTGATGCAATTGCCCGAGGAACTTGAAAACTATTTGTCAGCACTATTGGCTGATGAAGTTCCGTTGCTGGCCCGTGATGGAAATTTCGTCAGGAAGGGATTTGATGAAGATCTCGACCAGTTGCGCGACCTCAGCAATGAAAGCCGCAAGGTAATTGCCGGGTTGCAGGCGCATTATGCTGATGAAACAGGAGTTAAGAACCTCAAGATCCGACACAATAATGTTTTGGGATTTTTCATCGAAGTCACAGCGCTCAACGCGACGTCCCTGAGCGACAATAAGGAACTGTTCATTCACCGTCAGACCATGGCCAATGCCATGCGTTTCACCACTGCTGAATTGGCGGAACTGGAAAGCAAAATTGCCAATGCGGCTGGCAAGGCGTTGCAACTCGAACGGGGGCACTTTTCAGAAGCCCAAATCAAAGTACTCGATCAGGCAACAATCGTGCAGCAACTGGCGGCATCCATCGCGTCCCTCGACGTGGCAACGGCATTGGCGGAACTGGCTGTGGAACAGGGCTATGTGCGTCCAACCATTGATGACAGCCTGACATTTGCCGTCACCGCCGGACGTCATCCGGTGGTGGAACAGGCCTTGCGGCGACAGGCCGCGTCACCCTTTGTTGCAAATGACTGTGATATTGGTGGTGATGATGCCGGTCGATTGTGGCTGCTCACCGGGCCCAACATGGGTGGTAAATCCACCTTTCTGCGGCAGAATGCGCTGATCGCCATTCTCGCTCAGATGGGTTCCTTCGTGCCGGCTGGCAGTGCGCATATAGGCGTCGTGGACCGGTTGTTTTCGCGGGTTGGAGCAGCGGATGATCTGGCGCGGGGACGGTCGACCTTTATGGTGGAAATGGTTGAGACCGCCGCTATTCTCAACCAGGCTGGACCTCGCTCCCTTGTCATTCTTGATGAAATCGGTCGCGGTACAGCAACTTTTGACGGCCTGTCGATTGCATGGGCAGCTCTGGAACACCTGCACGAGGTCAATGATTGCCGCACCCTTTTTGCAACCCACTACCATGAGCTGACGGCGCTTTCGGGTGTGCTCGACCGGCTGTCCAATGTCACGATGCGGGTCAAGGAGTGGGATGGAGACGTGGTCTTTTTGCATGAGGTCATGGAAGGCAGTGCCGATAGATCCTATGGTATTCAGGTCGCTCGTCTGGCCGGGCTTCCAGCTGCCGTTGTACAAAGGGCCCGAGACGTTCTTGAACAGTTGGAGAGCCAGAATCGGGAACGGCCGGTCAGCACGCTCATTGATGATTTGCCACTATTTTCAGCAACCCGCACGTCTGTGGAAGCCGCGCCTACAAAGGTGTCAAAACTGCAGGAAGAGTTGGATAAAATTCAGCCCGATGAGCTGACGCCGCGTGAAGCTCTGGAAGCCCTTTACGCGCTAAAAGGCTTTTAGACCGCAGGTTCGGTAATATTGTTGATCAATACCCGCTGGATGGTGCTGCGCTGCGTCCTTCCAGCGCCGCCAACAGGTCGTTGAGCACGCTCGACGCCCCAAATCGATAGCTGCGGGGAGACACCCAATCATCACCCATAATCGCGTCGGCCTGCTTGAGATAGACGGCACAATCTTCGGTGGTTTTAATTCCGCCAGCAGGTTTCAACCCGACATTGCGATCGGTGCCCCTGATCACATCCAGCATAATTTTGGTTGAGTCCAGCGTTGCGTTGACGTCAACCTTGCCGGTTGATGTCTTGATGAAATCAGCACCCGCTTCGATGGCCATCTCACTTGCGGACCGGATCAGTTCTGGGTCCTGAAGCTCCCCGGTCTCCAGGATTACTTTCAGCAACGCCCTGTCTTTCGCGGTTTCTGCGATTGATCTCACCATCGTTTGAGCGCGCGGCAGATCGCCGGCCCTGAATGCCTGATAGGGCATAACGAGGTCGATTTCACCGGCGCCGTCTTCAATGGCTGCTCTGGTTTCTGCACGTGTGATGTCAACGTCCTGATTGCCGCCTGGAAAATTGACAACTGTTGCTATGGGAATGTTTGTGCCGCGCAATTGTTTTTTTGCATGGGATACAAAACGCGGCCATATGCATATTGCAGCGACCGGGCCAAAAGGTGTTTGAGCCCGGACGCACAGCGCATCGATTGCCTCATGGGTGCAATTTTCATTGAGGTCGGTCAGGTCAACCAAGGACAGGGCCCGCTGGGCGACCTGTTTACGCTCTTCCTGGGTCAATTCAATTTCTCCCCAAGTGTCGACTTCAACAAGCTGGCCAGAATTTCTCCACCCCTGGGAGCCATTTCCTTTGTTTCCGTGTGAGACAGTTCTGCACCAGTCATGCCAGCAGCAAAATTGGTGATCACCGAAAATGCGGCCACCTCCATATCGAAAAAGCGTGCCAGGATAACTTCAGGAACAGTGGACATGCCGACGGCATCGGCCCCCATCAGACGGGCCATCTTGATTTCGGCAGGCGTTTCAAAACTTGGGCCAGAAAACCACATATAGACCCCTCGATGCAACTTCACACCAAGCGCCTTGGCCTGTTTGCGAAAGGTCTTGCGCAGTGATTTGTCATAGGCGGTGGTCAGTCCGACAAACCGCTGATCCGTGGGTTCTCCAAACAGCGGATTGGTCCCGGAGAAATTTATGTGGTCCTTGATCTGCATGACGGAACCTGGCCCCATATCGGGATTGGTGGAACCGGCTGAATTGGTGAGGATCAATCGGTTGACACCCACTGTACTCAATGCCTGTAGCGGACCACGCATCGCCGCTGGGTCTCCCTGTTCGTAATAATGGACACGGCCTGACAGGACGATGACCCGGTGACCATTGATTGTTCCAGCTATTACCTCAGCGGAATGGCCAGAAACGGCGCTAACAGGAAACCCGTCCAGTGCGCTGAAATCATGACGGCTGACGATGTCGACCGCATCGACAACACTTCCCAATCCTGACCCAAGGACCAGCGCTGTTTGAGGTTCAAATCCGTCGAGGGCAGTTGCGAGATCTTGCATCTTCAATCCAAATCAAAACTGGCGGGCAACAGATCACCCAACCGAATTGTTTCAAGGACACCATTGGCATCACACAGATGCACTGGTGTATCGGCATCGGCAAATTCGGCCAGCCGCTGGCGACACCCCCCACACGGTGTCGTCTTTATTTTTTTTTCGGCCAGTACCAGAACTTCGGCAATTCTCGTATCGCCAGCTGTGACCATGTGGGCGATGGCGCTGGTCTCGGCGCACCAGCCTTCCGGATAAGAAGCGTTTTCAATGTTGCAGCCACTGTAAACCGTGCCTGATGTTGATACTATCGCCGCGCCTACCGGAAAACTGGAATAGGGCGAATGGCTGTTGGCCATGGCCTTACGGGCTGCTTCAAACAACCGGTTCTTCATGGTTCAGCGTTCCTTTGTATAAGGCACGCCACCGGCCTTTGGCGGTATCGCCTTGCCGATGAAACCGGCAAGCAGAATGACCGTTAGAATATAGGGCAACGCCTGCATCAATTGCACAGGCACCACGCCGACCAGCGGCAGCGCAACACCCTGATAGCGAATTTCGATCGCACCGAGAAATCCAAACAACAGACAGGCCCACATGGCCGCCACAGGCCGCCATTTGGCGAAGATCAACGCTGCAAGGGCTATAAAGCCACGCCCCGCGGTCATGTCTTTGACGAATCCTGCCGATACCCCAATTGACAAATAGGCGCCGGCAACACCGCACAGAACCCCGCAGCATATTACGGCCCGGTAGCGGGCCCATGAGACTGAAATCCCAGCCGTATCCACGGCTGCCGGGTTCTCACCCACTGCGCGAAGACGCAATCCGAAACGGGTTCGATACAACACCCACCAGGTCAGTGGGACCATCAAAAATGCAAAATAGGCAATCAGGTTGTGGCCGGAAATCAGATCCCGATACACCGGTCCGAAGATCGGAATACTGGACAGGGTTTCAGACAGTGGAAGTTCGAGTGGGTTGAAGCGCTCAACTTTTTGCAGTTGAGGGGTTCGCCCGCCCTGGCTGAACCATGCCTGCCCCAGCAGGGCCGAAAGACCAGCGGCAATGAAATTTATGGCAACACCTGAAACAATCTGATTGCCGCGATTGGTGATTGAAGCAAATCCGTGAATCAGAGACAGGGAAACGGCAACCAGAATGCCCGCACCGAGGCCTAGCCATGCGGAACCGGTGACGGCAGCGGCGGCGGCGGCGGCAAAGGCGCCACCAAGCATTTTTCCCTCCAGCCCGATATCAACAATGCCAGACCGCTCCGAATACAGACCCGCCAGACAGGCCAGCAACAGCGGTACGGCTGAGCGTACTGTGAGATCGAGCAGTTGAATCAATGTATCCATCAGGAGATTTTCTCCTGTTGGGCCGGTGCGGAAAAAATCCTTGCCAGCGCTGGACGGAACATGAACTCCATGGCGCCGGCAAACAGGATGACCAGCCCCTGGATCATCACAATCATGTCGCGGGTGATATTGGGCATGTCAAATGCCAGCTCCGCACCGCCCTGGTACAGGGCACCAAACAAAATGGCAGCCGGAACGATGCCTGCCGGATGCGACCGCCCCATCAGGGCAACTGCGATGCCAACAAATCCGGCGCCTTCGACGAAATCAAGTTGCAGGCGGGTCTGATCGCCCATGACCGGGTTAAGCGCCATCATGCCTGCAAGTGCTCCGGAGAACATCATGGTGAGGACGATGATCTTGACTTCGGGCATGCCAGCATAAATGGCGGCTCTTGGACTGACACCCTGGGTTCGCATCTCATAGCCAAAGCGGGTGCGCCAGACCACCGCCCAAACCACGCCAGCCATGATGAGCGCTAGAAGAAAGGAGATATTGAGGGGAGACGCCCCCATATCAACCCCAAACGGCTTGAACAGCCAATCAAGTTTGGGAATTTGTCCACCGGCCTCAAAATCCCGGGTTCTTGGTCCCAGATTGGCTGCTTTCTGCAAAGGTCCGGCCAGAAGATAGACCATCAACGCGGATGCAATGAAGTTGAACATGATCGTGGTGATCACGATGTGGCTGCCGCGCCGGGCCTGCAAATAGGCCGGAATGAAGGCCCACAGGGCCCCAAAAGCGGCTGCACCAATAATGGCCAGAGGGAATGTCATCCACCACGGCAGCACCGTATCCATCGATAGACAGACCAAACCAACACCAAGGCCCCCAATATAGGCCTGACCCTCGCCACCAATGTTAAACAGGCCGGCATGAAACGCGACTGCGACCGCAAGGCCCGTGAAAATGAATGTTGTGGCAAAGAAAAATGTGAAGCCGAGATTGTACCCGTTACCAAAGGCCCCGCGGACCATCAGATAAGCAGCCTGAACCGGGCTTTCCCCGACAAACAGGACAACCAGTCCCGCAATCAGAAACGCAACAGCCACGTTGATCAGCGGCATCAGGCCGTAATCGACCCATCTGGGCAACGTCAAATTCATTCAGTATCCGTGCGGTTCCAATATTCAGTGAACGGCTGTCCCTTCAATGTTCATCATTAAATCGGAGCTGTTCATTACCTTGGCATACTGACCGTCCAGAATGCCCAGCGTCAACGCGTGGACGTCGTCTGCAGACCATTTTTTACCATTTATGTCGGTTTGACCCAGACTTACGACCGCATCGGCCGCCAGAAAAACCATAAATCCCAGATTTCCTGCCATCCGGACCGTACTTTCCACGCAGTCCTGCAGATGCACGCCGCAAACAACCAGATCGGAGGACCCGATCTCCTCCAAAACCTGCATCAGATCGGTTCCGATAAATGCGTTATTGGTGCGCTTTTCTACAATGGTTTCATGGTCCAGAGGCGCCACTTCATCTTTAAATTCATGCGACGGTTGGTGCGGCGCATAAGGAGAAGAAGGATCCATGCTGTCATGGCGAATATGGATCAGCGGGTTACCGCGCTGGCGCCAGTGTGCCAGCAAAGCGGCTGCATTGGCCAGCGCCTGCGGTTGTCCCTGTTCATCGAAGATGGGGTCGTCCATCGCCTTTTGCATGTCGATCAATAATAGTGTGGCTGTCACGGCTGGACTCCCTCAAGCTTTAATTGCCCTGTCTTTGAATCACCCTGAAAGAACGGGTTGTGGGCTACCTCCCACAAATGGCCGTCCAGATCGGCGAAATAACCCGAATATCCTCCCCAGAAGACCTTTTCTGGTTGCTTTATTTTTTGTCCACCGGCCGCAAGCGCCTGTTGGAAATAAGCGTCGACATCGCCTTCGCTTGCCACATTCAAAGCCAGTGCAGACCCTCTGAAACCGCTTGGTGTATCGGCGACCTGAGCATCCTCGGCCAGCGCCGATCGCCCATAAAGGCCAAGGACAATCGAATCCCCTTGCAAAAACGTGACACTTTCCTGGCTGGCGGTGGTGTTGGTCCAGCCCATTTTTAAATAAAATTCGGTGGCTGCAGCCAGGTCATCGACGCCCAATGTTACAATCGAAATATTGGCCATGATCTATCCTTTCCAGCATTCTTCATCATACATGCGCTGCAGGGCAACACGGTAGTTTGGCCATTGATAATCCATGTTCAGCTGATCCTTGGATCGCTGATTGCTCACCCGCTTGTTGTCACCATAAAAGCTGCGGGCCATCGGGGACAACTCTGCTGTGTCAAAATCCAGTTCTGGTGGTGGCTCAGTGCCCAACACTTGATGGGCAAAGGAAACAACGTCCTGCGGTGGGGCCGGCAAATCGTCGGTAATATTGAAAATTCCCGCGGCCGACTTTTCGGCGGCACGGTGCACAGCTTGGGCGATATCCTTCACGTGGATGCGGTTAAAAACCTGTCCGGGCTTTACCAGCCGTCGCGATCTCCCCTCATGGGCGGATACCAGTGCATTTCGACCGGGCCCATAAATCCCGGACAGGCGGAATATCGACAGAGGCAGACCAGCGCCACCCGCCAGATTTATCCAGTCCTGTTCTGCCCGTACCCGTTGCCGGGATCGCGCGGATGAGGGTTCCAGTGCGGCTCTTTCGTCAATCCATGCGCCGTCGTGATTGCCATAAACGCCAACTGTGGAAAGATACCCGATCCATTTCAGATTGGGAACGAGAAACGCCAGAGGGTCGTGGCCATCGAGATTTGATGAATTGGCATGATGGTTGTTTAGTG
>CAJQPW010000346.1 GCA_905480295.1 uncultured Rhizobiaceae group bacterium | reverse complement strand
CCCAAGCATTGCCCAGGCATTTGACGATCTTTATTATCTCGAACGCGCCGCCCGCCAGCAGGTGCTGGCGCAATCCACCGGATTGCCGCTGCAGCTGATCCCCGAACCAACGGTCGAATTGACAGCCAAACAATTCCAACGGGATTTCGTAGTCTACGCGGGCAAGCATTTTGAAGCTCTGAAGCGGTTGGTCTGACGGTTGTGAAAGTTTTCTCACTCAAAAACTGCGACACCTGCAAAAAGGCGCTGAAATGGTTGAACGAGAAGGGAATAACTTCCTCCGTTCACGATGTACGCGCCGATGGTCTCAGCCGCGAGGATGCAACTTCGATCGTTAACGGGCTGGGTTGGGAATCAGCGCTCAACCGCCGCAGCACGACGTGGCGGGGGCTGAGCGACGACGAAAAGTCCGACCTGGATGACGCCAAGGCAATTTCACTGATCGTCGAACATCCCACCTTGATGAAGCGGCCGGTATTCGTATCAGGCGACGACTGCCTTGTCGGGTTTGACAGCAAAACCCAATCTGAACTGGAAACGCGCTCGGCGGGCTAGCCGGGTTTGAGCGAAGATTAATGATCAGGGATTGAGACGCTGCTTGGTCCAAACAGGCGCATCCCCGGCGGCCTGCCGCGTAAACACTATCCGGTCATGCAGCCTGAATTCGCCATCCTGCCAGAACTCAATGGTTTGTGGCACAATGCGCAACCCGGACCAATGCGGTGGTCTGGGTATGTTTTCGGTGCCATATTTATCTTCCATCTGCTGCAAAGCATCGACCAGATCCTGACGTTTGGCCAACGGTCTGGATTGCTGGCTGGCCCACGCACCCAGCCGACTTTGCGGATGACGGGAGTTAAAATAGGCGTCCGCCTCCTGTTCCGAGACTTGTTCCAGTTTGCCGCGCACGCGCACCTGCCTCCGCAGGCTTTTCCAATGGAATCCCATGCAGGCCTTCATGGAGCTGAGCGCTTCCTGCCCCTTTGTGCTTTCAAAATTGGTGTAGAAAACAAAGCCGCGCTCATCGTGCCCCTTCAAGAGCACCATGCGAACATTGGGCATGCCTGTCTGATCAACCGTGGCCAGAGCCATCGCGTTGTGATCATTGATTTCGCTGTCTTTGGCCTCGTTTAACCATTCGTTAAACAATCCAAGCGGATCGTCACTCTGCGTGAAGTCGGTCACAACAATCTTACCCTTTCTTAACCTTGGCCCTGCATGGTGAATCCCATAGGGACAATTTTGTTTGGTGTTTGGTCTAACGACCTTTGGTATCGAGTAAAGTGTACAATCTATCCAACATTGCGATAAATCAACGCACCGGGCTAAAAATGGCCGGACGCATCGCCCTGTTGGGTTCTCTCATCCTGGCTATTGGCGGTTGCGCAATCAAGGGCGATGCCCTTTCAAACGTCGCCAGCGGAGATCAGTTGATCACCCATTCTGTTGTCGACAAGTCCAAACCTGCCGGTATTGAAAAAGCGGATGCTGAAGTGATTAAAACCACGGTTGTTTCCGCCTCCGGGTCGACTGAAGTCAAACCTCTGGCCTGGACCAACCCCGAAACCGGATCCTCTGGCGCGATTGTTGCGATTGACAGTTTCATGGGCAAGCATGGTCAGAAATGCCGCGGTTTTAAAACCAGCGTGGCAAACTTTATGGGCATCGCCTACTATAATGGCGAAACATGCCAGATCAGCGGTGAAAACTGGGTTCTGTCCTGGTTCAAAGCCGCCCACTAGCCAGCAAATTGCGCTTTGCGAACAGTTTTTCTGCTGTTGTGCTGGAAATTTGACCGCCAAACACCCTATATAACCCCTATCATGAATTCTTAAACGACTGCACGAGGTGGGTCATGCGCGATCCCTATCAAGTACTGGGTGTGCCGAAAACGGCGAGTGAAAAGGAGATCAAGTCTGCCTTTCGTAAACTTGCGAAAAAATTTCACCCCGACCAGAACAAGGACAACCCACAGGCCAAGGCTAAATTTACCGAGGCCAATGCGGCTTATGAAATTGTTGGCGACAAGAAAAAGCGGGCGCAGTTTGACTCCGGTGAAATCGATGCAGAAGGCAAGGAACGCTTCCAGGGATTTCCCGGCGGTGGTCCCTTTGGCGGTGCCGGCGGGGGCCGTGGCGGATCTCCCTTTGGTGCGGGTGAGTTTGCCGGTGCCGAAGACATATTGAGCCAGATGTTTGGCGGCGGCGGCGGCATGGGCGGCATGGGCGGCATGGGTGGCATGGGCGGTGCGTCCGGAGGCCCCTTTGCCGGAGCCGGTCAGAGACGGGGCGGACGGCCATCGAAGGGCGAAGACCGCAAGATCAACCTGACCGTACATTTGAAGGATTTGGCAAGCGGAAAAGCCCCCGTTCGACTGGGTGCTGATCGAACCGTGAATGTGACCATCCCGCCAGAACCTGAAGAAGGGCAGATTGTCCGCCTCAAAGGACAGGGCAACGAAGGTCCGGGAGGGCGCGGTGACGTGCTGATCACCCTGTCGATCTCGGAACATCCTGATTTTCGTCGCGAAGGGTCCAATTTGCGTGTGCACGTTCCCGTGCCCCTGAAAACCGCCGTGTTGGGTGGGAAAATACGCGTCCCCACCATGGATGGTGCGGTGGCGTTGACCATTCCTGAATGGTCGTCCAGCGGAGGAGTTTTCCGTGTCCGCGGCAAGGGATTGCCGTCCCGCGCTGGTGGAACCGGTGACATTTTTGCCGTTCTGGCGGTTCAACTGCCTGACGAACGCGATGAACAGCTGATCGACCTGTTCAAACAGTCTGCTCAGCCAAAGGCGGCGGCGAATTAAGACAGACTGCAGCCACCGCTTGATGCAATCACAACCCTGTGCCATACCGCGCCAATAAAGTGACGGCTCTGGTTGATAGACAGGTTTTATACACAATGAACAGCACAAATGGTTTGATGGCCGGGAAACGCGGCTTGATTATGGGACTGGCCAACAACCGGTCCATTGCCTGGGGCGTTGCAAAAGCCCTGGCGCATGCCGGTGCTGAAGTCGGTTTCACCTACCAGGGCGACGCTTTGAAGAAGCGTGTTGAACCCCTGGCAGAAGAACTTGGCGGCGTCGTATTCGGCGATTGTGACGTTTCTGATCCGGCGTCTATTGATGCAGTATTTGCAGCCATTGATTCCCAGTGGGGCAAGCTCGACTTCATCGTTCACGCCATCGGATTTTCCGACAAGAACGAATTGACCGGGCGCTATGTCGACACATCGTCGGAAAATTTCAACAAAACCATGGACATTTCGGTCTATTCCTTCACCGCCGTTGCCCAGCGTGCCGAAAAGCTGATGACCGATGGCGGCTCCATGCTGACCATGACCTATTATGGCGCGGAAAAGGTGATGCCGAACTATAACGTCATGGGCGTCGCCAAAGCGGCTCTTGAAGCCAGCGTGATGTATTTGGCCGTCGATCTCGGCAAGCAGAATATTCGTGTAAATGCCATTTCAGCAGGACCGATTAAAACTCTGGCCGCATCCGGCATTGGCGATTTCCGCTACATTTTGAAGTGGAACGAATATAATTCCCCCCTCAAGCGCACCGTGACGATCGATGAAGTGGGCAATTCTGCCCTGTACCTTCTCTCCGACCTTTCCAGCGCAGTTACCGGCGAGATCCTGCATGTGGATTCCGGCTACCATAATGTCGGTATGAAAGCGGTTGATGCCCCCGACATTGCCGTCGTCTGAGGAATGACAGCGCCGACCCTCTATTTTGTTCGCCACGGCCAGACCGACTGGAACGTGGAAAATCGAATTCAGGGTCAGCACGATATCCCGATCAATCAGACCGGACGGCAACAGGCGCGCAGAAACGGGCTTGCTCTTGCCGATTTGCTGGATGATCCCAACCGTTACCGGTTTATCGCGAGCCCGCTGGGCCGAACCCGGGAAACCATGAACATCATCCGCCAGCAGATGGGACTGCCAAGCCACGGCTATGAAACAGATGACCGTTTGAAGGAAATCTATTTCGGCCTGTGGCAGACCTACACCATGGCTGAATTGGGTGAAACGCAGGCATCAGCCGTGGCTGCGCGTGAAGCGGACAAATTCAACTTCAGACCGCCACTGGGGGAAAGCTATGCCGATCTGTTGAACCGGGTCAGAAGCTGGCTCCCCTATGTGGTCGAAGATTCAGTGATCGTCTGCCATGGCGGAGTGTTACGGATGTTGATTCATCACCTGACCGAAGTGCCGGGCAACGAAGTTACCCGCATGACCATTCCACAGGACCGCATCTATAAATGGGATGGAAATGACGGAGTATGGCTGTAGGTCTGTCAAAGGTCCGCATGCGCGAACTGTCATGACGCCCTTCTGCGATTGATTAATCACGCGCGCCGAAACCTTCGGAGACGGACTCCGTATATTCTCGCCGTTCACATGCACATCCCCCCCCCCGTAAATTGAATAAAAAGGGGGATGATATTCATGACAAATTTAACCAGGCTTTTGCCGCT
>CAJQPW010000345.1 GCA_905480295.1 uncultured Rhizobiaceae group bacterium | reverse complement strand
CTCGAAGGTGCATTTTCCCTTGTTGCCCTGTCTGGCAAAAAGCTGATCGGCTGCCGCGATGCCCTTGGGGTTCGCCCGCTGGTGTTGGGTGACGTTGACGGGTCTTACGTGCTCGCTTCCGAGACCTGCGCCCTGGATATTATCGGCGCGCGGTTAGTGCGGGACGTCGAACCGGGTGAAATGGTGGTCATCAACGAACACGGTATCGAAAGCCACTTTCCTTTCGAAAAAGCAAAACCCCGCTTTTGTGTGTTTGAATATGTCTATTTTGCCCGTCCCGACTCCATGGTTCAGGGAGAAAACGTCTATAACGTACGCAAGAAGATCGGTGAAGAACTGGCCCGTGAATCTCCAATCGATGCAGATATCGTGGTTCCGGTTCCCGATTCTGGCACCCCTGCTGCGATTGGCTTCGCCCAGCAGTCGGCCCTGCCTTTCGAACTCGGCATCATCCGTAATCACTATGTTGGGCGAACCTTCATCGCCCCGACAGACAGCATTCGCCATATGGGGGTAAAACTGAAACACAACGCCAACCGCCGTCTGATCGAGGGAAAGCGCGTGGTTTTGGTTGATGATTCCATTGTGCGCGGCACGACCAGCCAAAAGATCGTGGCCATGGTGCGCGACGCCGGCGCCCGCGAAGTACATATGCGCATCGCCAGCCCACCGACCGCTTCCAGCTGTTACTACGGTGTAGATACACCGGAAAAACAAAAGCTGTTGGCTTCGCGTATGAGCATTGAGGAAATGGCGGATTTCATCCGCGTTGATTCCCTCGCCTTCTTGTCGATTGATGGACTCTATCGGGCTGCCGGCGAAGCTGCGCGGGATAATGATTCACCGCAATTTTGTGACGCCTGCTTTACCGGTGACTATCCGACCCGCCTCACCGACCGTGAAGGTATCGAACAACAGGGTGGGGACAATGTTCGCCCGCTTTCGTTGCTTTCCGGTGGTCGCTGAACCATGGCAGAAGAAAAACCGTTGGATGGACGGCTGGCGCTGGTAACCGGTGCCTCGCGCGGTGTTGGTTATCAGGCCGCGCTGGGTTTTGCCCGTGCCGGAGCCCATGTGATCGCCCTCGCCCGAACCGTTGGCGGTTTGGAAGAACTGGATGACGAAATCATCGACCTGGGGGGAAGCACCACTCTGGTGCCGCTGGATGTGATGGACTTTGACGCCATCGATCGGCTTGGGGCTTCCATTGACGAGCGTTGGGGCAAGCTCGACATCCTGTTTGGCAATGCGGGAACGCTTGGCGTTTTGACCCCGCTGGCGCAAAACAAACCCAGCGTGTTTGAGGAAGTCTTTTCCATCAATGTGACCGCCAATTACCGGCTTCTGCGTTCCATGGATCCGCTGCTGCGGGAATCGGATGCTGGTCGCGCCATATTCATGTCGTCCGGTGCCGCATCAGCAGCACCCGCTTTTGTTGGCCCCTATTCTGCATCCAAGGCTGCACTGGAAGCGTTGGTCAAATCCTATGCCAAGGAAAACCGCCTGACTTCAGTGCGCGCCAATCTGGTCGATCCTGGCACTTTGCGCACCAAAATGCGGGCTCAATATGCACCTGGCGAGGACCCGCAAATCGTTACACCACCACAGGATCTGGTTCCCTTTCTGGTCGATATGGCATCTCCTTCCCTGGAGCAAACCGGTCAGATTTATGACTTCGTCAACCGTTGTTGGCGCGACAGTTAAGCCTTTTGCCCTCAAAGTTATGTTAATCTAAAGCTCCTATGCTCCCGCTCATCCGCGGGAGAATGCTACCATGACACCAGATCCGGACATTGTGATCGTGCCGCTTGATCGGCAGAAAACGGCGATCGTGGAAGACCCTTATCTATCAGATATTGCAGACGAAATTAACGCAATGCAAACCGAGGCAGGAACAGCGACTGGCCGCAGGGGCCGCGCCAAGCGCTGGGTGGGCCGTACGCCCAACCTGCCGTTGGACGACGCCCTCAGCGGACCTGATAAACCAGCCTGATCAAAATTATTTTATATTCTCGATTGATATATGCTTGACGAGAATATACTGGACCACCATATGGTGGGCTTGAACTGATCAACCCGGCACCACCCGAGAGATTGATATGAATGTAAGAACCCTTTGCCTGGCCATTCTGGGATGCGGTGACAGCACCGGCTACGAAATCCGCAAACTCGTTTCCGATGGCCACTTCAGCCATTTCGGAGACGCAAGCTTCGGCTCAATCTATCCGGCACTGAATCGGATGGAAGCAGAAGAACTAGTGATCAGCCGGGAAGAACAGCAAGAGGGGAAACCCAACCGCAAGGTATTTTCGATCACGCAGAGCGGACGCGAAGCTTTTCTGGAAGCTCTGGGCCAACCGGCACAGAAGGACATATTCAAAAGCGAGTTCCTGTTGCTGGCCATGTGCGCTGATCTGATGCGTCCCAGTGACGTGCGTCGCGCAATTGACATGCAGATTGACTATCTGAAATCCGAATTGGAAATCATCGAAACTGCCGTACGTGAAGTGAAATATCAGGGTGCGGACTGGGTGGGTGACTATGGCCGCACCTGCCTGACGACAAGCCTTAAATACATCAATGAAAATCGGGAAAAACTTGAGGCCATTGCGGGCACCGCTCTTGAGCCCAACTCCCCACTACTGGCAGCGGAATAGGAGCCGTTTTGTTATGAAATTACGTGGATCACACCTGGTTTCGCTGGCAATCATGGCTGGCATTGGCGGCTGGATGTATACCGGCAAGATCATCGAGGGTGGACAGGTCAATCCGAATGCTGAAACCATCGCCGAACGCGAAGCCAAGCTGACGACCTCCGCATTCCGTGTGCGGGTGAAAACACTGCAGCCCAGCCGGCGGGTGGAAAATCTCTCCATTCGCGGTCGTACCCAGGCCAATGCCGTGATCAGTGTCCGTGCGGAGACCGGCGGCAATGTGGAAGCGCGACCCGTTACCAAGGGCCAATTGATTGAGCCGGGTGAATTGCTGTGCGTTATCGACAAAGGCATTCGCAGCACCCAGTTGGCGCAATCAACAGCCGTGCTCAATCAGGCCCAAAAGGACTATGACGCCAACAAGTTGCTGGTCGATCGTGGTTTTGCCACCAATACCAAACTGCGAGGCTTGAAAAGCGCCCTTGATGCGGCGAAATCGGCGGTTGCCTCCGCCGAACAGGATATGAAACGCACCGAAATCCGCTCCACTGTGACCGGCATCGTGCAACTGCCCTATGCAGAGGTTGGTGACAACCTCGCCAAGGGCAATGTCTGCGTAACCCTGATGGACACCAACCCCATGCTGTTTTCCGGCCAGGTACCGGAGCGCGAAGTTTCCGCGGTCAAAGTCGGTGGGACAGCAAAAGTTACTCTGGTATCGGGCGAAACAGTTGATGGCAAGATCAGGTACCTGTCCTCGGTCGCTGATCCCAATACCCGCACGTTCAATATTGAAATCGAAATTCCAAATAAGAGCCGTACCCTTCGAGATGGCCTGACAGCCACGGCGATTATCGAACTTGATGCCGTCGAAGCCTATCAGGTCAATCCGAGCTGGCTGACGCTTGCCGATGATGGCCGCATTGGCATCCGATCGGTGCAGGCAGACAACAAAGTCGTCTTCAACCCGGTAAAAATCATCGCGATGGACGAAAAACAGGCATGGGTTAACGGCCTTACACCCGGCCTGAACGTCATCACGCTTGGCCAGAACTTTGTGTCTGCAGGCGAAGTGGTGGAACCGGTAACCGAAGAACAGATGAAAAAGCTCAAAAGCGCAACGGTGGGTGACAGTTCGGAGATCAAATCATGACCAGCGCACTTGCAGTAATTCTGGGGCGGCCCAAAACCGTCCTGATGATGATGGCTGTGATGATCATCGCAGGCGTTTTCACTTACATAAACATCCCCAAGGAGGCGCAGCCGGATATCGACGTGCCTGTGTATTTTGTCTCGGTCGGTCAGCAGGGCATTTCCCCAAATGACGCCGAACGGCTGCTGGTGCGCCCTCTTGAGAGCAAGCTTAGAGGCCTCGACGGTCTGAAGGAAATCACGACACTTTCTTCCCAGGGCAATGCTGTTGCCGTGCTCGAATTCAACATTGATACCGACAAGGACAAGGTGCTTGCGGACATTCGCGACAAGGTTGACCAGGCCAAGTCTGAAATGCCGGCCGACGCAGATGAACCGATCATCAACGAAACCAATTTTGCCCTGCAACCGACTATAATTGTTACACTTTCCGGCAAGGTTCCTGAGCGTACACTGTATCAATACTCCCGTCGGCTGAAAGACGAAATCGAAGCAATCAGCACCGTTCGTGAGGCAACACTGTCGGGCAACCGGGAAGAAATGCTGGAAGTCGTGCTCGATCTGGCGCGTCTGCAATCCTACAACATTACGCAACCCGAACTGCTGACAGCCCTGTCCCAGAACAACCAGTTGGTGGCCGCTGGCCACATGGATAACGGATCCGGTCGATTTAATTTGAAAGTGCCCGGACTGGTCGAGACTGCCGCAGATGTCTACTCCATTCCGATCAAACAAAACGGCGAAGCGGTGGTTACGCTGGGTGAAGTTGCTGAGATTCGCCGTACGTTTAAAGACGCATCCAGTTTTACGCGGGTCAACGGCGAACCAGCCATTGCCTTGCAGGTGATCAAACGCATCGGCACCAACATCATCGAAAACAACCAGGCGGTCCGCGAGGCTGTGAAGTCGTTTTCCAAGAACTGGCCGTCAACCATCAAGATCAATTACCTCCTGGACCAATCCAGCTTTATCGGCGAGGTCCAAGGCTCCCTACAAGCATCAATCATGACAGCGATCGCACTGGTGTTGATTGTTGTGGTGTCTTCTCTCGGGCTGCGCTCGGGCCTGCTCGTTGGCCTGTCTGTTCCGGTTTCTTTTGCAGTCGGCTTTCTGATCCTCGGCTCTGCGGGCATGACGGTCAACATGATGGTGCTTTTCGGCATGGTGCTGACTGTCGGCATGCTGGTGGACGGCGCGATTGTCGTGACCGAATATGCCGATCGAAAACTGGCTGAAGGCATGCCAGCGTCCGAGGCCTATACACGGGCCGCGCAGTTGATGTTCTGGCCCGTTGTATCTTCGACCGCCACTACGCTCGCGGCTTTCCTGCCGTTGCTCCTGTGGCCGGGCGTTCCTGGTGAGTTCATGTCCTACCTGCCGATCATGGTGATTATCGTTTTGTCGGCATCGCTCATTACAGCGCTGATCTTCTTGCCAACGGTTGGTGCCGCTACCGGTCGTCTTGCCGCCATGCTCGGACGCAAGGGTGGATTGGCGCTCACCGCCTTCACCACGTCAGCAATTTTGGGTTTCGCTGCCTTTGCCCTGGCCGAATCCGGCCTGCGTTTTGGCATTGAAGAGATAGTGGATGCCACTACCGGTGCCGTGACATCCGCCGTTGGGCCCAGTGCAGGTACAAACATTGCGGCATTGGTAATTGGTATCGCAGTGGCAGCAATTGCCTTCCCGTTGATGTACGGCTTCCTGACATGGCGTGCCCGCAAGGATGAAACCGAAGATCCGGTGACGCTGATGTTCACCAGCAGCAAGCCGCTTGACGTCAGAGCGGTACCCGGAGTGGTTGGGGGATATCTGCGCTTCCTCAAGTTCATGTCCAGCAACATCATCGGAAACATAGTCATTCTCGGCGCCGTGCTCGGTGCTGCTGGATTTGTGTTTAGCATATTCGGAACATACAGCTCAGGGGTCGAATTCTTTGTTGATGAAGAGCCCGATCAGGCCATCGTTCTCGTATCCGCGAGAGGTAACCTTTCAGCAACCCAGGTTCGCGATGTGGTCGGCGAAGTGGAAGGCATCGTTCTCACCATTCCCGGCATTCGCAACTCGGTAATGAGCGCGACAGCGCCCGGTGCCGGTTCTGGCGCTGGCAATCCCATTGGTGGTGTTCAGGACAAGCCCGCAGATGTCGTTGGTGAATTGCAAATCGAATTGACCAATTTCTGCTGCCGCCGGGTTGCTCTGGAAATTTTCAAGGATATCCGTCAGAAGACTGCCAATATTCCCGGCATCAGGGTGGAAGTGCGCAAAATCGAAGGCGGTCCACCGACCGGCAAAGATATTCGCCTGCAGGTCAAGTCTACAGATTACGACGACATGCTGGCTTCGGTAGCTTTGGCGCGCACCTATTTCAATGGCCTCAGTGGGTTGCAGGATCTGGAAGACGGACGTCCCCTGCCCGGCATCGAGTGGGAGCTGAAAGTCAATCGCGAAGAAGCTGGCCGGTACAATGCCGGCATCGTCGCCATTGGATCGATGGTCCAACTGGTGACAACTGGTGTGCAGATCGGCAAATATCGCCCTGATGATTCCGAGGACGAGCTCGACATTCGTGTCCGCCTGCCCCGCGCCGAGCGCAGTTTTGAAACCCTCGACACTCTGCGCTTACCAACCCCGCAGGGCCGTGTGCCACTGGCCAATTTTGTCGAACGTTCCGCGAAGCCGAAGGTCAGCTCAATAACACGCAAGGATGGGCTTTATTCGATGGAAGTCAAAGCCAATCTGATACCGGGCTTCATCGAAAATGACCGGGCCATTACGCCGGACGACAAGGTTAAAGAAATTCAGGCGTGGCTCGACGCACAATCATGGCCGGAAACGATTCTGTTCAAGTTCCGCGGTGGCGATGAAGAACAAAAGGAATCGGGCGAATTCCTCGGCAAAGCCGCAGCCATCGCCCTGTTCCTGATGTTCATCATCCTGGTGACCCAGTTCAACTCATTCTACCAGACCTTCCTTACCCTTTCGACCGTGATCCTTGCGATTGTCGGGGTGCTGATCGGACTGATGGCTACCGGGCAGAAGTTCTCGATCATCATGACCGGTACCGGTGTGGTCGCACTGGCCGGGATTGTCGTCAACAACGCGATTGTGCTGATCGATACGTTCAACCGTTTGCGAGAAGAAGGAGTGGCACTGCACGAAGCGGTGTTGAAAACGTCCGCCCAGCGGCTGCGGCCGATCATGTTGACCACGATGACAACCATATTGGGCCTCATCCCAATGGCGCTTCAGCTCAATATGAACTTCTTTGATCGCACTATTTCCTATGGTGGCATCACTTCCGTGTGGTGGGTGCAGTTGTCAACGGCCATCATCTCAGGTCTGGCATTTGCTACCGTGCTGACCCTGGTTCTGATCCCCAGCATGCTGACGGTGCCTGCCAATATCGTCGCGCCGTTCCGCTGGAGCTCCAACAAGGTTCGCGGTTACGCCGCAACCCGACGCGGGAAGAAGTTGATCAGAACTGCAGAACTGCAAGAACCGCATTCTCAGGATGACCTGACGGAAAAATCCGAAGAACCTGCGCCCGAAGTTGGCGAAGAGGACAACAAGGTCACCACTTTGACCAAGGAAGCGCCTCAGAAGGCCAAAGACAAAACGAAAGCGGATAATCTACCCGACGCTGCCGAATAGCGGCAGCCGCAGCGCCAACGGTTGAAAACGGTCAAAACAAGTTGTGGCGGCGGTGTCAGGTACACGCCGCCACAATTGATTCATGCACCCGCTGAATAAATTGCGCTTCCCGTCGTTCAGTCAGCTGGTTTTTTGGGCGTCTGTGTGGTTTTGCGCACCTGTTCACTTGTCTTTTTGGCCGCAGTTGCCGACTTGCCAGCTGTCCCACCCTGCTTCTTGGATGGTTTAGACGGCTTTGTTGGTTTTGCAGTCTTTGATGCCACTGCTGCGCTTGCAACACTTGCAGCCTTTTCCCGTTTGCCCGCTGCCTCTTTGGTTGCCGCAACAGCGGCAACCGCCGCGTTCTCCGCATCAGCCTTTTCCCGTTTGGCATAGTCGCGATAGCTGAACGGAATAAAAGACAAATAGATCAAAGCAAACAGCGTCAACACGGTCCACGGATAGCTGAAGAGGAAGACCACGATCAAAATCAGGCCGATCATCACCGGCAATACGAGGCCGCGAGAAACCCGGCGCCCAGCCCTTTTGCCAGACCATGTGGGGATGCTCGACACCATCAAAAACCCGACCAGCAAGGTAAAGGCTGCCGTGAATATGGTCATCGCGGTGCCCCGCTCCATGCCCAGCAGGCCGAAATACACCGGTAACAACACCAACAGAGCGCCGGCCGGCGCCGGCACACCCGTGAAGAAGTCGACCCGCCATCCCGGCAAGTCGGGGTCATCGAGCATGACGTTGAAACGGGCGAGACGCAGGCAGCCACAAATGGCGAAAATCAACGTCACCACCCAACCAAGGGTCGGAACCTCATTAAGCGTCCACAAATACAGAACCAGGGCCGGAGCGACGCCAAAATTGACGAAATCGGCAAGGGAATCCAATTGCTCTCCAAAGGAGCTGGATGTTTTCAGGAAACGAGCGACCCGACCGTCCAGACCATCAAGCACAGCGGCAAATACGATGGCGACAACCGCAAGTTCAAACCGATCCTCCCATGCCAGCCTGACGCTTGTCAGCCCCGAGCAGATCGCTCCAAGGGTGATAAGATTGGGAACCAGCATGCGAAACGGCACGTCGCGCAGCCGCGAAATCTGTGCAACTTCGTCAGCATCGGCATCAAACAGGGCCGGCGGTTCAATCCCATCAGCCTCTTCCAGAGGCTTGGTGTTGTCGAGTTTGGGATCATAGTCGGGAAAAGGCGGTTTCATCTCTCAGCGCCCCTAAATAACCGTGGGAATCTGGCTGCCGGGCAGCACATCATCATGGGCGGCAAGAACGGTTTCACCGGCAATCATGGTCTGCCCGAGCGCAACGCGCGGCGTGGTGCCTTCCGGCAGAAAAACATCGACACGGGAACCAAACCGGATCAGTCCAAACCGCTCGCCCTGCCCAAGAGCATCGCCCTCCTCGCTCCAGCACAATATACGGCGGGCGACCAGCCCGGCAATCTGTACGGCGCCAACCGGCCCGTGCGGTCCATCGATCACCAGACTGTGGCGTTCATTTTCTTCTGACGCCTTGTCGAGGTCGGCCGACAGGAACTTTCCGGGCTTGTGCTTTGATACCAGCACCCTGCCCCGCACGGGTGCCCGGTTCACGTGACAATTGAACACGTTCATGAAAACCGTGATGCGCATTAACGGTGCATCACCAAGGTCCAGTTCGGCAGGCGGTACAAAAAGGCCCAGACTGGAAACCACACCGTCAGCAGGACTGACGATCAGATCATCACTGACGGGAACCACCCTCTCCGGATCACGAAAAAACAAGGCGCACCAGATGGTCAGCATGAGGCCGATCCAGAACAAGGGTTGCCACAGAAAACCCAGCACGAGGGTGACCACCGCAAAGGTCGCGATGAATCGATAGCCTTCCTTGTGAATCGGCACCATCGCGTCGCGAATTGAATTACTGATAGACATCAAACACCTTTTTTACCTTGGTTCAGATACAGATACACAGATTGGACAGGATGGCGCAAACGGAAATGGGTCAGCGGTGGCTGGCAAACAGTGGTCCGGCAATTTCCCGGTACAGTTTTTCCCGCATCGATGTTGCAAAGGTTCTAAAACTTTCAGCATTCAGCAAAAATGCACCGGGACCGCCGATTACACGGTCACGGTAATGGTTGTGGAGGTCAAACCGGGCAAGGTCTCCCAGATCATACTCGATCGAATGAATCACCAATCCGTTGATGGTAATTCCCTTTAAAATCGCAGCATCGCGGGCAATTGCAGGGTCGTTTCGGTCGCTCGTCCCATCGCCGGATACGTCAATGGCCAACCGACGTCCCTTAAAGGCGTTGTTTTCCAGTTCAGACACCGAAAAGCTGATCGCTGCTCCAATATCGGTAAACCCTCTGATCTGCCGATCCATCGCCTCAACGCGACGGGCGAAGGCAAATGCTGACTGACGGCTGTTGATGTGGGACCAGCCCACGGCCAGTCGTTGACTGCCAGGTCCGGACCATTGCGCCACACTTACAGCCATGCCTTGGGCACCGAGGCCATCAATTGCTGCCAGCACCTGCGGGTGCCGAAAGGCAGCAGCAACACCGTTGCGTTGCAATAAATATTCATCTTCATCAACGCTGGTCGAGGTGTCGATCGCCAGAACCAGCTCCAACTCAACCCCTTGTCGGGCAAAGCTGGACTGTCCGATGAACAGCCAGCCAAACGCGGCGGCAAACAGGATCCAAAACCGCACCACTACGAGACAGGCGCAACAGGTGGACGTTTGATGACAACACCGAGGTCGTCGTTTTCATGGGCTTCGCGCAAGCGTTTTTCTGCTTCTGAAGCTTCAAGCTGTCGGTTCCACATGGCCGCATAAAGCCCGTCGCTCTTCAGCAACTGGCCATGGGTTCCACGCTCAGCAATCGCTCCGGCTTCCAAAACGATGATTTCATCGGCGTCAATCACCGTCGAAAGCCGGTGAGCAATGACCACGGTAGTTCGGTTTTGGGACACGATATCCAACGCCGTTTTGATTTCCTGCTCGGTTTGGGTGTCGAGGGCCGATGTCGCTTCATCCAGCACCAGTATGGGTGGCGCCTTCAGCAAGGTTCGGGCAATCGCCACACGCTGTTTTTCCCCGCCCGACAATTTGAGCCCACGTTCGCCCACCTGAGTGTCAAAGCCTTCCGGCAAGCGCGCAATGAATTCGCCGATCTGCGCGCGTTCTGCAGCCATTTTTACTTCGTCCTCGCCGGCGGATACCCGGCCATAGCGAATATTGTATTCAATCGTGTCGTTAAACAGCACCGTGTCCTGTGGCACCATTCCGATGGATTGCCGCAGGCTTTCCTGGCTGACGTCGCGCAAATCCTGACCGTCAATCGTGATTGCACCGGACTGGATATCGTAAAAGCGATACAGCAGTCTGGAGATTGTCGATTTGCCAGCACCAGACGGTCCGACTATGGCAACGGTTTTGCCGGCAGGCACTTCAAAAGAGACATCCTTCAGGATCGGCCTGTCTGAATCATAATGAAAATCAACATTGTCAAAACGGATCGCACCATCGGATATCTCCAGCGGTTTGGCACCCGGTTTATCTTTGATTTCTGCTTTGACTCCAAGCAGGTCGAACATGGCTTCGATATCCGTCAGCCCCTGCCGGATTTCTCGATAGACGAAACCGATGAAGTTGAGGGGCACTGACAATTGCATCAGGAACATGTTGATCAGAACAAAATCACCGATCGTCTGCTCCCCGCGTTGTACAGCAAGCGCCGACATGATCATGCAAGCCAGCATACCAATTGAAAAAATTACAGTCTGACCAAAATTGAGCCACCCCAGCGACGTCCATGTACGGGTGGCGGCCCGTTCATATTTGGCCATTGAGGCATCAAATCGTTCGGATTCCATGCGTTCATTGCCAAAATATTTAACCGTCTCAAAATTCAGCAACGAGTCGATGGCCTTAGAACTGGCATCGGTATCGGAATCGTTCATGTCTCGACGGATTTGAATGCGCCAGTCGCTCGCCTTGATCGTAAACACGCTGTACAGCCAGACTGTCAATGCGATGACGACCACGTATAACCAGCCGAAATAATAGGCAAAAATACCGGCGTAGAGGGCGAACTCCAAAATTGTCGGGAACGTATTGAGGATTGTAAACCGGACAATGACTTCAATGCCCTTGGTTCCCCGTTCAATGATCCTCGACAGTCCACCGGTACGCCGCGCCAGATGAAAGCGCAGAGACAACTGGTGCATATGGACGAAGGTCCGGTAAGCCAGTTGGCGAACGGCGTGCTGGCCAACGCGGGCAAACAGCGCATCACGCAATTGGTTGAAACCGATCATGATGATGCGGGCCACGTTGAACCCGACAACCAACATGATAGGCGTCGTCAACGCCACTGGCAGCCAGCCAATATCTTGAGTCACCCCGTCCAGGGCGTCGGTTGCGTATTTGAAGAAAAAGGGAACAATCGCGGTGACCAGTTTGGCCGCGACCAGAAAAACTGCGGCCCAGAAAACCCGCAGTTTCAGATCAGGTCGGTCTGACGGCCACATATAGGGCCACAGATTGCCAATCGTCGACAGGGATGATTTGTCTTTAGGAGGCCTATCGGTCGGGGATGAACTATCGGTCAATAAATATCTTTCAGGTGGCGCAGGGTGCCACTGGTTTCAGCAACATTTGCCTTCACAGCAGGAATCAAGAAAAGTGCTGGTGGTAAAGGCCATGTCCTTGAGCAGGTGTTCATTGACCTGATAGCGCGATCGCGGCGGCACCGTTTCCACCGCAACAATTCCCGCTTCAATCAAAATTTTCAGGTGCTGGGAAACCGTGGATTGCGCCAGCGGAAGGACTTCCGTGATGTCTTTGCAGCCACAATGACGATGCTGCGCAATATGGCGCAAAATGTTTATGCGAACAGGATTGGAGAGCGCGGCAAAGACGACTGCCATATTTTCAGCATCTGATATCTGAGTCCGTTGCTCTTCGGATGTTTGCCCACAACACGCCATGACGAATCCTTTCATCGTATTCTTACGATTAAGGTAGGCTTTCACATTTTGGTGTTCAAGGGATACAGGCGTTTATTGCTCGGCTTTTTCCGGAATTCTGAAAATCTGCCCGACATAAATCCAATGCGGGTCGCGAATTTGGTCACGGTTTGCGTTAAAAATGGTTCTGAAGCGGATACCGCGCCCATAGGCTTTTCTCGATATGCGCCAAAGGCTGTCACCGCGTTTCACAATCAGGGCAGTTCCTGTTTTGATTACAGATGGCGCGACTGGCGTGACGGGATTTTCAGCAGTCGAAAGTACTTCCAGTTGAGATGGTTTGCTGGAGCCTGTGACCTTTGCAGCGCTTGCGGACTTTGGTGTCTTT
Source organism: uncultured Rhizobiaceae group bacterium (assembly GCA_905480295.1). GTDB lineage: Bacteria > Pseudomonadota > Alphaproteobacteria > Rhizobiales > Rhizobiaceae > Pseudahrensia. The sequence continues at coordinate 3,315 of CAJQPW010000345.1, read as the reverse complement.
GTGATTTTCGCGGACCGGATCGTTTGGGGGAACGACTGCGCAAGGGGTGGTTTTGGGGCTTCCACCACATCTGGTGCTGTGTCCTTCAAGATTGGCCTGGTCGCACGTTGCACCTTTTCAGTCTCGTCCGGCACAGTAGCTTGGGGGCGTTCGGTTGATGGTCCTATTGCGACCGCTACTGCAGGGTCTCCCGGTTTTGCCAGTTCCCCGGGCTTGGGCAGGTCTTCGGCAGCCTGCTGGATTGCGACGCGCTCAGGTGCCTGAGCACTATCCACCCTCCCAACCGGTTTTGACAGTTTCAACGCTTTGATCAATTCAGCAGGTTCCAACCTTTTCGCGACTTTCTTTTTATTGGGTGGTTCCAACGCTTTTCTAATTTCAATAGCTTCGACAGGTTCTGGCACGTCATTTTCCGCAACAGCATCGCTTGAGACCTCGGCTTTTGAAGTAGCGCCTGGCTTGGTTGGTTGCTCAATCTCGAGAACTGGAGCCGCTTCCACCGCCTCAGGCGCTTTTTGCACCTCCGCAGTTTTGCTGGATGTCCCAACCTTTGCGTTCTCAACCGTTTCAACAGGAATTGCACTCTGCTCTGCCGCAAGTGATTCAGTCGGTGGTGGTGTATCGGCCATGCGATCCCCCCCCGCAGGCTGGGATTCTTTTTTGGTCTTACGGAGCCCAATCGTGCTGGGAGCTTTAGCAATCGCGACCGCGCTTACCGCCGGTTCCTTGTCGGGAGTTTTTATCGCCTGGTTGGGGTTTGAAGCTGTTGCGACTTCAACCGCTTGGACAGGATCTGGAGCTTTCACAACCTGTTCGACCTGAGCTGGCTTTGGCTCCTTTTTTGGTTCCGGAGCCTTCTTAGCGGCGGGTGCTTTCGCTGGATTGACCGGCTTCTTCACGGCGGCAATCCTCGCATGTGCCGGGTTCTTAGCAATCTCTGCAGTTTCGACAGGTTTTGCCTGTGGCTCTTCCACACCTTTTTCCGCTGGTTGGGCTGCTGGTTTACCTTTAACCAACTCACGCGTGTTAGGAGCCTCCGCAATAGCAGCCACACTGGTCGTTCGCTGTAATTCTGATATTTCAGCCGTCTTGTTGGGTTTCGGCTCGCGTGCAACTTCCACCGTTTCAATAGCACCTTGGATTGTCCCATCCGGTGCTGCTTGGTCCGCATTCGGTTTCTGTGAAGGTTCGGGTGCATTTGCAACCGAAAGGACTTGCTCAGGTTCTGACACCTTTTTTGCTGCTGCCATCGACTCCGTTTTTGACCCCGTTGCAGACTCAACCGGCGCAGCAGTCTCGATTGCGGCCAAATTCTCAACCGCGTTACCTGAATCAGTTCTGGTATCGGGTTCTTGGTTTTGACTGGCTTCGGCAATCTCGGCCGGCTGGGGAACCTGCGCCGCTGCGGGCGTCTCGATGAGTTCCGGCGCAGATGCAGTACTGTCGGCGAACGCTCGCACTTGTTTCCCCGTGGACCCTAGATCTTTCTGAGCACCCTTCACCGCTGCAACTTGCGGAGCTTGGGCGCCTTCGGACCGGGCCTCAAGTTTGGACGTCTTTGGAGCTTCCGCACTGTTGGCCGAACTGATCCCTTCCGGGCTCCTGGACGCTTCAATGGTTTGAGGAGCATTTACAACGGTTGTCGGTTTGACCGGATCGAACGCTTCTTCAGTTTTGGATGAGTCTACGGATACAGGGACCTTTGCGATTTTGGTATCGTGTTCCAGTCCTGGAGAAGCTGCTGGCGCAGGTGGTTCTATGGGATCAGTTGCCCGTGCCTGCGCAATTACCTTGTTCGAGCCAGCCATGGTCTCGGGCTTAGGTAATTTATTGGCCTCAATCAATTCGACCGGGTCAGCACCCTTACCGATTTCCAGAATCTCCGCAGGTTCAGATCCCACCGTGTCCTGACTGCTTGGTTCCGACACCTTTGCTTTCGCAATCTCATCAGAGGTTTGCAGCACTTCTTTTGCCTGAATCGCGGCAGCAGGCAATGCTGGAGACTTCATCACTGGCGATACCACGTCTCCTGGATCCGCGACCGCTGTGCCTGCCTCAGGCTCGTTGACCTTTTCAGGTGACAGCATGCCCGCAACCACATCAGCGGTTTCAGATGGGTTCGAAATTTCGGGCGCAGCGACAGGCTCTGAAACTTGTGCAGCGACACCTTCTCCGTCGGTTTTCCGCACCTCTCCAACATCAGCCACTTCGACAGGCTGTTCAACATCGGCCGTCTTACCGGGCTCAGAGGGTTTTGGAATTTTCTTAACCTCAGCAGACTTCGGCGTCTGCGCAACCTGGAGCACATCACTGCTCTCCGGTGCTTTCTCAACAGCGGCAACGATTGGGGGGTTTGGCAATTTTCCACTTTCGCTGCTGCCCCTTGTGTTTGACACCGCATCAACTTCGACTGTGGGAACAGGTTTGTCCTCGGTTGTCCGCTTGTCGATGGCTTCCGAAGCTTTGGCCGCTGCAACAGTCTCCAATTTCTGCTCTGTTTCAACCAATGCGACCACTTCAGATTTTGGCGAACTGTCCGCCTGATCTATCTCAGTGGTTTCACGCTCTTCCTTATCCGTCACTTTCGCCACAGCGTCAGGCTGCTGCAGACTTTCAATGCCAGCAATTGTTGGAAGTGGCACTTTTGCCGCTTCAACGTCCTTTGCTGCCGCCACGTCGGTGGATTGCTGTTCGAGCGCTTTTGGGATGTCATGGATCACCGGCACTTCGGCCCGCGACAATACACGCCCATCCTTGGGGTCAATTACGTCAGCGCGGACCGAATGCAGCCCTTCGGTGAGTTGAAATCGTTTTGAAGCCAGAAAACGGTTGTCCTTAGTGCCGCGAACCGTATCGATTATCTGATCATCAATGTATACGCGAACCGGCACTCCCTGTTTCACTGCACCGGCAATGTAGATCTGCCCCTCTTCAATCTCGACCGCTTCAACAATGACTTGAGGACCGGACAAGGTCTGGTTTGCCTCGGCCTCCGATTGGTTAGATGGCACAAACTCCTGTTTACCCACCGATGACGGCACAGGATCGGCAGGCGTGACCGGTCCCGCATCTGGTGGAAGTTCGACACTTGATTGCGACGCTCCGGCTTCGCTATCTCCGGTGGCTTTCCTTTCAGATAACGCCTTCGGCAGCACTGGCGTCTGCACGGGTGCTTGCGGCAAAGTGGGTTCTTTCCTAACCGTTTGATCGGGAAGAGCGGGGGCACGCTCAGTGCTATCCTGACTGGACCTGGCGACGGGTGACTTGCCAGTGGTCACAGCAGGCTGGTCGTCCTGACTCACCATGGCAACGGCC
>CAJQPW010000344.1 GCA_905480295.1 uncultured Rhizobiaceae group bacterium | reverse complement strand
GGCCTTCAACGCTTATTTTGAGAACAGCGGTGAGGTCGCCGATACCCGCGAACTGGCCGGTGACAACCTCGTTGCCCATGCTGAACAATTGCTGGCAAGCGCGGTCGGTGCGGCGTCCTCCCGGCTGGTAATTTCGCTTCTGCTGCAAAAACATGCACCGGCAGAAGAAACAACCATCCGTCTGCTGGATGACGCGTCTCAGGCCTTGCAGTACAATCGGGATCTTTTGCAAACTGCGCTCGATCAGGTGGATCAGGGCATCAGCGTTTTTGATCAGGATTTTCGCCTGTCGAGTTGGAACCGCCAGTTTCGCGGCCTGCTCGATTTGCCGCCTCAACTGGGTCAGGTCGGCACACCGCTCTCGACCCTGTGCGAGGCGATCTCCAAAAATATGAAAAATACAATTCCACCGGAAACCGACCTGATCAAACAATTGCTGGAAACCGATCGCAGTTTCAGCATTACCCTGCGATCGTCCGGCCGCATCATTGAGACCCAATCCAATCCGCTGCCCGATGGCGGTGTGGTCATCTCGTGGAACGACATGACGGAAAAGACCAATGCTGCGCGCGCTCTTACCGTCGCCAATGAAACGTTGGAACGCCGGGTGCGGGAACGGACCGAAGAATTGACCCGGCTCAATGATGATCTGGCCAGCGCCCGTGAATCGGCGGAATCGGCAAATATCGGCAAAACCAAATTCCTCGCAGCCGTCGGACACGATATTTTACAACCTCTCAACGCGGCTCGGTTGTACACGTCCAGCCTGTCTGAAGAATTGTCCGGCAGCAGCGCGCAAAAGCTGGCAGATAACGTCAATGACGCGCTTGAAAGCGTGGAGGATATTCTGGGAGCCGTGCTCGCCATTTCACGCCTGGATGCAGGCGCGCTCACCCCCAACGTGACGGTCTTTCCCATCGCCCGTCTGCTCAACCGGCTCGAAACCGAATTCAACCCAATCGCCGAAGCCAAAGGATTGAAGCTCGAGGTGAGATCGAATGATTTCAGTGTGCGCTCCGATTACAGTCTGTTGCGCCGCCTGCTTCAGAACCTGATTTCGAACGCGATAAAATACACCAGGGAGGGAAGCGTCACCATTGATGCGCTGGTCCGGCGCGACAAGATTGTATTTGAAGTCCGCGACACCGGCGTTGGCATACCAAAGCAGGATCGTGAATTGGTATTCCAGGAATTCCACCGTCTAGAGGCGGGGAAGCTTGCAGCACCAGGCCTCGGCCTCGGCCTCTCCATTGTAAAACGTCTGGCCCTGACGCTTGATCACAAACTGGACTTCAAAACGCGGCCCGACAAAGGCTCAACTTTCAGCGTGTTTGTGCCATTGGCGGTTTCTGAACAAAACAGTATTGAGCCGGATTTAACGGCACCGGTCGCCAAGCCGGACGTGGCCAATCTCGTTGTCGTTTGCATCGATAATGACGAAGCGATTCTTGATGGCATGAAAACATTGATGGCGCGTTGGGGGTGCAAGGTTCATGTATTCAGTCAACCCGACCCCCTTATCGACCAGGTCAAGGACCTATCACCCGATATCATTTTAGCGGACTACCACCTCGACAAGGAAAACGGTCTTGACGTTGTCTGTGCGGTACGGGAGCGGGGTCGTGCCGACTTGCCTGCCATTCTCATCACCGCCGACCGCAGCGCAGCAGTGCGCAACGCAGCCCATGCTCTTGATATCACGGTGATGAACAAACCGCTGAAACCGGCGGCGTTGAGAGCCCTTTTTGGCCGGCTCATTAATCAAAATGCATCTGGAAAATCGCCCGCTGCTGCAGAATAACCTGCGTGCAATCGCCGAAGAATAATGGGGTTAAACGATACTGTTGGGTGTGATTGCCCCTGCGCCCAGTTTGGACAATTGAATGACGGCCTGTGTTCGGCTGTCAACATTCAGCTTTTGCAGCACGGCGGAAACATGGGCTTTCACCGTTGCTTCAGATACCGACAATTCATAGGCGATTTGTTTGTTCAGCAGGCCCTGCGAAATCATCGACAAAACCCGCGTCTGCTGCGGGGTTAAGGTTGACAATTTGGAAATTAGTTCAGCAATTTCCGCATCCCCTTCGGCGGCCAGGTCAACATCTTCAGGCTTCCACACGTCACCCCGCAAAACGCTGGAAATAGCTTCGCGAATGGTTTCGATACCAGCAGATTTCGGCACAAATCCAGAAGCGCCCAAATCAAGAGCGCGCTGTATCGTGGCAGGGTCGTCATTTGCGGATACGATCACCACCGGCATGGCGGCATATTCAGCCCGCAAGGCCAGCAAGCCGGAAAACCCGCTGACACCGGGCATCGTTAAATCAAGCAAGACCAGATCAATATCCGGATTTTCGAGTAACTGGCTTTGAAGTTGGGAAAAATTGCCCGCTTCCAGAATATTGACCGGTCCGATGCCGGCCATTCCCGCGTCCAGCCCACCGCTGAGCGCCTGCCGCATTGCGCCGCGAAACAGGGGGTGATCATCAACGATAATCAACGTGGCGACGGGTGTGGGAGAATTGTTCGACATCAGAATTGCAGATTTCATGGCAGGTTCAAAAAGGCAGTCTGCAATTTCGTAGAAAAATTGCGCAGGAGAGTCCACTCTCGATTGCAGCCTTTGACTTGCTCTTTGGTAGAATCCAAGCCAAACCATGCAGGTCTCGCTTACACAACCGGGTCTTAGTTTGGATGCGAATTGGAAATTGGAATCAACTGTCTCGCGAACAAAAGAGACGCTGGGTTGCCCTTGGTTTTGCAGCCATCGGAATAGTCCTGGCAATGATCGCAGCCACGTTCATTTCGGAACTTGCCCGATCGCCTGATTTGGCGTCATTGGGATGGCTGATGTTTTCCCTGTTTCCGCTTACCATCGTTGCCATCATCGCAACTGTCGCGCGGTTGCTCTACGGCATCAACGTGCGCACATTGAAGAGACGATGATGGTGTTATCGAGAAACAGCGGTATTCAAACATGAGTTTGAGCGATCACATACCGTCTGAACAGACGTCCTCCAACCGTGCCAAGATCACAACCATATTGTGGTTGTCCGGTCTGACATTCGTCGGCACCATTCTGGCTCTGCTTCTGTTGCAAAGACTTGGACTGCCTTCGCCGATCGCGCTGGGTACATTCGTGCTGCTCGCATGGGGCAGCATTATTTCCCTGTCCTGGATCAGCAGGACAATGACCATATCCACATTTTTCTTCGCCGACCGCGCCTTGGGTGGCGCACCGGCCGGGTTTGGCGGGACAACTGACCTGTTGAGCGGGGCTTTCTTGATCATATTCCTTGTGGTTCCGCTGCCAGAAAAAATGATCCTGACATCAGCGCTGGTCATTGGACTCCTGTTTCAGGCCAGCCTCTTTTCAGCCCTGTTTCAACAAGCTGGTGCATCCACGTTGCCCGGGTTTTTCACAAACCGCACTCAATCCGCTTCGACAGGTTACGCAGCCTTATTCGTCGTCTGTATCATTCTATCGATTTTATTGGTGGCTGAGTTTCGCGTTGCCCGCGATGCGATAACCGCCTTGTCCCGCTTACTTCCGGGTCAAGCCACACTTCTGGTTCTTTTCCTTGCTGTTCTGCCGGCTGTATTTGGTGGATGGCTGGGGCTGTTTTTTGTCAATGTGGCCCTGAGCCTGTGGGTGGTGATTTGTCTCGTGACACCGGCATTCCTTGTCGGTTTCATGCCCAACCTGCTGGCAGCCGGGCTGGAACTGGACTTTGCCGGGCAGGCCCTGGAGCCGCTGCAGTTGAGCAGCTACCACCTTTTGGGCGACGCCGGTTCCTCATCCTGGGTGACCATATTTTTTACAATTTTCGTTTTGGCAATGGGCGTTTCCACCCTGCCGCAAGTGTTGTCCCGCCTGGCAACAAGCGCCCATCCCGTTGAAGCCGTGGAATCGCTGGGCTGGTTGGCACTGACAGTCTTCGTTTTGTGCAGCGCCCTGCCCCTGTCCCTTGGCCTGGTATCGAGCACGCCGTCCTCACAGGAGCTGGCAACACTGCTGGAAAGCCAGCCCGTATTGCACATGCTGCCCTATTTCGCGTTGCTGTTTGCAGCGTTAAACGGTCTTGCCGTTACCCTATTTGCTCTTGCTGGTGCATTGGCGCGCGCCTTTGGTCGGTACCGAAAACTGGACCCGGGCGAGCGTTCTCTTTTCTTCAGCCGCTGGCTGATCATTGTTTTTGCGCTGTTCCTCATCACCTTACCAGAATCCCTGATACCGGACTCTTCTCCGCTGCTGGTCAGCGCAATCGTTCTGGCCGCCGGAAGCCTGTTTGCCCCGCTCTTTGCGACTGTCTGGATTCCGTCGATTCAATCGACAACCGTTTCCAGCGCAATGCTGGCGGGCGTCGTGGTCACCAGCTTTGCCCTTGTTTTCCTGTCGATATCGTCCATCAATTTACCCGCCTTTGCCGGAATCCTGGGGGCAATGACCGGATGGACAATCATTGGCCTCGATCTTGGAAAAGCGCGCGTCGCCGCGTTTTTTGAAAGACGCGCAAAAAAACCATAAATATCCCCCACTTCAAACCGGAGCAGACCCCTGATGTTAACGATCGACCCAGCGTTGTTTCACGCTTCAAGTGTGAGCGAAGAGACCCGCGAATTGAATCAGGAATTGTTGGCGGTTTTGAGCAAGGCGCCGGACATGTGGTCGTTCCCGGCAGCCAAAATACGCGCGGACCGGTTCAAGGGCGGTGGACCTTTTCCAACCGAGCCGGAAGAAAAGACAGCCATTGAGTTCGATATCGATTCACCGGCAGGACCGCTGACCCTTCGACAGTTCCAACCAAAACAGGGACAATCGAAAGGAAGCTATCTTCACATCCATGGCGGCGGCTGGGTGCTGGGCAGCAGCCGCCTGCAGGATGCACGGCTTCAGGAGATCGCAGACAATTGTCAGCTGGCCTGCGTGTCTGTTGAATATCGGCTGGCACCGGAAAGCCCTTACCCGGCGGGGCCGGACGATTGCCAGACCGCGGCCGAATGGCTGTTGAACGGGACGCACGATCTGCCAACGGACTTTCTCGCCATTGGGGGAGAAAGCGCAGGCAGTCACCTGGCCGCCCTCACGCTGCTTCGCCTGCGCGATAAACTGGGTACGTGTCCATTCCACGCCGCTCTCCTGACCGCAGGGGTATACGATCTGGGACAGACAGCAAGCGCGCGCAATTGGGGCAGTGAAAAACTGATCCTGACCAGCCGCGACATGCAGATGTTCGCCGCCCGATACGTGCAGGGCAATCATGATCTGCGCGATCCGGACATCAGCCCGCTTTATGCTCCCCTGCACGGCCTGCCACCGGCATTATTTTCAGTTGGAACCCAGGATCTCCTGCTTGACGATTCCCTGTTGATGGCCAGCCGCTGGCACGCTCAAAATGGCAATGCACAGCTCGATGTTACGCCAGGTGGCTGTCACGTCTTCCAGACGTTTCGGCACCTGGCCATCAGCCAGGCCAGCAACGCAAAAATGGATGTTTTTCTAAATGATGTAAGGACCATGACAGCGTGACCTTTGGTATCGAAACCCAGAAATCCTTTGTCGATACCTGGGAATGTGACGAAAACAATCATCTCAACATACAGTTCTACTGGAAGCGTTTCGGTGATGCCGGGCAGATTTTCCAGCAGATGATGAACCGGGAACCCAGGGCCTGGGTCGACCGTCATGTACGCTATCACCGCGAACTGCATGCAGGCACCAACACTGTTGTGCAATCGGCCACCCCCTCATCGCATGCATGCCTGGTCCATGTGCTGAGCGGAGGTGAGAACAACACCGTCTCAGCCACCGCGCTGGATCAGTTTGACAACCACGACGGCGGCGCAACGCCAGGCCTTGACCAGATCCCGGATCAGGCCCACCCCCGCAGCCTGCCTTTGGAATTTCTGCAGCCCACCGACCCGCAACCGATGCTGGACAACGGGATGGGCCTGCTGTCCCAGCGGTCGGTGGTTGAACCCCAGGAATGCAACCATCGCGGTGATCTTCTCGACCAGCATTACATCTCCCGTTTCAGTCATGCAGCACCTGCCTTCTGGCAACATATGGGTGCCACCCGCAGTTGGATGGATGAACAGAACCTCGGCAGTGTGGCGGTCGAAATGAAGGTCACCAAACACAATTCGATCCATGCCGGCATGATGCTGGAAATAGCCTCATGGCTGTCCCAGACAAATGACAAGACGCTGACCTTTCGGCATCAGGTCAGTGAAATTGGCAGTCAAAGACCGCTCTACAGCGGTGGTGTGACCGCCCTGCTCATGGGGCTGGACACACGTCGGGCCATTCCCCTGCCCGACTTCATTCGCAACATGAAGGCTACATAAGAAAAGGACGCTCCAATCAGCCGATTCCTGAAAACACGGGGCAAAACACAACCGCCAACTGTTCAACCGGTTGCAGATGTGGCAGCACACGACAGGCCAGAGAGATGGTGGTGAATGGTCCGCCGGCACCCTAGAAAATTTTTGCACAGGACCGGATCGGCAGTTAAAATGGCCTGCAAATCCGGTTGAAAGAACAGGCAATGTCCAACACATCACTGATTTACAAAATTTCCCCGCAAAGCGCATGGCGACAGGCAGAAGCATCAGGCGTCTTTACTGGCGCGCCAGTCGACATCGCCGATGGCTTTATCCATTTTTCAACTGCTGAACAAACCGCCGAAACCGCTGCCAAGCATTTTGCCGGCGTTGAGGACCTGGTCCTGGTGGCAATCAACACGGATGCGCTGGCGGATGATCTGAAGTGGGAAGTTTCCCGGGGCGGCGCTCTGTTTCCTCATCTTTATGCCGACCTGCCGATGGATGCCGTTGCATGGGTTCGTGCGATGCCGCTTGGCGAAGACGGTCAACACCAGATCCCATGGGATGAATCGTGATCAATCTATACCCCACGCTGGGTCGCAACCTGTTATTTTTACTGGACGCGGAAAAGGCTCACACGCTCTCCATTCAGGCTCTTAAACTGGGACTGTATCCCCGCTTTAACAATCGTTTCGATCCGCGTCTTGGCGTCGACATCGCCGGCTTGTCGTTTCCTAACCCTCTGGGCATGGCTGCCGGGTATGACAAGAACGGCGATGCTCCCGATCCGCTGCTGCAGATGGGCTTTGGCCATGCGGAAGTGGGCACCGTAACGCCGCAGCCACAACCGGGAAACCCAAAGCCACGCATATTCCGTCTGGTGGAAGATCACGGTGTCATCAATCGGCTGGGCTTTAACAGCAAGGGCCATCAACGTGTGGTTGCAACCCTGCAACAACACGATTCCAGCAAAGGCATTGTTGGGGTCAATATCGGCGCCAACAAGACGTCACAGGATTTCGCCGCAGATTATGTGGCCGGAATCCATGCCTTCGCCGATATCGCAACCTATTTTACGGTCAATATTTCGTCCCCCAACACCCCCGGATTGCGGGCGCTGCAGGGAGGTGATCCGCTGATCGACCTGCTGCAACGGGTCGACGAAGCCCGCCTCCAAGAGACCAAAAAATCCGGCAGACGCATTCCTGTTTTTTTGAAGATCGCACCGGACCTCGACGATTCTGAACTGGACGCCATTGCGCAGGCGCTTGAGCAATCCGACATAGATGCCCTGATAGTTTCAAACACCACCCTTTCCCGGGTTGGATTGTCCTCGCCCAACAAGGACGAAACGGGTGGTCTTTCCGGCAAACCGCTGTTTGATCGCGCAACGATCATCCTCGCTAAAATGCGGCTGCGGCTTCCTGAGGGTTTTCCACTGATTGGTGTTGGCGGTATCACCGATGCCGAAACCGCGTTTTCAAAAATGGAAGCTGGAGCCAACTTGATCCAGCTCTATTCCGGTCTCATCTATGGCGGACCGGGTCTGCCGGGGAAAATTCTGACCGGACTTGCGCAGCGACTGGATGAAGAAAAGGTCGATAGCATTCAGAACATCGTCGGCCGCAAGGCGAAGGACTGGTCAGCACTCAAACTGGTTTGAACACCCGTTGGGCCCGCGTTGGCAACCGGGCCAACAGCGTCAGCCCGCGGATTCCCAGGAACACTTCAAGCGACAGCCACAATCCATGATTGCCCCATAGCGGTGTGACCACCCACCAGGTGACGAGGAAAACAACAAGCGACAACAACATCATGTTGCGCATGTCTGACGACCAGGTTGCACCAATGTAGACACCATCCATCTGAAAGGCTGCGACGCCAACAAGTGCGGTAATGGCCGCCCAGACCAAATAGACCCGCGCTTCGGCGCGGACCGCTTCGTTGGTCGTCAACGTATCAATCAGCCAATGCCCCGTTCCCCAGAATACCAGCGTTGCCATGCCGGCAAGCACGAAGCCCCAGATCAAGGTCAAACGCACGGCACGGTCAAATGCGGGCCGGTATCGGGCACCGACGGCGCGGCCCACCAATTGTTCAGCAGCGGTTGCAAAGCCGTCTAGAAAATAACCCGACACCAGGAAGAAATTCATCAATACCGCATTGGCAGCCAGGGTCACCTCACCGTAGCGCGCTCCCTGAGCCGCAAAAAAGGCAAAGGCAAACAGCAGGCAAAACGACCGCACCATAATGTCGAAATTGACCCCGAACAGCCGCTTCAGCGCTGCCGTATCAAAGACATGGGGCCACGCAATCGGGCCATAGGTTGTCGCGCCGCTGTCTGCCCCAATGTCAGCAGGCTTGCTGCTGCGCAGACGAGACCAGACAAGAAACAGGCCAAGACCGGCAGCCACACCTTCTGCAATCACGGTTGCCCAGGCAACGCCTTCAAGTCCCCAGCCCCAAACCAGACCCAGCAAAATCGACAGGCCAATATTTGTGCCGTTCAGCACGGTCTGCAACAGCAGGGCCAATCGGGCCTGGGCAAGCCCAAGCAACCATCCAAGAACCGAGTAATTGAGCAAGGTAAGCGGGGCGGCCAGCACCCGAATCGTAAAGTAGGACCGGGTGGCTGCTTCCACCGCCGGGGGTACATCCATTGCCATCAGACCGAGCAGCAGCACCAGCGGTGCCGCGATCAGCGTGGCAAAACCCATGATGACCGACAACAGCAGGGAGCGCAGCACCACCACCCGTTGTTCTGCAGCATCCCCCGCGCCAAGCGCCTGGGCCACCAACCCGGTGGTACTGGAACGCAGAAAATTGAACGTGGTGAAAACGACATCAAACAGGATCGCACCAACGGCCAGACCACCCAGCATCGCCGCGTCCCCCAACCGACCGACAACACCGGTATCGATGAGGCCCAGCAGGGGGGTGGAAAGGTAAGCAAGCGTCGTCGGCCAGGCAATGGCCACAACCGAACGGTTGGTTACCTCAAAGGGTGGTCGCCGGTTTTCCAAGATTCAGATCACCCGCGTGGCGAACGAAAACTCAGCAGCCGAATGAGGATAAATGCCGGAATCACTATCGCGGCCCCCAACAACAGATATTCAAGTGAGCTGTAAATCGCATCGAAGCCCAGATCCCACAAGTTCTGCACGAACCGGATAATGCCGTCATAGATTGTCCGCGGCGACCAACCCACCGCGCTCATGACGACGCCAACAATCACAGAAAAAATTGCCAGTTTGACCGCCACACGAAGCGGCGTATCTCCTAAAAAGCGTGTAATGGACCCATTCATGGCAGAATTCCGTCAAAGCCGGTGTGACCTAGCAAATAGGCCATCACGCAAGGTTCATCAAGGGTTCAAACGGTAGCAAAAAAGGCCGCGATCAGGCTGGCCGTTACCAGGAACGTCAATACGATGCGCAACTGGGCGAACCACAAGGCAAAAACCCCCTGCTCTCCGGAAATCGCATCCCAGGCTCCCTGCGCGGCAAAGCCCATCGCCAACACACCAAAAACATAGGGCACCGGCAAAAACAATCCGACCCAACCCACCAGCGACGGCAGGACGGACAGCATCATGTTGCCCCGCGCGGCACGGTTGTTGGTGACCAGGGCAACGCCCCACCGGATTCCACCGAGGAATGAAAGGATGACGACGCCATAGCTTTTCAACCCGTCGACAAAATAGAAATATTCCTGCGACTGCCGCTCTACAAAAAACAATCCAGCAGCCAAAATCGCAAACGGCAAAAATCCGGCCAGCGACAAAATCCAGGCCGTACGGCGCTTGCGCGCATGGTGGGTTGGCTGACTGCCCTTTGACAGATTCAGGTCTTTCGACTTCGAAGAACCAGTTTCTGTCATAACCAGGCTAGTCCTTCCCGAACACGACGCTGGCCAACCATCCGGTGGCAATAGCAATCAACACTGCGATAATACCATACAGCAGGCCGTTTTGATGGGCGAGATCATAAGTGAACTGCTCAAACCCGATTTTCTGAACCCGCATTTCGGCAAATTGGGCATTCACAAATTTTCCATCCCGAAACAGGAAAGCATGGGCGGTGTGTTTACCGATCGGCACGTTGGCAGGCACTGCCAGTTTGGCTTTAAACAATGTTGGGCTCAGGAACTCCACACCACCAATACGCTCCAGGAACAGATCTTTGCTCACCTTAAGACGTGCCAGCGACTTTCGAAAAACGGCGATATCAATTTTGGAGTTCTGATCCAGCTCCGGAAGAACATTGATGTTCTTCAGGCCAATTTGCAAAATGCGTGCATCTTCCGCATCGGTGATTTCGTCGAGTGGCCGGGTCGTTGCAACCGAATAGGATGATGGCACATCACCGAACCTCAGGGATTCTCCGTTGACCCAAACACCCAGTTTGCGCTCTTTGCGGCGCACGACAATTTCTTCCTTGGGACCGAACAGAACAACCACAATATCGTAACGGTTGGCGGCCAGCAGTTCCGGTTCACCATTTTCAATCGACCCGAAGACAACGATGTCTGTGCCGTCGAAATTGGAGGCAATCTCAACCGTTTCGCTGGACAGTCCGATCTGAACATCGGTCTTTGGCGTTTCCACATTCGCGGCCATCGCCTGTGCTGCGAAAACCCAGGAAATCAGACCAACAAAAAGAGCAAGTTTACGCATCAGTGACCCCCGCCTGCACCCAGAGAAAACAGTTCGCTCGGTACCGTTACAAGATCCCATCCCAGACGCACACACACTGCCAGCACGATCAGGCCGAGCAGGGCCCGCAACTGTTCACCGCGCAGTTTTTGACCCGCCTGTGCACCAAATTGAGCGCCGATCACGCCACCAATCATCAAGATCAGAGCCAGCACGATATCAACCGTCTGGTTGGTTGCCGACTGCGCGATCGTGGTGAACATGGTGACAAACATGATCTGGAAAAGCGAAGTCCCGATGACAACATTTGTCGGCACCCGCAACAGATAAATCATCGCAGGTACCATAATGAAGCCCCCGCCAACACCCATGATCGAAGCGAGTACGCCAACCAGCATGCCCAGAACCAATACGGGGATCACACTGAGATACAATTGGGAACGGTGAAACCGCATCTTAAATGGCAGATTTGCGATCCAGGACTGTTGGGTCGGCACTTCCGTAACGGTTTCTTCCTTGCCCCTGTTGCGGCGAATGGCGTTGAGACTTTCAATCAGCATCAGTGAGCCGATTGTGCCCAAAAACACTACGTAAAGAATGGAAATGATAAGATCGAGCTGACCGGCTTTGCGCAGCGAGGAAAATATCGCAACACCCAGCGCCGATCCGGCAATACCGCCCGTCAACAGCATCATGCCGAGCTTGATATCTACTGTTGCCCGCCGAAAATGGGCAATCGCACCACTGAACGATGAGGCAACGATCTGATTGGCTTCTGTCGCAACGGCAACCGCTGGTGGAATATTATAAAAGATCAACAGCGGCGTCATCAGGAAGCCACCACCAACACCAAACATGCCCGAAAGGAATCCCACACCCGCGCCCATGCCGAACAGCACGAATACGTTTACCGACATTTCGGCAATGGGAAGATAGATATTCACTTTGTGGCATCCCGGCAGACAGCGAAAGGCGAGAACCGACACGAGTCGGTCGATATGACAACGGACCATCGGTGGAGGCCTATTGCGCCCTCAAACCCGCCGAGTCAAACCCTTTTGCGCCCAAATTGGCCTAAAATCTCACGCCATCGCCGCTTTCCTTGCGGCGAAGCGGTTTTGAGCACTCTGGCCGCTAAATTTCGAGAGCCTGCAGCAGTTGTTTGTCGACCTTACCGGTGACCGGCATATCGGCACTGCGCTGGAATTCCATAATCGCTCGTTTGGTTTTGGGGCCAATCAGGCCATCTGGTTCACCCACTTCAAAACCACGCTGATTCAAAAGCGCCTGTGTTTTTTTCACCAGTTGATTGGTCTTTGGTGCCACCGCCGCTGCGGAACCCGATGCATTACCGCGCCACTCTTCGGGCACGGCCACGCGGTTCACGGATTCCTTCAGTTTCTTTGGCGCCCAGTTGTTGACCAGTTTACGCGCATCGGACAGGTCATCCGGGTCCATCGCGTTGGCAACTTCATCACGTTTCTTGCCAGCATCGCCGTCACCGGTCTTCGCCGCCAGGGCAAACCATTTGTAGGATTCGCTCAGGTTCTGTGGAACACCCATACCCTGGCCATAGAGAATACCAAGGTTGAACTGGCTGTCCTTGATGCCGAATCCAGCAGCTTTTTTGAACCAGATCACAGCCGTGTCCATGTTCGGCTGGATCGATGGTGGATTGCCCATCGCATAGATTACCGCAAGATTATGCATCGCCCGCGCATTGCCCTGCCCTGCCGCCTTCTGATACCAGCTGGAGGCCTGTGTCACATCCCGCTCCACCCCAATACCTTTTTCGTAAAGGCTGCCAATGGAATATTGAGCAGGCGCAAATCCCGCTTCTGCAGAATGACGGAACCATTTTGCCGATTCGGTCATGTTGCGACTGACGCCCTTGCCGTCGGAATACCGCATGGCCACCTGGAACAATGCTTTGGGGTCGCCCGATGACGCAGCCGCAACAAGGGCTGCAGGTCCGGCGTTGGATGGAACATTATAGGCCGATTTAACAGGTTCAACCAAAGGCTCTGTTGCCGCAGGTTTTGGCGTTTCAATTTTGGCGACCGGCAATGAAACCTGCATCGACACGCGTTCTGAAGGCGCAGGTTTCGCGACTTCCGCCGTCACAGGTGCACTGGATACCGGTTTGGCCATGATTTGCGGCTTCGGCTCGGATTTTGCCGTTTTGAATGTGCTGGTTGGACCATCCGCGGTTGGCACCACGCTTTCGCGGCCAATTGTACGCACGGTTGGCTTCGGTGCCGTCAGTTTTGGAGTGGCCGCCAACTGGTTCTTTTTAGTCGTTGGTGCGGTCAATTGTGATCCGGTCGACTTTTTAGTCAGACCCATTTCCACTGCTGGCTTTTTCACCTTGGCAATCGGCTTGTTCGCACTGCCGGTGAACAACCCGATGGTTTTGAAGGTCACGACCGCGAGCAACAGGGCCGCTGCACCCAAAATCAACGGTTTTCTCAACCGGGACTTGCCTGACGAGGCAAACAGACCGCTGAGGCCCTTTTTCGATCTGCGTCTTTTGCGCGTGGTTGTTTCCTTGCGCACGGCGGACATTTCTGCAGTTGTTGCCTGCAGCGCCCGGCGGGCCGCAGCAACCGCATCCGGGCGCATGTCATCGGATGGGAAGTCTTCAAGTGGACCTTGCGGGTTCACACCAGCGCCGGATTCATTCAATCCGGATATGGCTGCATCAAGCTTGGCGGTAACAGGGTGCGGTTGCGCATCAACCCCCGGCATCGCCGAACCGGGTTCAAGCGGCTGATTTTCGGCCGCGCTGGACACTTCCGCGTCGGCGTTAATGCCATAGGAGAGACCAAGTTTTTCATCCGCTTTGGCAGCATCGACCAGTCCGTCGCTGGCAAATGCAGCTTCGTCTGCCTTAAATACGGGATCTTCAGTTTCTTCCAGAATGACCCCAACCTGATCAGACGCAACCATTGTCGCCTGTCTGATCGCACCGTCCTGCAGCGACCCTTCAATCGAGCCGAGGCGGTCAACAACCTGATCGAGCGTCTGTTGAAGATGATCCACGGTCTGCTGGCTTTGTGCATTGCCGCCCTCAGCGATCAATTGCAAAGATTTCAGATCATGCGACAGCGCCTCGATGACCTGTCCAACATCGTTTTGCGGTCCCATCATGGAAACGGCGTGCTGTGCGGCCTGCTGAGCCGCCTCCAGAGAAAAATTCTGATTCTGTGCAAGCTGGTTTTCAATCTGACCAAGGCGGGCTTCTACCGGTGAAAAATCGAAACCACCGGCACCCTCTTCCTTGCCCATCTGTCTGATAATCAGGCCAATCTGGGCTTCAAGATTGGAAATCTGCGCCGAGGTGGAATGGACGTTTGATGCCTGTTCAACCTGCAAAGAGAGATTTCTGATCTGTTCTTCCAGGCTTGAATTATCAACGGTGATTTCTGTCTGGTCGAGCCGGGCATTAAGGCTGCGCAGCTGATCTTCGATCACACCCGTATCCGGCGCTGCAAACAGGGCGCTGGCGGCTCCCAGGTCGCCGGCTTCGGCATATTTTTCAAATGAACCGAGCCGTTCCGTCAGCCCATCGATGCGGACAGCCAATGAATCAAGTTCGCCGGTGTTGTCCTGGGTGTGCAACGTGTCCAGCGTCCGTGCCAACTCCGACATCCGTGCTTCGACCCGGTCAACCGCTGACATATCAACGACCGGTGCTTTGTTCTGGTTGTTAGAAACCGCCACAAGCGCCCGGGCGATCTCGTCAAGCCGCGCCTCAACCGAACTCAGTTCCAGAGTGGACGTTGCGATTGAGGCATGCTCCCGTGTTTCGGCACCTTCAATTTTTGATCCAAGGTCATTCAAGCGGTCTTCAAGCCGGCTGATGGCCAATGTCTGCGGCAGATCATCAACGGTGACGCGCAGGGCGTCGATCTGCTCAACCAGACCATCGACACGCGGATTGACCGCATTGGCGGATTGCACGGACAATTGATCAACGACCTGACTCAAAGTGTCCAACCGATGATTCAGATCGGTCATGACCGCAGTATCTTTGCCCTGCACTTCCGTGCGTATTGCGGTCTGCATGTCGGTGCTCAGCGCTTCGATGCGTTGGGCCAGATCCTGCGCCTGCGATCCCGCTTTCGACTTCATGCCCTTTTGGATTGCCGACTGAACGTCATGTTTCATGAAATCGCGCAGGCTGGACAATTCCTGCGTCAAACGATCAAAATTTTCCGTGGTCGGTTCCGGCTTGGCCTGGAGTTCCGCAATCGCGTGAGCGATACGGTCAATTTCCTTTTGTGGAACCGAAGACTGAACCGCGATCGGTTTTGCAACATGGGCGGATATTTTAGCCAGTTCCTGTTTCAGATCCGACAGTTGACCGGCCATTTCGGCGACAGCACCATTTTGTGATGCGCTCGACCGAGCGTGTCTGTTTGCCAGACCCCCTCGGACATTGGCATTTAACATCTGCTGACGCCGAACAATTTCATCTGCGGCAGAGGCCGGGTTGCCCATCATCGCCCGTTGCGGCTGATGGTGCGGGGCCGGGGAGCTGACCTGCGCCGCAAGCTGATTGATTTGCGCCTGCAGCATTCCCAACTGCTGGCTGTCGTGTCCCAAACCACCCGAAGGCATTCCTGATGACGCTGCATAAGCAGGTGCAGATGGGGCAGCAGCTTGCTTGGCAGCGCTGGCCAGCCGCTTTTCAATGGAATTAATGGCCTGTTTCAGATCTGAAACTCTTTCCTGGTCGCTGTATCCATTGCCGCCGGTGTTAAAGCTCGACGCATCCCCGTATGGGGCAGCGGAACCATCACCATAATTGCCTGCATATGCCTGACGCATGAAATCTCTTTAACCTCTTGGCAACACTGGGACCGACAACACACAACTGGCCCCTGAAGCTGAATATCTGCGCCCACTTTCCCCAATCATGGTAAACAGGCCGTTAAGAAGTCTTAATTGAGTAGCCGTCCCGCGCTCCAGAATCGACTTTTGTGCAGATTTCAGGACCCGTTCGGTGCACCCTCATTTGACTTCAAAGGATAATTTCACCAAAAAAAGGGAGCTTGGCGATCGGGACGCCACGCGCGGCACCACCAATACGGGCGAGCGAAAGCAAGAAACGGACTGACCGAATAATGGATCATTTGGAACCATCACAATCGCCGAAACTGACCGAATCATCTGTTGGAACCAACCAGTCTGCGGTCTATAAAATTGGAGACTTGGCACGTGAATTCGACATCACCCTGCGAACCCTTCGTTTTTACGAAGATCGTGGGCTGATCATCCCCGATCGTGTTGGAACCACGCGACTTTACAGCGAAGAGAACCGTGAAGACCTGCGCATTGTCGTCTTTTGCAAGCGCATCGGATTGTCTCTGGAAGATATCCGTCATGTTCTCGAGCTTCGCCAGGAAAAGCCGAACAATGCGGGTAATGATGCAAAGCTGCATGCACTCTATGCGGCCCAGCTTCAGCTGCTCGAACAGAAACAGCAGGACACAAATCTGGCCATTGCCGAGTTGAAATCAGCCATGTCCGGGCTGAAATCAGCCTGAATATACCACGCAGACGGGGAAATTTTCGCAAGCTGCGCTCAAAAATGGGTTGCGTTCTCCCCTTTTGCCAATACTGCCCAAAATACTAGAGTTGAGAATCGCAACTTCCCTTCGTCTCGCTGGTGGCGTTCCTGTGACCCTGTGGCGGACGATCCTCGCAGAGGTATGATAGCTGGGATACTCACAAAGGTCAGAAAACAATCAACAAATTATTATTACATTTACGTAAACGTAAGAATACTGGACATCGACTGATTTCTACCCTATCTAGCAGTTGAAAGGCCCGTGTTGATCGTGTGTTGGTTCAAACGCCAACCACAACACAGCCT
>CAJQPW010000343.1 GCA_905480295.1 uncultured Rhizobiaceae group bacterium | reverse complement strand
CTCCAACCTCAACCGGGTCATGGATACAGAAGAATCCGCTGCGCCGCCGCAGATCATCAAAAGCGCTAATCAGGCCAAGATGATGACCACACAGTCGGCCTGACTGCGCGGGATCAGTCGGCTGGAACTACCGCTTAGACTTGCACGGCTGGTGCAACCGATCTGCCGAATGAAGATGCCGCTGCGGCAAGAGCCCGGCCAATAACATAAACAACTGGTGCAACGATGAGCGTGGCCGAAAGGCTGAAAACCAAGCGGGCAGTCGATGCCAGCACAGCGCCACCACTGGCTTCGTCCACCAATGCCTCGGTCCAAACCCCTGACAGGGTGTACAGGCTCGCACAACACAAAAGCAGAAGCAGCCCCATACCCAACAGAACTTCAATCGACCGGTCGTTGTTCCAATTTGACATCAATTTGCATCCTTTTCCTGGACCAGAGATAAACCAACCAAACGCAAAGGACGTTAAGAGTGGCGTTTGAAGGCCCGGAACCAGAAAAAAACCGTTCTCAGGATTAACAAATCCCTAAATCTGCTCTTTGCGCGCCGCAGCATGGACGGAGAACAACGGTTTCCCTTGCGATTGCGGATTTCATCTTGATGCACCTGTGCTAGGAAACCGGACAAGCACAACTCGCTGTTGCAGCCGGTATTGGCCGCGCAAATGGATAAGGAAAACTGTGGCATGGCTGGCACTCTGAAAATTGCCCTCATTGGATTTGGTGAGGCCGGTGCGGCATTCGCCGAAGGCTGGAACGCCTTGAACGTCGTGCCCTCTGTCTTCGACGTAAAAACCCGCAGCGATGCCACGCGGGTTGCGATGTTGGAACGCTACCGGACCCATTCGGTGACAGGGTGCGACACGCTTGAGGAAGCCGTTGGTGCAGCTGATGTCATATTCAGTTTCGTCACCGCTGATCAGGCCCATGACGCAGCTAAGAGCGTGCTCGGTCACTGCAATCCGGGCGCCATGTTTTTCGACTGTAATTCCTGCGCTCCAGATACCAAGAGAGCATCGGCACAACTGATTGAAGCCGATGGCGGACGCTATGTGGATGTCGCCGTGATGGCCCCGGTTTTTCCTAATCTGCACCGCACAAAAGTTCACATTTGTGGACCTCATGCCGAGCAGGCCGAACAGGCCATGCAAGCGCTCGACATGAATGTGACCGTCATGGATGGCGATACCGGGCGGGCTTCAGCGACCAAAATGGTGCGTTCCATCATGATGAAGGGCTTGGAAGCCACGATGATGGAATGCGTGCTGGCCGGGCGTCGCGCCGGGGTTGATGATCTTGTGCTGGACTCTCTGGACAAAACCTATCCCGGCTTCAACTTTCGGGAAAAAGCGGCCTACATGCTGGAGCGCGTCATGGTGCACGGCATCCGCCGCGCCGCAGAATTGCGTGAAGTCGCACTGACGGTCGAGCACCTGGGTCTCGACAATGGCATGTCCCGGTCGACCGTGGATTGGCAGCAGAAGATCGGCGAGCTAAAGCTCGATCCAAACTATGAGCTTGCCGCAGATGATTACGGGGCGAGGGCGGACATCATTCTCGACGCTCTGGATCAGCCGGATTCAAAATAGTCTGACGCTTGACCTTCACGTTTTCAAAGCGACGGCAGCTCCTGCCGCCTTGCTTGGCGCCGTTCGCGCATCCAGATGAACAGACCTGCCGCTATGATGATCATCGCGCCAGCAACGGTCCAGCGATCTGGTAAGTGGTCAAACAGAAAATAGCTCCAAATGGTCAGGAACAGAATGAAGGAATAAGAAAATGGTGACAGGGTGCTGGCAGGGGCATAACGATGCGCGTTCGTCAGCAATTGATGACCGGACCAGCCCCAGAAGCCGAGGGTAAACAGCAGCAGCCAATCCAGCGGCGCAACCGGGTTCTGCCATTGGACAAACGCAAAGGGTGCCAACACAACAAAACCGACAGCACCGGAGTAAAATTGCATCGTGTTGGTTGATACCTGGCCAGCGAGCTTGCGGGTCAGAATCGAATAAAGGGCAAAGCTGACCGCCGAAATCATCGATAGAATCACCGCCCAATGGAAATTCTCGTCAAACGGCCGGATGGCAATGACGATGCCACTAAAGCCGATAAGGATGGCAAACCAACGCCACCGCCCTACCCGCTCACCAAGCATCGGCCAGGAGAGAGCGCACACGATAAGGGGTGCGGAAAACAGGATTGTCGAGGTCAACGTAAGGGGCAGGTATCGCACGGCGAAAAAATTAAAGATCGTCGAAAACATGATCAGGGAGCCGCGAAATATCACCAGCCCGAGACGGTCGCTGATGAAACGGTCTCGAGATACCCCACCATAGGCAATCAGGCCCAGTGATATGACAAAATGTGCGGCATAGCGCATGAAGGCCAGTTGCAGCGCTGGCAATCCTGCGATCGCCAACCATTTGACGCTGGTATCGATGAAGGAAAAAGTCAGATAGGCGACCAACATCAGACCGATGCCGAATGCAGCACGGTCTTCGTTGGCCTTTACCGCCAACCCTACCACGAACGGGTTCCGCTCATGCGATTATTTCGCCTTGAATAATTCTGCGAAGAAATCGACCATCTGCGAGACCATCTCATCGCCCTTGCCTTCTGCAACGGCGAGGCCGAGTGCCTGTTTGGTAGCGCCCGACATCAGGCTGACAACACCATTGTCATCTGCCATCGTGGCATAATATCCGACATCCTTGCGGCCATTTTTAATTGCAAAAGCAAGCTGATCCGGGTCCCCATCAACGGCGTATCCCTTGACGAAGTCCATCATGCCGGAATGCAGCGGGCCCGCCGACATGACGTCATACACCGTTTGACGTTCGACACCGGCAAGGTCAGCCATCGCGAAGGCTTCAGACATGGTGGTGGCGACAGTCATGCCAAAGAAATTGTTGATCAGTTTGACCGTATGACCGGCACCGAGCGGACCAAGGTGAAAAACATTCTCACCCAAATCATCGAGCACCGGCTTGACCCGGTCAAACACCGCCTTGTCGCCTGCGCCCATAATGTTCAGCAATCCATCGACAGCGTGGGCCGGTGTCCGTCCCAGCGGGGCATCCATATAGCCTGCTCCGAGCGCTACAGCTTTTTCGCCCATCGCCCGGGTAGATGACGGCAAGGATGTGCCGAAATCGATGACCGTGTTGCCTTCGCTCAGCCCGGCGAGAATACCATCCTCGCCCAGCATATTGGCTTCAACCGATGCTGACGTGTCAACGCACAGCATGATGATGTCACTGGCTTCTGCTACCGCACGTGGTGTGGCGTGCTCAACAGCACCGTTTGCGACTGCGGCCTCAACATTGGTGCGGCTCCGGTTTGCCATAACGTTCAGCGGGTAGCCCAGCGCCTGAAGACGTTGGACCATCGCGTATCCCATTAGACCGAGACCAATAAATCCGATTGATGATTTGCTCATATTTTTTGCCCTGTTTCCTCTAGTGTGGCGTAACCGGCTTTGCCGCTCTGCGCCTGAATTTCATAAATCGAACCGGCCATGGCCGGTTGTGGTTGCGGAATGCGAACTGGAATCTCGGCCAACCGCGGTTGCTTGGTCGGTTCACCACACAACATGAGTTCGTCATATTGTTCAATGGATTCAAACCGGGTCATGGCACCCATCACCGGAAAAGCGTCAGCGGCCATCATTTCATAGAACAACATCTGTCGATCGCGCTGCGATTGGTTCAGCGCTGAACCATGTAACGTTCGCGCATGGTGGATGGTAATTGTACCGGCGGGGCCGGTCAGACTTGTAGCGTCATCGATGTTCAGCCCGGCAGTGGCCAAATCTACGGCTCCTGTGAAAACGCCGTCATCGTGGTGATCGAGGATGGGGCCCTTGTGGGAACCTGGGAACACCTGGAGCGGTCCGTTTTCCATGTTGATATCGTCAAATACAACGCCGATCGCCAACACATCATCATTTGTGTGAGGATAAAAAGCGAAATCCTGATGCCATTGCACGGGTGCACCATATTCTGCCTTTTTCATATTCAGTTTGGCGGTGTGCATGCGAATGTTTGGACCGAGCAGATCCCGCGCCGGGCCCAAAATGTGCTCGCTGCGCATCAAGGAGTTGAAAAACTCACTCTGCAGATCAGGCCTTTTGATGCGACGTATGCGAGGGGCTTCAGGCGTATGGCTCTGCTCAACGTCGATCAGCTCATCGCTTTCAACCAGCTTTTCTGCATGTGCGGACAGGCGGGCAATTTCTGCATGAGCCTGATCGATAATGCCCTGAGGCAAATGGGCTTCAAGCACCAGATATCCGTCTTCCCGATACCGGTTGACCTGTTGCGCATTGAGAAATTCCATTCAGCCAGTCCTCGAAATTGAAGCCAATATCAACTACATCGTGGCGCCGATTTGCCATGGGACAAATTCGTAATCACCCAACCCCTGAGCTTCCGATTTGGTTTGCTCCCCGGATGCCACCCGCAACCACAATTCATAAATCTCGCGACCGGCCTGTTCCAACGATTTGCCATCACTGAGGATCGTACCCGCATTGTAGTCCATGTCATCCACCATACGACCGTACATCTGGGTATTGGTTGCAATTTTGGAACAGGGTGCCGGTTTACTGCCAAAGGCTGATCCACGCCCGGTTGTGAAGGTCACCAGATTGCATCCGCTGGCAATCTGGCCGGTCACCGATGCCGGGTCGTAGCCGGGCGAATCCATGAAGACAAACCCCGCCTTATCGACCGGTTCGCCATATTTATAAACGCCCGTCAGTGGGCTTGTCCCACCCTTTGCAGCAGCCCCAAGGCTCTTTTCCAGAATCGTTGTCAGACCGCCTTTCTTGTTGCCCGGGGACGGGTTATTGTCCATCGAACCCCGGTTGCGGTGGGTATAATCCTCCCACCAGCGGATCAGGCCCAGCAGTTTCTTACCGGTCTTTTCATCGACTGCCCGCCGGGTCAGCAAATGTTCGGCACCATAAATTTCAGGAGTCTCGGCCAGCACACCCGTTCCGCCCTGGGCAACCAACAGATCGCAGGCATAGCCTACGGCCGGGTTGGCAGTAATTCCGGACCACGCGTCGGAACCACCGCATTGCAAAGCAACAGTCAGATCAGATGACGGGCAGGGTTCGCGCACCGCCTTGTTGGCTTCGGGTAGCATTGCACGCACTTTTTCAATGCCGAGTTCAACCGTCCGGGTCAGTCCGGCAACGTCCTGAATGTTCATGGCATGAAACAGCGGCCCTTTCTCGATGCCAAAAGCTTCCAGCAACCAGTCAATCTGGTTCATCTCGCATCCCAAACCAACCATCAAAACACCACCGTGATTGGGATGGCGGGCGTAACCCCACATCACCCGCTGCAGGGCCTCAAACCCTTCGCCATCACCGGCCATGCCACAGCCGGTGCCATGGACAAAGGCCACCACGCCGTCCACGTTTGGATATTGGCTCAGCTCTTCCGGTCCAAAAGCATCAGCAATCTTGCGAGCTGCGGTTGCGGAGCAGTTTACCGATGTCAGGACTGCGATGTAATTGCGTGTTCCAACCCGGCCATTGGCCCGTTTGAATCCGAGGAAATAATCGGTCGTCGTCGCTGGAGCAACCGGGCGCAGGTCGGTGCTGAATTCGTAGTCGAGGTCGGTGTTTCTGAATTCCACATTGTGGGTATGGACGTGATCGCCCGGGGCGATTTCCGCAGCAGCATAACCAATCACCTGGGCATATTTCCGGATTGGGTCGCCGACTTCCATCGCTGCAGTAGCGATTTTATGGCCACGGGGAATCAGCGCCCGGCTTGCATGGCCTTCAACATCGGCCCCCACTTCCAGCGCTTTGATTGCGGTGACAACATTATCGGCGTCATCAAGCCGGACAGTATTACTCATTGATTTTCCTAGGCACATGCCGGCGAGTCGCCGCTCCAGCGATGAATGTCTATGTGCGGGCCGTCCGCAAGTTTTGCCCGGGCTTCATACCAGAGGTTACGCCACTCTCGCCAGTCCTTCAATTCAAGATCGGGATTGTTAGCACTTCGTACAACGAAATCTGGAAAATGTGACCTACCCGTCGGCTGCCCGGTGACGTTGAAACGCAAATCAAATGACCAGCGGAACCCATTTGAATGGTTTACCAGCGAGGCATGAGGCGTCAAGGGATGGAACACCACCACCCCACCGGATTTTACGGGCAAAGGCACGGCTTTACTGATGTCGATTTGGTTGACAGCAATTGCGGTCTGCGTTTTTGGGCAGTGGGGCTTCATGCCGAGCCGGTGACCACCGGGGATAACCTGCAGGCACCCATTATCGACCGTTGCGTCGGAAATCGCACACCAGGCAGTCACCATTTTGGACTGGTCAGCCTCTTCTAGAGCGACTGCACGATCCTGGTGCCAGTCGGTGGACGTAATGTGTGCCCGAACCTCCCCCTCCTGCAATTCCGGTGCTGGTGGCTTGATGCGAATGTGTTGGATTGGATTGGAAGTGATTTCTGCGCCGATCAGATCTTCCACCAGATCGAGCAGGCGGGAATCGGTGACCAGATCGAATATAGCCGGGCCAAAGTGCATGGGCGTATCGGCGTAAATGCGATCGCCGGGAAGTGAGATATCCATCGGTTGAAACCAGTCGCATTTC
>CAJQPW010000342.1 GCA_905480295.1 uncultured Rhizobiaceae group bacterium | reverse complement strand
AGCGGCGGTGCGCCCATCGCGCCCCAGGTGGTTAAAAGCATCACCGAAGCGTTCAGCTGTGATTATATTCAAACCTACGGCATGACTGAAACCAGCCCCTACCTGACCTTCAGCATATTAAAGAAACACCTGCTGGACCTGCCGCCGGAGGAACAGCTGAAGTTCAAATCCAGAACCGGTCGGCCGTTTATGGGTGTGGATCTTAAAGTCGTTGATGAAACCGGTGTACCGGTGGCGGCCGATGATCAACAGGTTGGAGAAATCTGGGTCCGTGGAGATACCGTAACTCCCGGCTACTGGAACCTGCCGCAAGAAACCGAAAGCGCCTTTACCGAAGGGTGGCTGCACACCGGTGATCTGGCGGTGGTCGATGGGGAAGGCTATGTCAACATTGTCGACCGCCGCAAGGACATGATCGTCACCGGCGGTGAGAATGTCTATTCGACAGAAGTTGAAAACGTGCTTTACATGCACCCCAAGGTGCTGGAAGCCGCTGTTTTCGGAGTACCGGACGAAAAGTGGGGCGAGGCGGTAACCGCCGCCGTGGTGCTCAGGCAAAACGAATCGGCCACCGAACAGGAAATAATCCAATTCTGCCGAGAGTACCAGGCCGCTTACAAGACTCCCAAAACCATCATTTTTCTGGATGAACTGCCCAAAACCGGTTCGGGCAAGATTACCAAGAAAGCATTGCGGGATCCGTACTGGAACCTGGCGAAATCCTAATTAACCCGCCGCCCGGCTGCCGCTAATACTGCCGCCAGGCTTTCAGGACGACCCGGTCGCCGAAACCGGTTGGCCAGTTATCGCCTCCCACCTGGATAATTGTGTTGTCGATGGTGGTCAGGTAGACATGCCGCCTGGACACAAAAAGGGACCCGCGTACCTTTCCGATGGCAATCGGCGTTTCCCAAACCGCTTTTTGGTCCAGATCCAGGCCGATCAGCCTGCCGCCGCCGCTGACGTCGCTGCGCGGATTGCTGCTTTCCAGAGTGCCTCCGGAGACGGCGAAAAAGATCGTACCCGCAGAGACGGTGGGTGAAGACCAGGCTTTTTCCCCCGGTTCAAGCGGCAGGGACCACATCGCTTCAATCGCGCCTCCGAAGCTTTCGTAGTTTTCATTTTTTCGGGCCTGGGAGAGATTGTCGGCCGCGGTGGCACTCACGGCATAGATGTAGTAGAGCTTATCATCGGCTACAGTGGCCCAGTTGGTGCCGCCGGTGCCGAAAACCAGGACGACCTGACCGCTGCGTCTGGTGATGGCCGGGGATACCGAGATGGGGTTGCCGGCACCCGCGTTAAACAGTGGGATTTGGTGGCCCTCATCGTCGCTCCCGTGGGGGTTGGTTAGGCCATCGGCATTTAGCTCCCACATCCGGCCGTTCATGTCGCCCACATAAACGCGGTCGGCGAAGCTGTCGCGATCGATGTCATAAGTGGTAACGGCCCCGGGGATGTCGTTGACCGAGTCTGCGTATTTGGAAGAAAAAGTCCACTTTATTTCACCCGTTTTAAGGTCAATGGCGTAAACATGAATTCCGCCCTGATCCTCGGCAATATGGGCAAAACTGGTGGCGACGTAAACAATCCATTGGATACGATAGGTCGTCTCTCCCGTATCCGGGTTTGTTTTAGACACCAGGACTTTGCCCAGGCTGGCCCGGAAGGCATGGCCCATTCCTCCGCCGGGTGCGATGAGATCGGTAGCTTCCCAGAGCACTTTCCAACCGTCGGGGGCGGGATTGGTGACATCCAGGGCAAAGACGCTTGTACCCCCAAAGCCCTGGGGACAGACCAGGATGGTGCGCCACGATGGATTCTCAGCCACCGGGGGGGCAGCATCAGGATCGTAATCAGGATCAAAAAAGATGTCTCGGACCGTCGGGGATGCATCCACCGCGGCAAAGTCATTGACGGCGTTGGGATCGGTGCGATCGTTTTGCAGCTTGTCCAGCAGGTTGCTGGGGATATAGGCCCACTGTTCTTCCCCGCTGGAAGTGTCAATGGCGTGCAGCATGCCGTAAAGGTCGCCCACATAAGCGATTTCCTGGCTGCGTGTAAAACGCCTGTCAAGGTCGCTGTTGCTGACAATCGCTGCTGCAGAGTGCTTGATACCGCCGAAATTTCCGCGAAACGCATCGCTTGTCGGATCGTTGCGTTCAACCCAGGCGTTTTTAGTGTAGTCCCAGTCTTTGCCTCGCAACCGGTTGATAACCTTTTCCTCCTCACCCGGGGTGATGGTTAGCCCCTCTTTGAAGGAAACAAGATTGGCGAAATCAAAATCGATCTTGGTCCAGATCTCATCATCCGTATTGTACTGGGACGTATAGACTTTACGACCGTCCAAGTTGCCGGCACCGGCGTTGGGGATTCCGCCGTCTGCCGTATCCCATGCCGCGACAGGATCTTCCAGGGTCACTTCATAGCGACGAAAGTGGCCGAAATAGCTGGGAAACTCGAAGCTGCCCTGGTATAGCCAGGGATGGGCTACGACGGGGGCGGAAAGCACGTATTCATCGTTGGTGATCTGGTATTTGATGTTGAAAAGGGTGTTGAGTATGTAGCGGACGCCGGCAACGTTTTTCCAGCTGCAGTCGCTATTTTCGGTACAGCCTACGGTAGCGCCTGCATCAACGGTATCGGTAATGCCTGCATCAACCGAAGGATCCTTGGCTATCCTAAACTCAACGTCGGGCGTATGCGAGAGGGTTTGATCTGTTGCGGCATTTAAATATTTGTAATCCTGGTCTTCAATCTTTTTGATCTTCAGACCGTTAGGACCATTATCCCAGCTAAGTTCGATAACATCAATGGTCAGGTCTTCGCCTGTCAAATTTCTGAATTCTACCTTTTCAAGCTTCTTATCTTTTGTTTTGGCGTTGCTGAAGTCAATCTCCAAATCAAGGCCTTCTTTTATGGTGGTGAAATCGGTGCCCAGATCGATGTTGGTAACGACCATGGTACTTTGAGGTAAAGTACCTACTGTATACCTAAGCTTTAACTTTAATACCTCATCTTCATCAAGATTCTCGGAAAACTCAAATTTCACGGTAGAGAAATTCGGCTCGTCCACCACGATCGGCTCGGACGCCTTGGTATCCTTGGTATTGCCGCAGGCGGCATATTTGTGGCCGCCCAGATAAACCACATAGCCAAAATCAGTGTTACCGAAAGCATGTCCGCCGACGTAATAGTCCCAACCTTTGGTGTCGATGGTAAAACGCTTCACCGTACTGTTGTAGACGCTGCCAACTCCGCCGAGAACCGGCACAACGTCAAAATTGTACGGGTCGCCGGCATGAAAGGGACGCCAGTTGTGAAGATGGCCGCCTTCGGGAACGTATTTGAAATCACCAATCTGAGAGTTGGCCGCGGTCACCCAATTGTAGATAATGGTGTCCTTATCATTGGTGCCTCCGTTGTGTCCAAAGCCTTTGTCGGTTAAAAAATGGCCGTTGGTGTTGTGCTCAAAGGTTTCAATGGAGGCACACTCGGCCAGCAGGGCTCTGCCACTTTCCAGAAACAGTTTTATCTCCTTGACGATGTCGTCCACGTCGGGGCTACCGTTGCTGTTCAGGTCGCCGGAATACTTGTCAATACCTTCCCAGTGCGGCGCCCACAAAAAGTCAAAACCGCCGGTGCGCAGCTTGGAAGAAACGGAGCTGCCGTCAGGCGCGATACCGGCGATCTCGTTGGGTGTAACCACCTCGTAGACATCGGTACACACACCGGCCAGCCGCAAATACGATTCCAAAATGGCGGCGTTGCCTTTGGTTTTG
>CAJQPW010000341.1 GCA_905480295.1 uncultured Rhizobiaceae group bacterium | reverse complement strand
CCACAGATGGTTTCGTAATTCTGATAGCGGTCATTGCCATAGGTGAGATTATTCATCGTGCCCGGTCCGTTGGCCAGCGCACCGAGCGCCATCAGAAGGCAGTTCGTCACGTGCTGGCTGGTTTCGGTGTTTCCGGCGATGACTGCCGCCGGATAGACGGGTGTCAACATGCAGCCATCCGGGATGACAATATTGATGGGTTTCAGACAGCCGGCATTCATGGGGATATTGGCCTCTACCATGATCCGGAAAACATAGAGCACCGCAGCGCGGGTCACAGGTTGCGGTGCGTTGAAATTGTTTTGTTGAACCGGGGATGTCCCGGTGAAGTCCACCGTCGCCTGGCGTTTCTGCCGGTCAACCGAGATTTTGACCTTGATCTGCTGTCCGGTATCGGTCGGGAAGGTGGCTTCGCAATCTGACAGGCGATCAATAACCCGTCGCACGCTTTCTTCGGCATTATCCTGCACATGCAGCATATAGGCGTCGACAACGTCCTGACCGAAATGTGCGACCATTTTGCGCAATTCGGCCACACCCTTTTCATTCGCCGCAACCTGAGCGCGCAGATCGGCCATGTTCTGTCCGGGATTTCGGCAGGGGTATTTTCCACTCGACATCAGAGCGATCATTTCTTCTTCGCGCAAATGGCCCTTATCAACCAGTTTGAAATTGTCGATCAGAACCCCTTCCTGTTCGACATGGGTGGCCAGTGGAGTAGCCGACCCCGGCGCCATGCCACCAACATCTGCATGGTGGCCTCTGGAGGCCACATAAAACTGGATCTCGTCTCCATTGAATACCGGGGTCACCACCGTAATGTCGGGCAGGTGGGTGCCACCATTATAGGGTGCGTTGAGCACATAGACATCACCCGGCTGCATGGTACCCTGATTGAGTTCGATGATGGTTTCCACCGAACGGTCCATGGAGCCAAGATGCACCGGCATGTGCGGAGCATTGGCTACCAGTTGGCCTTCGGCATTAAACACGGCGCAGGAGAAATCCAGCCGCTCCTTGATGTTCACGGAATAGGCAGTGTTCTGCAGTGTTACACCCATCTGCTCTGCGATCGACATGAACAGGTTGTTGAACACTTCAAGTAAAACCGGATCAGCATCGGCGCTGGCTCCGATCACTGCCTCGCGCTGCTTGCGCTCTGTGCGGGTCAGTATGATGTGGTCGAGTTTGTTTATCGCGGCCTGCCAGCCGGGCTCGACGACGATTGTCTGGTGATCTTCGATAATCAGCGCTGGCCCTTGCACGCGGTTTCCCGGACTCAGCGCTTTGCGTGGAAAGATTGCCGCATTGACGTTTTCACCACCGCTGAAAATCGGTGTGAACTGGTCAGCGGATACCGCGTGTTCCTGAAGGGGTGCAGCCTGCTCCGCTACCCGGGCTCCACCACCGACGGCTTCCAGCTCCAGGGCTTCGATGATCAGTGGCTTTTCGAAGACAAAACCAAATTGTTTGCGGTGTGCGTCGGCGAAGAAGTCACGCATGGTTTGTTCATCGTCGCGCGGCACGGCAATGGCTGTGTCGGTGCCGTCATAGCGCAGGTGAACACGGGCAAAAACTGAAATATCTGAATCGCTTACGCCCTGACTTTGAACCTCTGTTCGGACGGTTTCTTCAAGTTTTGATTCAAGCGTACTTAAAGTATCGATTCCAGTGGCATTCAGGGGCTGAATGATCGCCTGCGACCGGCTGGCGCGAATGTCGGCAAGGCCCATACCATAGGCTGACAAGATGCCGGAAAATGGATGCACGACCACCGTTTCCATGCCGAGATTATCAGCGACTGCACAGGCATGTTGACCGCCTGCACCACCAAAACACGTCAATGCATATTCGGTCACGTCATAGCCACGCTGAACCGAAATCTTCTTGATGGCATTGGCCATGTTTTCAACAGCGATGCGCAGGAAGCCATCGGCAACTTCTTCGGCCGATTGATCATTGCCAATGGTCTCGGCCATGGTCGCGAATTTTTCTCGAACAACGTCCGCGTCGAGTTCCTGATCTTGTTTCGGTCCAAAAATTGGCGGGAAGTTTTCGGGACGTAATTTGCCCACCATGACATTGGCATCGGTAACGGTGAGCGGACCGCCGCGCCGGTAACTTGCCGGGCCGGGATTGGCACCAGCGGATTCCGGGCCAACGCGGAACCTGCCAGACTCGTAAAACAAAATAGAACCGCCTCCGGCGGCAACGGTGTGAATGCGCATCATCGGTGCGCGCATGCGCACGCCGGCAACTTCGGTTTCAAAGGCCCGCTCGTACTCACCATCGAAATGAGAAACATCGGTAGACGTGCCGCCCATGTCGAAACCGATTACCTTTTCGAATCCGGCCAGCGCTGAGGTTTCAACCGCGCCAACCACACCACCGGCGGGTCCGGACAAAATCGCGTCTTTACCGGCAAACAGGTTGGCCGCGGTCAATCCACCAGAGGACTGCATGAACATCAGGCGCGGCTGATCGGATCCATCACTCTCTTGGCCCGTGGACGCATTGGATGCTCCCAATTCGCTGCTGACCTGATAGACATAGCGTCGCAGAATCGGCGAAAGATAAGCATCAACGACGGTTGTATCACCGCGTCCGATCAATTTTGCCAATGGGGAGACTTCGTGGCTGACTGAAACCTGACCAAATCCCATCGCGCGGGCGATACGTGCGGCCTGCTTTTCGTGTTCGGGATATTTCCAGGCATGGAGAAAGGCGATGGCAATGGCGTCAATGCCCTTTTCTCGCGCCTGCTCCAGCGCGGCGCTGATTGCGTCGTCGTCGGGGGCCTGTTCTATCGTGCCGTCCGCCAGCACGCGTTCGTCGACCTCAAATACCAGATCATAGAGTTGCTCGGGTTTGATGATTTCCTTGGCAAAGATGTCGGGACGGGCCTGATAACCGATGCGTAAGCCATCGCCAAAGCCTTTGGTGACCAACAGGGCTGTAGGATCTCCCTTTCGCTCCAGCAGGGCATTGGTGGCGACCGTCGTTCCCATTTTCACGGCGCCAACCTTGTCTGAGGGAATGGCGTCGCCGGGATTGACGCCCAGCAAATTTCTAATGCCCTCAATTGCAGCGTCCTTATAGGCCTCCGGATTTTCCGACAGAAGTTTGTAAGGGTGCAGTGCTCCATCGGGATCCCTCCCGACCAAATCTGTAAATGTGCCGCCGCGGTCGATCCAGAAGTCCCATTTTGCCGACATTGTGCTATCCATGTCATGATTCAATGCTGGACAAACACCAACAATTTATCGATAAAATGTCAATGTAAAAAATGGGAGCGGAATATTGGCGGATCAAATCAAGTCGAAAGATTCAAAAATTGGACCCATCGTCTCATCGTCTCACCTTGCCAGTGGATTGATGCCAGCCCTGTCGGAGATGGAATACGCACTGACCGTAACCAGTCATGCGTTCGCGCGCTGGACCGTGCGCTGCATGGATGCTTCCGGCCTGTCAGGGCTGACGCCACTGGAAATCCAGGTTTTGCATTCCGCCAATCACCGTGACCGGGAAAAGACCCTGGGCGATCTGTGCACCATGTTGAACATCGAAGACACGCATCTGGTCAGTTATGCGATAAAAAAGCTGGTCCGTCTGAATCTGGTCTCTACGGGCAAACGCGGCAAGGAAAAGACGGTAAGAATCGCAACTGAGGGTGCCCTTGCATGCGAAAGATATAAGGATGTGCGTGAAGCACTTCTGATCTCCAGCATTCGTGCGCTCGGTCTTGAAGATGGTGATGTCAGCCAGATTGCTCGAACCTTGCATGCGCTGAGCGGGCAATATGACCAGGCGGCGAGAGGAGCTGCCAGTTTGTGAGTGACGCTGTCGCAATTGCTCCTTAAACTGATTGCCATCAGGAAACGATTGTCCAGGCGTCATGCAGAACCCCACGTCCAGTTTGGTTGATGAAATAGCCAAGACCTCAGATGCACTGACCGCTATGCGGCGTGACCTGCATACCCATCCTGAAATCGGGCTGGAGGAACACCGAACCGCCAAGATCGTTTCCGAATACCTCGAAGCAATGGGGGTAACGGTTCACGGCGGCATTGGAATAACCGGGGTTGTGGGCGTGCTTGAAGGAGCGTCTCCTGGAAAGACCATTGGCCTGCGCGCCGATATGGATGCTTTGCCGATGACGGAAAAGACCAATCTGCCATGGTCGTCCAAACATCACGGCCTGATGCATGCCTGCGGCCATGATGCCCATACCACCATGTTGCTGGGTGCAGCACGGCATTTGGTGGAAAACCCAGATTTCGCCGGGACAGCGGTATTTATCTTCCAGCCTGCCGAAGAGGGATTGGGTGGTGCGCGGGCGATGATTGCCGATGGCCTGTTTGATCGATTCAGGTGTGATGAAATTTATGCAATCCACAACGACCCGAGCGGCCGTTTGGGCGAAGTGCGGGTCAATCCATTCATCGCCTATGCCGGCGCAGATTTTTTCGATGTGTCAATTGCCGGTAAGGGAGCCCATGCGGCCTATCCCGATCAGGGCAATGACGTTCTATCGGCCGGAGCAGCACTGATCGAGGGCTTCAATGCGATCATCAGTCGTTCGCTCCCCTCGTCCGAGCAGGCCGTTCTTTCTGTCGCCCGGTTCACGGGTGGAACGGCCTATAATGTGTTACCGGACGAGGCGCAATTGGGTGGAACCATGCGGTTTTTATCTGATGACGCGGCCCGTTTGATACGCCGCCGCATGAAAGAGGTCTGCCAAGGTGTGGCCGCGCAATTTGCGGTACAGGTGGATCTCAACTTTCAACAGGTGTTCAGCGTCCTGGAAAATGATCCCGGATGTGCGCGATCTGTGATGGAACTTGCCAGACCGGTGGTTGGACCTGAGCGTGTGGTTGAAATCAGCACACCCGATATGGGGAGCGAGGATTTTGCCGATATGCTGAAAACCGTGCCCGGTGCTTACTTTACCCTTGGCCACGGTGGTACGGTACCGCTCCACAACCCGGCTTTTGATATCGATGATGATATGTTGCCAATCGGTGCGGCTCTTTTCAGTGCAATCATGCGGGGCCGGGGCGGCAGCGATTACCAAAATTAGACGTTTCCGGATACCGATCTTACCGTGGCATTGCTTCAAACCAGTCCATTGCCATGGCCGCCCATCCTTTCGGCACTCCATGGCCACCGGTATGCAGTGCAAATTCAAGCGCTGACCCCGGAACGCACTTCGTCCATGTTCGACGCCAGAAACGTCCCTTGGTATTGAACGTGTCGGCTCTCAGCTGGTTGCAGCCATTGATTTCACGGAGAATTCGCAATCCTTCAAAAACGTCACCCTGGTAAACACGCCCCCCACCGAGCGGGCGACCTTCCAAGGGCACGGTTTTGTCGCGCCAACCGTGGGTGTGCAACAGTCTGACCGGACCGGTGCAATCTGCGCTGATGGGATGGGGCCGCCAGAATGCACCGGCAACGGGCGCATAAGCCCGGGCGATTCCAGGATCCTGACAGGCCAGATACCAAACCAGCGATCCGCCGGTCGAAAACCCGCTCATCAATACGTTTTGACGATCGATATTGTGCCGGTTAGCGGCGTCCGCCAGCACTTCGCGGGTGAAAGCCAATTCATCGCGTTGCTTTTCGCCAAACGGCAAAAACGACCAGCCCGGTCCAAAACGTGAGTTGGGACGTTTCAACCCGCTGGGAGCAATAATGGCATAACCGCGCTTCCTGAACGCTTCGATCATGCCTTTGTTGCGCATGGCCCGCGGCCCCGACCCGCCCGCACCATGAAAATAGATCAAGGCCGGAACAGGATCTTTGCCTTTCACCTCAGGCAGCGCGATGGCATATTCGCCAAGCGGTGTTTGGCACAAATTGTCGGATCCCCCGCACGGTGACTGGGCTTGGCCAGTTCCCGCCATCACCAATGGCAACACAAAGACGAGAGTGAGCAGCCAAGGCCACCACAATCTGCCTGTAAACCGTTGGATCGGCAGTTGGCTCAGATCAATGGGGGAAGCGATTTGCGAGCAGGACATCCTATTGACCAAAAAAATTCACACTGGGTATTTGAAAACCATGCTGGTTTCTTATTTTGATGCCTACTCACAATCTTTTCATCTCTCAATTGGACTTCACCATGACCCGTTTTTTGATAAGCCTGACACTGTTGATTTTTTGCGTTCAGGGCGCTTTTGCGGCCAGCAACAATCCGCAAACTGATCTGCGCCTTTTGGTTGGCACCTATTGGCAAACCGAGCAGAACCCGCAACGCACACTTCAATTCGTGAGCGAGGACGGCATAGCAGGAAATGCGGGGTGCAATAATTACCGTAGCTCCATTTCCAGCTCGTCTGACATGATTATTGTGGGTCCGATTGCGACCACCAAAAAGCTGTGTGCCGGAGATGCAAATGCTGCGGAAACCCACTTTTTGCAGGTTCTTCAATCCACCCGAAAAGTTGTCAAAGACGGCGATAGGCTGGAGCTTTTGGATGAGGAGGGAGTTCAATTGATCCGTCTTGTCCAGATTCTTGAGAAGTAATCCCGGTTGATTTGATCCCGGCTTTCACTAACCTGTTGCGATCACGTATCAACGCACCGTTGGATGAATCTGGAAAGCCACATGGAATATACTCAACTTGGTCACACTGGCCTTTCGGTCTCCCGCCTTTGCCTGGGCTGTATGTCTTTTGGAACGCCGGGCGGGCCGACCCATCCTTGGGTTATTCCAGAGGCGGATTCGGAACCGTTTTTCAAATTGGCGGTGGAACAGGGAATCAATTTTTTTGATACAGCCGACCACTATAATTTCGGCGAAAGTGAAGAAATTACCGGGCGCATGCTGAAAAAATATGCCCGTCGTGACGAGATCGTCTTGGCGACGAAGGTTGGGTTGATTACAGGACATGGTCCCAACAAGAAGGGACTGTCACGAAAGCATATTCTGGAGGGTGTTGATGCGTCTTTGAAACGGCTGCAAATGGATCATGTCGACCTGCTTTATGTGCATCGGCTGGATCCAAATACGCCGTATGAAGAAACGCTGGAAGCTCTCGATACGGTGGTTCGTGCAGGCAAGGTGATTTATCCGGCGGCGTCATCAATGTGGGCCTGGCAGTTTGCAAAATTACGTGAATTGCAGATCGCCGCGGGCTTTGTACCCTTTGCGGCAATGCAGAATCTCTACAATCTTGCCTATCGGGAAGAAGAGCGGGAAATGATGCCCTATTGCCAAAGCGAAGGGGTTGCTGTGGTGCCGTGGAGCCCGATTGCCCGGGGGTTTCTCGCTGGCAACAAACCGCAGCAGGGAGAAGGTACAAACCGGGCAAAAACCGACCTTGCTGGCGGGTTATTTGGCAATAAGCAGGACTATGCCGTGCTGGAGCGGGTAAAGAAGATCGCATCTGAGTGCGGTGTTTCACCGGCGCAGGTGGCCTATGCCTGGGTTCTTTCGAAGGATCATGTCACCGCCCCGATTGTTGGCAGCACCAAGATTTCTCAATTACAGGAAGCCCTGGATGCCACGCAGGTAACCCTTACTGCAAATCAGATCAAGCGACTTGAATCCGCCTATAAACCCCGCCTCGTCATGGGGCATTGATGTCGGTACACGATCAAAACAAGGCGTTCTTTGAGCCCTTTCGCCGCGCGTTGTATGATTTTGATGAAGCGGCATTGCAATCAGCGCTGGACACACTGTTTGCCGCCGATGCCAAGGTCCATCTTTCCCATCCGTTTGAAACCCTTGATGGTCCTGATGGTCTGCTTAACGACGCCTTGTTGCCGTTGCAGAAGGCGATACCAGATCTGGAGCGGCGCGATAATTTGGTGATGGCAGGACGATCCCCGCTTGAACTCGATTGGGTTGGCTGCTGCGGCTATTACACCGGGACCTTTGATGCACCGTTTCTGGACATTCCACCAACCGGGCATCAGGCTTCGCTGCGGTTTCACGAATTCTATCGCTTTGAAAATGGCAAAGTGGTCGAGTTTCAGGCGCTCTGGGATATTCCGGAACTGATGATGCAGGCCGGGGCCTGGCCAATGGCTCCCTCACTTGGTCGAGAATGGCATGTGCCCGGTCCGGCAAGCCAGAATGGTCTTTCGATCGGAACCCACGACGACA
>CAJQPW010000340.1 GCA_905480295.1 uncultured Rhizobiaceae group bacterium | reverse complement strand
GTCTTCAAAGCCGCGCCACGTGTCGCTGATCTGTTTGTCCTTGGCCAATGTGTTGGTAATCAGCGTAAACAGTCGCAGATTATCCTTAAACGTGACGATCAGGGCATCAGAGGCGGATTTGCGAACGTCGCCTGACTTGTGCTGAAGCAGATTGAGGGTCGGTTCGATGGCCTGTTTCTCGCCATCCACTTCAAAACGCAGGCTGGACATGGTTTCGTCAAACAGGCGGTTGAAGGCGGACGCACCGGTGGAAGACTTTTCAAGAAACAGCCGTTCAATGCGATCTTCCAGCTGATAGGGCTTGTCGAGGCGCAGATCAGTTAACCAGGGCAAATAGTGACGCAGCTTATCGCTGCTTTTGGCAGCGCTTGCGATGGCGTCGTCTGACAGCAGGTTGAGTTCCAAAGGATAAAACAAAAGGTGACTGCCGGCATTGGTCAGTCGTTCCTGCACATCGCCATAGAATTTGGCGTTCGCCGGTTGCGATGAATCTCCTGCATAGATCAGTCCGGCATAAGAAATCAGCCGACCCAGTTCATCTTCCAACACCTCATAGGCCGCAACGGTCTCTGCCAAGGCATCACCGCTTTGCTCAAGCAGTTGATTCAGCTTGCCTTTATACGCTGATTCAAAGGATTTAGCCTTGTCCAGTGCAGCATCAAATTCACTCTTGAACTCCGGCGATTCCATGCCTGGATAGAGATCATTGAGGTTCCATCTCGGCAAATCGCTGAACGCATTTGGCTCCACATTACCGGCTTCCTCGGCAGCTGCCATTGCCGGCAGGGACAGGTGACGATTCATTGCGAGATTCCTTGCAGCATCGTTGATATCAAATTGCCCTGGCCAGCTGTGTTGCGGTGCTGGCAATGGCGTTGCGTTAACTCATTATTCATCGTGACAGTTAAATCACCGTTCAGGGCAGTGTGCCATTTTGAGAATTCAACAAGTACCCGAAGAAAAGTGCTCACCGGTTATGACAAACACAATTCTTATCGTTGACGACGAACCAGTACAACGCCGATTACTCGAAAATTCGGTGAACAAGATGGGTCATCGGGCCGTGGTGTGTGAAGATGGTGACACTGCGGTGCATTTGCTGCGGGAAAATGCGGGAAATGGCTTCGATCTGGTGATCCTGGACCTGGTTATGCCCGGGCTTGATGGGATGGGCGTGTTGAAGAGCATGCGGGATGCGGGTCTCGACCAGCCCGTCATCGTGCAGACCGCGCGGGGTGGCATCGAAACTGTCGTCGAAGCCATGCGTGCAGGCGCCGTTGATTTCTGCGTTAAACCCGTTTCCATGGAGCGCTTGAAGATTTCCATTCAAAACGCGCTGAAGCTGGGGGCGATGGAAGAGGCCGTTGCCAAGATCCGAAAAAGCACGAATGGCACATTCACCTTCGACGACATGATTGGTGACAGCGCGGCGATGACCAAGGTGACGAAGCTGGGCAAACGGGTGGCCACATCGACGATCCCGATATTGATTGAGGGGGAATCCGGTGTTGGTAAAGAGGTGTTTGCCAAGGCCATTCAGGGGTCCAGTGACCGACGCGGCAAGGCTTTTGTCACAGTCAATTGCGGCGCATTGCCAGAAAACCTCGCTGAAAGCATCCTGTTCGGTCATGAAAAAGGGTCGTTTACGGGTGCCACCAGCAACCATGTTGGCAAATTCAAGGAAGCTGATGGGGGAACTCTGTTTCTAGATGAAGTCGGGGAACTGACACTCGAACTGCAAGTCAAACTGTTACGGGCGATTCAGGAAGGCGAGATCGATCCGGTCGGCGCCAAGCGCCCCGTTTCAACGGATTTTCGACTGATTTCAGCCACCAATCGCGACATGATTGAGCTGGTCAAGTCCGGGCAATTCCGCGAAGACCTGTATTATCGTCTCAACGTATTTCCCATCAATGTTCCGTCCCTGCGCACCAGGAAGTCGGACATTGCCGCCCTGGTGCGTCATTTCACGGCCCAGATCTGCCTCGAAGAGGGGCGCCGCCATATCGTGGGCATAGAGCATGATGCCCTGGCGATGCTTGAGGCGTATGACTGGCCCGGCAATATCCGTCAGTTGGAAAACACGATTTTCAGAGCGGTTGTGCTGTGTGACGGGAACAGGCTGGGCATTGACGAATTCCCTCAAATTGCCGTGGCGATGGGAGTTGAACCCGGTGACGAGGCGCAGGAGCCCCAGACCATCATTGAATCCGGCAGCATTGAAAGTCCGATGCAGGGCGCTTTAACGCCGGAACAACTGGCGGAAGCAGCGCTGGATGAAGGACTTCTGCCAGCACTTTCAGAAGAGGGCGCCATGCGTTCACTCGAAGAACTTGAGGCTGATATGATCCGTTTTGCCATCGATCACCACAAGGGGCGCATGACCCGTGTGGCGCGCAGTTTGCAGATTGGTCGCTCGACTCTGTATCGAAAACTTAAAGAGCTGGGGATTGACGCGAATGAGCCCCGCGAAACGGCGCGTCAAGCGGTCGCCTGATTGTTACCGCAACCCACAGGCTAGCGTTAATTTTTTGCCTTGAAACGCTATATTAACCATGAATTTGGCAGTATGGTTTACGCCATCAATTGACCGCAATCGATTGGCATATGTCAATTCAGAGTGCGGCAGTTGATATGTAAATGACGGGATGGGGCCTGTCAGCAACCCGTCGTACTGTTTTGAAGGCACAATCGACCTGTGATGAAGCCGGTGAGATTTAACAAAGTAAGCGGCCTAGGTCGATGCTGTAAAAGGCATGATCTTGCACGCGCATTGTTGACGGTTTTCTCCGTGGTTTTGCTGCTGACCGCCTTTCAGTCGGTTGCCCGGGCAGAGACCCGAACTCTCAAGATGTATTTTACCCATACCAAAGAGAGCACGACCTTCACGTTCAAGAAAAACGGCAAATATCTGCAAAAGGGCCTGAAAAAAGCCAACCGCTTTCTGCGTGACTGGCGCCGCAAGGAACCAACGAAAATGGATCCCGCTCTGTTGGATCTGGTGTGGGAAGTCTATCAGCGCAGCGGAT
Source organism: uncultured Rhizobiaceae group bacterium (assembly GCA_905480295.1). Taxonomy (GTDB): domain Bacteria; phylum Pseudomonadota; class Alphaproteobacteria; order Rhizobiales; family Rhizobiaceae; genus Pseudahrensia. The sequence continues at coordinate 11,213 of CAJQPW010000340.1, read as the reverse complement.
CACGCAAACCGATCCACGTCATTTCCGGTTACCGTTCACCGCGCACCAACACGATGTTGCGCCGCCGTGGCCGCAACGTCGCCAAGAACAGCCAGCATACCCGCGGCAAGGCTCTGGATTTCTTCCTGACCGATGTCAGCGTGGCCAAGTTGCGTGCACTCGGGTTGCAGGCCCATCGCGGTGGTGTTGGATACTATCGCGGCTCCTTTGTACACCTTGATACGGGTCGGGTTCGCCATTGGCCAAGAATGAGCGCCAAGCAATTGGCCAAAGTATTCCCTAGGGGCAAAACGATACATATTCCCTCCAACGGCAAGTCGTTGAAGGGATACAAATCAGCAAAGCTCAATTTGCAAAAAGGTTTGAACGCGGACGGATCGAAGCGCACGACCCGAGTGCGCAAGAGGCTTTTGGCCAAACTGTTTACAGGCAAAGGTGGCAACAAGTCGGATGAGCGCGAAATTCCGTCTGCAACCAAACCTTCCAATCGTCCGCAGATCCAAACACCGGTTCCAACGGCATCCTTGCGACCGAAGGACAAAAAGCCAAAGAAAGAAAAGCCCAACCAAAAGAAGCCTAAAGGCGCTGACCCGTTTTCGTTGGAAAATGTTGCCGAAAAACGCAAGGATGACGCCAGGAAGCGGCGTGAGAAAGAGCTTGCTGCAGCCAAATTGGCGCGCGAGAAAGAAGCGGCAAAGGCAGCGCAACTGGCGCGTGCAGCAGAAGAGACCCGTCAGAAAGAGCTGAAGCGGGCCAAACAGGTGGCTGAAGCAGCACGCAAGGCGCAGGAAGTCGCGGTTGCCAAACGGGCTCAGGAAGTCGCGGAAGCGGCAAGATTAGCGCAGCAGACCGCCGCCGCCAAACGCGCCCGTGAAATCGCAGAGGCTGCAAAATTGGTCCAGCAGGCGGAGGCCGATAGGCGGGCAAAGGAAATCAGTGTTGCCGCCCAACTGGCCCAGGAATCCCTGGCTGCACAACGGGCTCGGGAAACTGCGCTCGCCAAGAAAAAGGCCGAGGAAGTGGCTGCACTCATACGGGCGCAGGATATCGCCGCAGCTAAAAAAGCCGAGCGGATTGCAATCGCCAAGCGAGCACTTGAAGCAGCACAGGCTGCTGAACTTGCGCTGAAACTGGCTGAAGAAAAACGCGCAGTTCAGCTTGTTGCAGCCGAACGTCTGGCCGAGCAGGTCGCAGCATCAAACCGTGCCCAGCAAGTTGCCGCCGCGGCGCTGCAGGAGCGGGAACGCGCCGCTGAACGTCTCGCCCAGCAGGTGGCCGCAGCAAAACTGGCCGACGAGGTTGTTGCCCGTGTTTCCTATGATAATTTTGGCGCAACGCCCTCCACCGGCCGTCTGACCATTCCGCGCCGCCGTCCGGGCAGTGCACAATTGCTGGCGCAAGCGGCCACGAAACAGTTGAACGAATTGCAGTCCATCAATTCCGAACGGGCCGCCCTGGAACTGGCTTCGCTACAACCGTCTGCGCAAACGGAACTGGCGCTTGCTGCCCCAAGCAGCATCACCGATCCTTTGCGTTTGGCTTCAGCAGAACCAACAGCGTCAACCGAAAGTCAAAATGGAACAGTTGATCTGTCAGGCCGGATTGAGACGGCGCTGGCAGGTGAACGTCAGCTGACACCGGTTGAACGCGCTGCACAACAACAGAGCAACAGCAAACTGGCCGAAGCCCTGAAGTCTATTCCGGTTCCACGGTCACGCGCGGCTCGTCCTGAAGCCATTCAGCTTGCGCTTGCGCGTTCCGTCCAACCAACAATCAATCAGTCAGCTCTGCGTGCTGCTTTGGATCGGGCCCGCCTGGCACCCAGCGATGATAATGTTTTAGCAACGCCATCCTGGCGCAATGCTGCTTTCACAAGTCGGCTGGGTGACGGTGATAATGCATTCCGGGTTCCACTGCCTTCCTCGCAGCCCAAGTCGGCGGCAGAACAGCCTGTTCTTACCGGGTTTGCCCGTCAGTCTGATGCAGATGCGGGAAGTCAGTTGAGCCTGGGGGATCTGGATGGTGCCTCGGTTAAGACATGGGCCGTTTCCGTATCCACCCGCATTGGTTCTGCAGCTGCGTTAACGGCACCGAATTATGAACAGAGCACGCGCCGTGCAGCACCGCATTCGGTCTATTCAGTCGGTTTTGCGCCAACACGCTTCCCGCTTCGTTCCGATCGCTTCAGCGGTCGGGCTCTGACCCGGGTTGCCTTTGCGCAATTTGGCCAGACGCAATAGTGCCACTGACGGTGGTGGCAGCTGGTAAATCCACAAATATTGAAACTTAGCGGCGAAACCGGCGATCAAATGCCGTCTCAAGCAATGCGTGTTGCGAAGCGACCGGGTTTTCACCCGTCGGTGCACTGTCTTCGGACTTATCGCCATAAATTTGTGCATCCAGTTGCTGAATGCGGCGCTGCAGCGATACCGACCGATCAATCAGGTCGAGAAAATGCGGTGGAAGTTCATCCCACCCGGCACCGCCCTGCGGGCTGTGCAGCTGGTTTATCTTGATGTTCTTTTTTTCCACCAAGACCTGTTGCAGCGTCATTTCTTCTTCGGCCACAGCACGTTGCAGCAGTAACCAGGAGGCCAGTTGCATCAGCCGGGTGGTGAGACGCATGCTTTCAGCGCCATAGATTGCAGAGGCGGTCTTGGACAATGCTTTTGCAGCCTTACGCCCATCAGCATCAAGAAAGCTCGCGGTTTCTTCAACCAGGTCCATGCCGTTGGAAAACAGATCGCGGAACTTGTCAGAAGTTGCGAAATGTTCGGCCAGGCGAACCGGTTTGGCACCGTTATGTGGAAGCTTGTCATTGGACATGCAGAAGGGATCCCAGAATTGCCACAGGACTTTAGGTGGCAAAGGGGAAGGGGTAAAGTGCGGTTTAGTTTGAAAAAGCCAAAAAAAAAGAGCCGCGCACGGCTCTTGAAAGTTTACAGGGAGGCTCACTCAAGAAAATCGGATCGTTTGAAACATCATTTCATAAGGAGTACCGCTATTATTAACGCCTATAAAGCTTAACAAAAGATTAATTTGGTTAATTTGTTGTAACCAAATTTTATGATTTGAAGAAAGATTGTGCGGCATCGAGACTTGATGCCTTTTTAATCTTCTCTGCTTTCATCCGTTCGATCTCTTCAACAAGCAGGCCGATGCGTTCGTCGAGATCGTCCAAGGAAAATGTCGACAGATCACAGCCCAATGTGATGTCTTTGCTGCTGGTAAACTGGGCTTCATTTTCATCAAACATTTCGCCATTCCCTGTTTCGTGTCGCTTCAGATATAGCCGAGGCCGTGATGCAGAACCAGATTGGGTTGAGAATTTCACGCAATGTCATTTGCAATTCCTCAGCCACAGGCGTATATGCGATGCAATCCCCAAAACGTGGCAGTTTCCACGGCTTGCTCGAAAACTCCGGCAAGCACACGGGAAAGGTTTGATTTGATGCATCTGCATCCAGCGAAGGAAATGACCGATGGCAACAAAACTTCTTATGCCGAAAGCCACCGCCGTATGGCTCGTGGACAACACCGCTCTTACATTTGACCAGATCGGCGCCTTGTGCGGCCTGCACACGCTCGAAGTCAAATCGATTGCCGATGGTGATTCTGCACAGGGTATCAAAGGACTGGATCCAATTCAGACCGGTCAGTTGAATCGTGATCAGATCAAAGAGGCCGAAGCTGACCCAGACAAGAAACTAACCTTGTTGGAACCGAAGGTTGTGGTGCCTGAACTGAAGAAAAAGGGCCCCCGCTATACGCCGGTTTCCCGGCGTCAGGATCGCCCCAATGCGATTTTGTGGCTGGTTCGCAATCACCCGGAAATGCGGGATTCACAGATCATCCGGTTGGTTGGCACGACCAAGACAACGATCGGGGCGATCCGTGATCGTACCCATTGGAATTCAACCAATCTGCAACCGCTTGATCCGGTCACATTGGGAATCTGCAGCCAGATCGATCTTGATTTCGAAGTAGCCAAGGCCGCCAAATATCTGCCGCAGGTCGAAGAAGGTGCCGCAGAAGACGGATTGCTGCCGGCCTCTGAAACCCAGATCGTTCAGCCGGAAGAAGAGCGTCAGGCAACGGAAGATATTGATGCTGACAGCGTCTTTAAAAACTTCGGTTCCCTTGGCGATTCCGTCAAAGAAACCGAAGAATAAAATCACGGACCGCCGACAGGGCGGTCCGGATCACTCCATTGTATAGGCCAGTCCCAGACGTCCGCCATCGGCATAAATCGTCTGGCCGGTGACATAGCCTGCGTCTCCAGACGCCAGAAAAGCTGCAATTCCGGCAATCTCTGCCGGTTCGCCGATGCGTCCCATTGGCGTGCGGGACAGCACTTTACGCATGGCTTCCGGATTGGAATTCACCGCCTCAAGCATTTCTGTGGCAATGGAGCCGGGCCCGATGGCGTTAACCCGGATACCGTGCGGTGCCAGATATTGGGCCAGTACGTTGGTCAACTGGCGTACCCCGCCCTTGGATATCGTGTAGGGGATCTGAGCCGGTATGGCGAGTTTGGCGTTGGTTGACGACATGTTGATAATGCAACCTGCAGGTCCACCATTCTCGACCCGCTTGACCATGTGTTTTGCCACCGCCTGGGAACACAAAAATGCCCCTTTCAGATTGACCCGCATGACTTTGTCAAAATCTTCTTCCGATATCTCAAGAAAATCACCGCCTACCACGATGCCGGCGTTGTTCACCAAAACGTCGATTTCACCGAACCGGTCGATTGCAGCCGCCACAAGGTTGTGAACGTCGAGCCGTTCGCCAACGTCGCAGCTGACGTATAAAACCTCGCCCAGTTTGGACAGTTCTTCCTGTGCGATCTCGCCTTTTTCATCATTGATATCGGCAATGATGACGCGCGCTCCATCGCTCACATAACGATGGGCGATCGCATAGCCAATGCCTTGTGCGGCGCCGGTTATTATGGCGGTTTTCCCCGAAAGTCTCATGAATCAACATCCATTTATTGTGCTGCAGCAGACACACTGCCGATGGTCGGTCGGTTGGTCAACTGCTGCGTCAGTTCTTTGAAAACCGGTATTCGCTCACCTGTCGCAGCTCTTCATCCGGGCGAACGATAGCGTTGGGAAAGGATGGGTGATTGGGTGCATCGGGCCAGTTCTGGGTTTCCAGACACATGCCCGCATAGGCTCCGTAAGGTTCCCCGGTCAGGCCCGGAACCGGTGTTGAAACCTTATGCCCCGCGTAAAATTGCAGACCCGGTTCAGTGGTCGCAACGTCCAGGGTAACACCAGACCGGTCGGAATAGACCGTTGCAACATTTTGCATTCCGCGGCGGTGGTCGGCGAGACAGAAATTATGATCATAAATCAGGCTGTCATCGAGATCGCGGCCAATGGGTTTGGCTGCACGAAAATCAAACGGGGTGTTTGCAACGTCAGCGGTTGCACCTGTTGGAATGAGGTCAGCATCGACCGGCAGATATTGTTCAGCAAGAATTTGCAGCTCATGGTCACGACAGTCGCCGCTGTCATCGAGAATGAAATAGGAATGGTGGGCCAGACCGGCGGGTGTGGCGGCGTCACTGCGCAGGGTGTAGGCAATCTGCAAGCATCCGTCATCCTTCAACGTGATGTTGCAGGTAACCTCACAATTGGCAGGAAATCCCATCGTGCCATCCCTGTCGGACAGGGTGAGATAAACATGGGACGTTCCCAGGTCGGCAATGTCCCACAACCGTTTGCCGTATCCCTTCGATCCGCCGTGCAATGTGTGTTTGCCATTGCCGTTGGCATCGGTTCGGAAACTTTGGCCATCCAGATCGAATTTTGCGTTGCCTATTCGGTTGGCAAATCGTCCCACCGTTGCCCCAAAAAACGGAGAATGGGCCAGATAGGATGGAAAGTCGCCATAGCCGAGCACGAGCGGGGCAGCATGGCCATCTAAGCGAAGGTCCTGCAAACAGGCACCATAGGTGAGGATGTTGGCCTGCAATCCGCCGCCGCTCAATTGCAGGCGGTAGACCGATTGTCCATCATCCATTTGACCGAATATTTCGCGGTGGGCGCCCGATTGTGTCATGATTTCTCCCTCAGGAATTGAGTAACTTCCACCCTGTTCGGGGCGCCGTCGCGACCGCCTGTGCGGCCACATTTGATTGCTGCCGCAGCGCTAGCAAATTGTACAGCGTCGGCCTCTGCTCGACCTTCACCAAGGGCAAGTGCAAAGGCGCCATGCCACACGTCACCGGCTCCCAGAGTATCAACCGGCGTGATATCAAAGGCGGGATACCATGTTGGCGCACCATCATTGATCACGACAACCCCATTCTCGCCATCGGTGGCAATGATTTTGCCCGGCAATATTGTGTCGGCGCACATGGCAGCTTCTTCCACGTCGTCACAGCCCGCCAGATCAATCACACCCTGTGCGGAAAATGCTACATGACTGGCTGCATGCAGCGCGGCTTCTGCTTCCAGCACGGGTGCTTCTGCATCCATCACCCCTGCAATGTTCAAACGTTGCGCCAGCTGCATGGCGGCCAACGCCCCATCCGGCCAGCGGGTGTCGGCCAGGACGGCAGATAATCCTTCTGGTACTGTCTGATCGATCCAGTCACCGGTCGACGGCAATTTTTCGTCACGATAGTTCATGATCTGCCGTTCGCCGGTGCCGTCGATATAGATCGACGAAAAGGATGAACGGTTTGCGGGGTAACGCTTGATCAGGCTTGTTTCGACACCTTCGCTATCAAGCCCGGTGTGGATCAGATCGGCAATTTCATCGTCGCCCATGCGTGATGCCAGATGGGCCTGTCCACCCAGACGAGCAATGGCGACGGCGGCGTTGGCGGCATTGCCACCGCCGCTGATTGACGCACCACTTGCCCTGTATTTTTCCGGTTTTTGAGGAAATTCATCCATGTGAAAGACGAAGTCGAGCACGGCGACGCCGGCAACCAATATCCTGCTCATGCCATGCTCGGCTTGGGGATGCGGTTTTCCAGCCACCCAAACAGTGTCACGATCAGACCGGTCAGGAGAATGTAGATACCGGCGACAAGCAATAGCGGTTCGTACACCAGAAAGGTGTCCTGCCGAACTTCGGTGCTGCGGCCGAACAGTTCATAAATGGTGATGGTGGCGGCAAGGGGGGTGGCTTTCAGGGTCAGCACCACTTCGCCGGCAAGGGTGGGGAAAACGTTTTGCACGGCCCGTGGCAGCCAGATGCGCCACAGCACTTTGATTGAACTCATACCCATGGCCCGCGCCGCTTCCAGCTCACCTTTCGGCACACCTGCAAACGCGCCGCGCATCACTTCGCCTACATAACCGGCAACCGAAAGGGTGAACGCCAGGATGGCGTAGGGAAAGGCTGCCCGCAGCAATGGCCACATAAAAGAATCCCGGATACCGTCAATTTTGGGAAACAGCTCACCAACGCCATAATAAATCAGCCACAGCTGAATCAGCAGCGGTGTTCCGCGGACTACGGTGCAAAAACTCCGTGCCAGCATGGCCAGCGGTTTGGGGCCCGTTACCTGCACCAGTCCGACGGGGACCGACAGCAGAAAGCCCAGTGTCGAGCAGATCACCAGAAGCTGAATGGTCAGCCAGAAGCCGGAGATCAGCTTGTCGGAATATTCAGGGAGCCAGGACCAATCCATTTCTTACAATCCCACTACGCCGCGGCCTGGCCACGCCGATAGCGGCGTTCGATACGACCGAAAACCACATTCGAAAGCAGGGTGACGCACAGGTAAATCACCGCAGCGGCGCTATAAAACAGCAGGTAATTGCGTGTGCTGCCCGCAGCTGTCTTGGTCGCAGAAGCCAGTTCAAAAAACCCGACAACGGCCAGCAATGCGGTGTCCTTGGTGACAATCAGCCACAAATTGGCCAACCCCGGAAGGGCAAAGGGGATCATCGCCGGAATGAGAACTCGATAAACCGACTGGGTGCGGGACATCCCAAAGGCCAAAGCAGCTTCGGTCTGGCCGCGGGGTACCGCCAACATGGCCGCGCGGATCACTTCGGTGGAATAAGCACCCTGGACAAAGCCCAAAACGACAATGCCAGCAACCAGACCACTAATGTCTATGGGTTCGTACCCCAGACTTTCCAGCAGGTTGTTGAGGGCCGATGTTCCCGCATAGTAGAGCAAAAGGATCAGAACCAGTTCGGGAACGGCCCTGATTAGAGTTGTATAGGCGGTCAACAACCAGCGCAGCGGTGCCGGGCCGTTGATTTTGCCCAGGGCACCAAGCAGGCCAATACACAGGCCCAGCGCATAGGCACCAAAAGCGATCTGCATCGTGCTGACAAGCCCTGACAACAGGGTGAGACCGCGACCGGGTGGCGCGATCCAGAGCAATTGTAGGCTCTCAAACAATGCGGGAGGTTCCCATCACAACGCAATGACCTGGCACCACAAGGCGCCAGGTCACAAGGGTTTTCTTATTTGCCGTAAATATCGAAGTCGAAATATTTCTTGGCGATGTTGTCATAGGTGCCGTCGGACAGAACCTTGGCAATGGCAGCATTAAATTTGCCGCGCAGGTCTTCATCGCTTTTGCGCAGACCAACGCCAACGCCCTTACCGAAGACAGCTTCGTCATTCAGCAGGGCTTTGATTTCAAATTTCTTGCCGGCATCGCTGCCGAGGAAATCAGCAAATGCCAGGGAGTCACCGACAACGGCATCAACACGACCTGCAACAAGGTCGTTATTGTGCTCGTCAAACGCCTGATAGGTTTTCACTTCAGAGGCTGAATCGGCAAAATATTTTTTGGCATAATCAGAATGGGTGGTCGAAACCTGAACCGCAACGATTTTGCCTTTTACACTGTCAGCTGAACCATCGAAGCTGGAGGATTTTGGCGCCACCAGGGCAGCCGGTGTGTTGTAGTATTTGTCCGAGAAATTGATGACTTTCATGCGCTTTGCCGTAATCGACATGGAAGCGAAAATTGCATCAATCTTTTTCGAATTGAGCGCGGGAATGATGCCGTCCCAGGCGATCGGGGTCCAGACACAGGTTTCGCCCATGGCTTCGCATATGGCATTGCCAAGTTCGATTTCAAATCCGGTGCGCTTGCCCGATGCGTCAACATCGGCAAAGGGCGGATAGGGTGCGGAGTCGAGGCCGAGTTTAATATCGGCGGAGGCCGCTGACATGCCAAAACCGGCGGCAAACACAGCGACTGCGAGTAGGGATTTCAAATGTTTCATTAGGGATCGCTCCTATTTCTTTACTTTAGTGTACTGATTTCACGAACGCCTTGCAGCGCTCACTCGATGTATTGTTGAACACCTTGTCTGGTGTTCCTTCTTCTTCCACCAGTCCCTGGTGAAGAAAAATGACGTTGCTCGAAACTTCACGGGCGAATGCCATTTCGTGGGTTACGAGGATCATGGTTCGGCCATCTTCGGCGATGCCCTGAATCACTTTCAACACTTCGCCGACCAGTTCAGGATCGAGGGCAGAGGTGGGTTCGTCGAACAGCATCGCCTGCGGTTCCAGGGCCAGTGCCCGGGCGATCGCAGCACGCTGTTGCTGCCCGCCGGACAAAAATGCGGGATATTGATCGCGCTTTTCGTAAAGTCCGACCCGCTGCAGCATGGCCTCAGATTTTTCACGCGCTTCGGCTTTGCTTTGTCCCAACACGTGTACCGGCGCTTCCATAACGTTTTGCAGCACGGTCATATGACCCCACAGATTGAAGCTCTGGAACACCATGCCAAGATTGGTGCGCAGGCGTTGCAACTGCTTCTTGTCGGCCGGGTGCATTTCGCCATTTTTTGGCGGTGTGAATTTGATCGTTTCGCCGGCAATGGCAATTTCCCCCGCCGATGGCAGCTCGAGAAGATTGATACAGCGCAGAAAGGTCGATTTTCCTGACCCGGAAGCGCCAATAATGGAGATGACGTCACCATCATGGGCATCGAGTGAAACGCCCTTCAGAACTTCGAGGCTACCGAAATTCTTGTGCAGATTATCGACGCGCACAGCACTTTTGGGTTTTGACGTTAAATCCATACTAGACCCGGACATTTTCTGTCGTCAGTCTTGCTGGAAAAATAGCTTGATTACAATAGCCCAACTCGCAAACGCCAATTTTTGGTTTTTCGCAGATTTCAACATTGCATCAAGTGGCGATACACTCAAGCGATTGTCAGGCCGCCGAGATGTTCGAGATGGGCCACAATGTCTGCAACACCATCGCCGGACCTCAAGTCGGTAAACAGTGTTGGCAGCGTCGGGCGTGCTGTCGCGGCGTCGGATTTCATGCGATCGAGATCCGCGCCCACATAAGGGGCCAGGTCGGTTTTGTTGACCAACAACAGATCTGAGCGGGCAATGGCCGGTCCTCCCTTGCGCGGAATGTCATCGCCCTGCGCAACGGACACTACATACACCGACAGATCAGCCAGATCGGGTGAAAAGGTGGCCGCGAGATTATCCCCTCCCGATTCAATAAAAATCAGGTCCAATTTCGGGTGTGTCTGGTTCAGCTCGGCAATGGCCCGCAGGTTGATTGAGGCATCTTCGCGGATAGCAGTGTGGGGGCATCCGCCGGTTTCAACACCGATAATTCGGTCGGACGACAACGCCTGCATGCGCACCAGGGCATCGGCGTCTTCTCTTGTGTAAATGTCATTGGTCACGACCCCGATGGAATAGGTGTCGCGCATGGCCTTACAGAGTTTTTCGGTCAACGTTGTCTTGCCGGACCCGACCGGTCCACCAATTCCCACCCTGAGGGGTCCGTTCATGATCTGAAAATCCTTGAATTCAGGGTTGAGTGCTGCATGGCTGCGACATCCATAATCAGTGCTGACGTGCCAAGCGCGTCCAAAGGACTGCGGCTTGCCAGTTCAGCGCATTCCAGTATCACGCTTTCAAACCGCTGCTGCAGAGCCACCGCTGCCTGTTGGCCCAGCGCCATCAACCGCAGGGCGGCCTGCAGTTGCTGACTGACGGAAGCCTGATAATAGGCGGCCAGGGCTGATTTGGTTGACAGGTCTTTGCATGCAATTGCGGTGACCACACCAACCGCAACAGGATAGGCAACCGGATCGGGCAGGTTCAAATCCTCTGTTTCGATCCATGGCGCTGCCGCTTCGATAAACGATCCGCCAATGGTGATGATCTCCTTGTATCGCGTTGCCGAACCGCATAGCGACAAGGCCAGATCGTTGATCATCTCCAGCGGTGGGCCC